>CAMHSI010000058.1 GCA_946187775.1 uncultured Clostridia bacterium
TATGAGTCGCTGGAAAGCGAAATGACGATGATTCCGGAGCTGCTGGGGATGGTTGCCGGAAACGGGGGCCTGACGGTGGCATCGGAAGGGGAATGGATCCGCTGTACCAACGAGAACGGGGACGTGATCTTCGGGGAGCGGACATACGACAACGGCTATGAATGCTTCCTGACGCCGCCGCCCTGCGGCGGATACTACGTGCCCTCCTTCCGGATCCTGCGGGAGAAGACGGACAAGGGCACCCACTGCTCCCTGGAGATTGCCTGGGAACGGCCGTCCATGCCCAACAGCGGATGGGAAGAGGGAGGATACGAAAGCGAGGAAGAGGCCGGGGAGGCCTACGAACCGGAGGAGGAGACGGAGGGCCGGCTGCCGGACACGCTGGTGAAGCTGAAGCTGGCGGCGGAGGGCCTTCCGGAAGAAATCAACTCCGACGCGTCCTTCACGGGGACGGCGGATTGCGAGGGCATCCTGCTGCCGAACTTCCACCTGCGGATGACGGGAGAGACCAAAGCGGCAGGGGACCTGGGCATCGGGATCTACCCGGCGGAAGGCGCCGGGGAGGCGCCGGTGATGTCCTGCGAAGGAACGGTGAAGCGGGTGCAACGGAGTGAACCCCTGGATTTCTACATCGGCGACGTGGTGACGGACTTCAGGGTTTTCACCCTCAGTGACCAGAGCCTGAGCGAGCTGGTGAACAGCGTGCGGGACTACTTCCTCACGGGGGCCCTCGAATTTGTGGCAGCGGTTCCCACCAGCGGCATCCAGAGCATCCTGGACACCCTGGAGCAGTACGGGATCCTGCAGACGCTGATGGCCCAGTAACACAGCCAAAGAACGGGAAGGGCTTGCTGCAGGCCAGGCATGAAGCAGCCGGAAAAAGAGCATACAGAAGGATCAAAAAAGGACACAGCAAGGGGGCCGGCAGAAACTGCCGGCCCCCATTTTATTTGGCCATTTCCGGCCCGCCGCAGGCGCGGCTGCTTTGATTACTCGTAGCGGACTTCGCGCTCCTTGACGTTGTAATCCACGATACCGATGTAGGTGGATCCGGGCTGGAGGGCGATTTCCTGGCCGTCCTCGCCGTAGAACACGGTGCGGTCCTCGTAGGTTTCGCGCTTCCAGACGCCCTTGAAATGCTTGCCGCCCATGAAGAACTCGGCATTGCCTTCACCGGTGAGGATCGGATAGGGGCATTCGCCGGAGGGCCACTTGTCTTCCACGAACTGGAGGATCAGGTTGGAGAAGGTGATGGCATCGCCTTCCACCCGGTCGCACTTGATCTTGTGATCCTTCTCATCGGAAACGACCACGTTCTCCGCCCGCTGCTCCACGAAGGGCTTGGGGTTGTCCAGGGGATTCTCCAGGTCGGTGATCATGTAGCGGTAATAGACGTTCTCATCCGGCTCATACTCGAAGAAGCTGTTGAAATAGTACAGGGAATTCGGGTTGCTGAGGTTGCCGGACATGGCCTTGTCATTCTTGTACATGACATAGATGATGTTGGCATCGTCGCCGCCCTCGGGCAGGCCGTCAGCGAACTTCCAGGCGTGGTTCTTATAGGTGCGGCCGGTGCCGATGACCTGCAGGTCTTCCTGGGGAAGATTCCAGACGAGGTTGCAGTTGTTTCCCATGTTGGGATCGTCGATGCGGTAGCGGGGGCCGTTCCAGGCGCGGCCCATGCTGACGATCCCGTCGAAGAGCACCCGGTCTTCCAGGGGAGCCGTGTTATTGATGGGGCTGACGAGGCCCAGCTTCTGGATGGCGTGATCCACATTGGTATCCCACATGCCGGGCCAGGAATCGGACTGGGAGCCGATATAGAAGTAGGGAGCGCCCCACTCCTGGCGAACCCAGAGGTAGCCCACGCGGGTGCTCCGGGAGGCGCCGACCCAGGTGGGATGGATATCGTTGTAAAGCATCATATAGCGGGTGTTGCCGACATAGGCCTTGGGAAGCTCATACAGCACGTCCATAAAGCTTCCGTACCAGGGGGCGCCGATGCCGATGCCGTTGCAGACGCCGCAGTGCTGCACGAGCACGGGGCAGTACTCACCGGTGACGGCCATGCCGAGGAACCCGTCTTCCACGCGGTCCAGCTGCTCCACCAGGGGCTTGCCGGTGACGGGGCTGCAGCCCTCTTCCACGGGGTTCTCACCGGCGGGCTGGGTGGTGATGCTGCGCTGTTCCTTCATATTGACGACAGTGGCGCCTTTATAATCCGCCAGGGCGGAAACACAGGACAGGATCACGGCCAGGGCCAGTACCAGGGCAATCAGCTTTTTCAAATGGGGTCATCTCCTTCTTCCGAAATTGTAAACTTTTCAGGAAACTACATACCGCCCTGCATGGTATCACAGCAGGGCGGTTTTTGTCAATGAATACAGGCGGCCGGGGCCTGCGGGACGGGGAAAAACGGGGTTATTTCCGGATGCCGTCCAGGGCGATCCAGGTATGGCAGGCGTTGTTTTCAAACCGGAAATCCACCCGGGCCCGCTCCTTGCGGTAATCCACCTTGGTGACGACGCCCTCGCTGCCCTCGAAGAGATTGTCCTCCAGGCGGACGGTGTCCCCCACCTTCACCAGCTTCATGGCGCCCACCAGGCCGTCCTTCTCATACAGGTTCAGGGCGAAATCCCGGTCCGGGCCCTCCAGCTCATAGCCGTCCTCATTGCGGCCCACCCGGTGGATGATGCCGTCGATACCGGCGAAGAGATCGAAGGTGACCAGGCGCTCCTCATTGAAGATGAAGACATAGCCGGGAAGCAGGTCCCGCTCCCGGGTCAGGTTGACCCCCTCCTTGCGGAGATGGGAAAGGATTTTCGGGGAAAAGGCCCGGTCCGCGCCCCGGATCTCCAGCAGCTGGGCAATCCGGGTGCACCGCTGGGTGCGGCAGAAGAGGCAGTAGACGTACATGGGGAGCCCTCCTTTATTCCTTCCGCAGCAGGGCGGAAACCCGGGCAAGATCCTCCGGGGTATCGATCTCGGCACAGAGGCGGTCCTTTACATCCAGGGCCCGGACGCCGGCGGCGCCTTCCAGGGTGTTCAGGGCGCTTTCGGCATAGACCTTCACATTGCCGGCGGCGCAGAAGGCGCCGATGGCCTCCAGCCATTTCAGCCATCCTGCCTCCCGGAGGAAATACAGGGGCTGGGCGGCGACGGCGCCCTCGAAAAACTCAATGCCCACCCTGGTGATGAGGCGGCCGGAGACGTCTCCCGCGGAGCCGCCCTCCAGGACGGCCTTGAAATCCTTCTCCGGCAGGGGAAGAGAGGAGGACACGGCCATGACGGAGGTGTCGGCCCCAAGGACATCCCGGAGGACGCTTTCTGCGAATACCAGGTCCCCGTGCATCAGGAGGAGATCCCCCCGCAGGAGCTCCCGGGCAAGATAGATGGAATAGATATAATTGGTTTCCCGGGAGATGGGATTGTTTACATACTCAATGTCCAGGGGGAGGGCGAGGCTTTCGCAATAGTCCCGGAGGACGGTTTCAAAAATACCGGTGGTCATGACCACCTGCCGGACGCCGGCGGCGGACAGGAGCCGCAGCTGGCGGGAGACGATGGTTTCCCCCGGGGCGATCTCCGTCATGGCCTTGGGATGCTCCCGGGTAAGGTCCCCCATGCGGGAGCCCAGGCCGGAATTCAGGATCAGCGCTTTCATGGGACATGCCTCCGGTTTCAATCAGGATTTACGGGTGAGGATCCGCCGCTTGGTGAAGTAATTCCAGACCATGACCAGGCAGGTGGACAGGACCTTGTTGAGCATATACAGGCTGACGGCGAAGGAGAAGAGGGTGAAGAGCACCGCCTCCTCCCCCCAGAGGACCCGGAAGAGGAACATGAACAGCTCATTGAGCAAAAGGCCCACGGCGCTGGTGAGGAAAAAGGCCAGGCGCGCGGCGCGGCTTTGCTCCCGGGAGCCGGGCCAGACCCAGAAGACACAGATGAGGTAATTGACCAGGACGGAGAGGAGGAAAGCCAGGGGGGCGGCCACCAGGGTATCCAGCCCGGCTTTTTCCTTCAGGAGGATAAGGGCGCCCATCTCCACCACAAAGCCGGCGGCGCCGGCGGCCAGGAAACGGATGACCTCCCCCAGGCGGGAAGGGCGCTTTGCTTCATCATTCATACGGCAATACCCGGAGCCGCGGGGCGGCCCGCTCCTTCTTTTTGCGGAATCCCCGCGGGAGGCGGGGAACCGGTTCAGTATACGGCGGCGGGAGGGCCCTGTCAAACGGCGGGCAGGCGGGTGAAGGTATAGATGCCGATGGCGGCAGCCACGGCCAGGTTCAGGGAATCCACCTTCTCATTGCTCTCGATGCGGACGGGCTGCCCCAGGGAGGCGAATTCAGCCGGCAGGCCGGTGCCCTCGTTGCCGAAGACCAGGGTCCAGCAGGGGGGAACCGACGGGATTTCCCCCAGGGGAACCGAGGCGTCCAGCATGAAGGGAAACAGGGGACGGGCGGGGAATTCCGCCCGGTATTCTTCAAAGGAATTGTACACCCGGACCCGGAGGGAGAAGAGGCTGCCCATGCTGGCCCGGACGGTGCGGGGATCGAAAACATCCACGCAGGGGCGGATGAGGGCGATATCCTCCACCCCCAGGCCCAGGGCGGTGCGCAGGATGGTGCCGGCGTTGCCGGCGTCCCCGGGATGATGGAGGACCACATGGGGCTTTTCCGGCAGGAGACCGTCCCGGAACTTGGCGAAAACGGCGGCGGCGTAGCAGTTTTCCTTGCCGCTGATGCGGGAAAGGGCCCGGTCCGCCTCCTCCACCCGGACGCCCAAGTCTTCCGCCAGGGAAACCAGGCGGGAAATGCCCTCCCGGTCCCCTGATGCGGAATGAACCAGCAGCCGGCGCACGGAAGCGGGCCGGTGGAGCAGGCACTCCACGGAGGGGAAGATGCCGGGGGCGTAGGAATAATCCAGGGCAGGGGAATAAGGCTGAAGGGACGGCATGGGGCAGGCTCCTTTTTTTGCGTTATTTTGTTCCGGTGATACGGTCTTCCCACTTCCGGAAGCGGGCGGTTACGGCCGGCAGCCTCCTGTCCAGGGCAGCCAGGAAGGGCCGCTCCAGGAAGCGGGCCCGGAGCCAGTCGACGGCTCCGCAGACCAGGTAGATCCCCAGCACCGCCGCAGGCAGGAGCCACAGGGCCCGGGAGGAAGAATAGGAAGCGGTGACCTGCAGCAGATCCCCCCAGAGCCAGCGGCGCATGGTATCGCTGTGGGCATGGATGCAGAAAACGCCGAAGGAAACGGCGGCGGCGCCGTTGATGAAGCGATTTGGCTTCAGGTTCAGCTGGTTGAAGAAAAGGAACAGGGATAGGGAGGTGACCACGGCCAGCAGGGTGTTGGCATCCGTGACCAGGACAAAGAAATAAGGCTTCTGAATCCGCTTGCTGACAAAGGCGCAGGCCGCCACCGCCAGGAGGCAGCACAGGACGCAGGCGGCGGAGAGGATGCCCCAGCGCTTTGTGCCTGTGAAAAGCTTCCGGGGATGGAGCCGCAGGAAGGACGCCAGGAAATACAGCACCACAAACCAGGAGAAATAATTCATGGTGACCCCGAAGAAGGGCCGGAGGGTGCCCAGGAACACATAGGCAAAGCCCAGCAGCGCCAGGAGACGCAGGTGCTGTTTTTCCGTCATCCGATGGGCCAGGAGGTTCAGGAAGGGCACCGACAGGTACCACACCAGGTAGCCGCTGAAGAAGGAATCCTGCAAATAGCGCACCGGGAGCAGGACATCCGCCAGGGCGGTTACGGAAAAGGGCTCATAGCCGGAGATCCAGAAGAGGAGGGCGATACCCACCCGGTAGAACAGGTATTCCGCCAGGAGCTTCAGGAATTTGCGCGGGGAAATGCCCTTTTCACAGAGAAAATACGCGCTGATGAGGACAAAGATGTTGACGCCTGTTTTTCCCCAGGCGCCGGCGAAGAGATGGAGCAGGGCTTTGGGGGACAGGGGATCCGCCAGGATGGGCCCATCCGCTGCCGCCAGGCCGGAATTGACCACATAATGATGGGCGATGATGCCCAGCATGGCCAGGACCCGAAGGAGCTCCAGGCCGGAGCGGCGGGGCGTGGCCGTCTTTACGGGATTGCTCATGGTTCCTTCACCGCCTCCAGTACCGCCTCCGCAATGCGGCGCATGCCCTCATCCCCGGGATGCCGGGCCACATCGGGATGGGAGATGGCATGGGAATTTCCCGCCTCGTCATAGACCGGGGCCCCGGTGCCGGCCTTCAGGGAGGGATCCCCCTGCAGGGCGGCCAGGGACACAAAGGGGACGCCGGCGGACGCGGCGGCGGCCTTTTTCATTTCCGTCATCTCCGGATCCGGGAAGAAATTGTCAATGACCAGGATCCGGGCCTCCGGGGCCTTTTCCCGGAGAAAGCGGATCAGTTCCGTGAAATCGGCCTCAAAGGTGGTTTTATCCGTAACGTTTTCCCCCAGCTGGAGGGTGATGAGCCGGAGCCGGGGATCCAGGTAGGGCTCCAGCATTGTGAGCTTGGCCGCCCGATCCGGGGCGCCGGTTTCCCATTCGTAAAAATAAACCGCTTCCAGGGCGACCTTGCCTTCTGTTTGCGAAAGGGCAGACGCCACCAGGTGGACAAAATCCTTTTCCTTCGAAGAGGCGGCCATGCCCGCGGCCTGGGGCCAGACCTCATTCACCGGGTGCATGGTGATGCTGTTGCCTACGGCCAGGTAAGCGTAATCTGCCGCGGCGTATTCCGCCGCGGTTTCCAGGCGGGTGACGCGGGAATCCAGCTCCTGCAGGATGCGGGCGGTTTCCTCCCCGCCGGCCACCTCCGCCAGGCGGGCGTTTTCCTCCTGCAGGCGGAAAAGGGACTGGGAGAGCTCCGCAAACCGGGCGGACTGGGCCTTTTCATGGCGGACAAAGAGCACCGCCCCGGCGGCCAGCGCCAGCAGCACCAGGACGGCCAGGACGGCCAGAAGGGTTCTTACGGATTTTTTCAAGGAATTTCTCCTTCCCGCCGGGCCCGGAAAAGGGCCGGAGCCCGGAAAAAACTTACAGATATTATATCCCCGGGGAATGGGCGTGGCAAGGGGAAGAATACTTGTTCGTACTTTTTGGGCTTCTTCTATTGAAAAAGGGGGATTTGTCTGTTACAATGGGGACAACCTTGCGAAGAAGGGATGTGTTTGCCATGGCTGAACAGCCGAAGTACCTGCAGGTTGCAGATACGCTGCGGCAGGAGATTGCCGAGGGCATTTTCCGGGACGGACAGACGCTGATGACGGAGGAAGAGCTCCGGATGCGTTTTGACGTATCCCGACAGACCATCCGGCAGGCCATCTCCCTGCTGGAGGCGGACGGCCTGGTGGACCGGCGCCGGGGCAGCGGCACCTATGTGCGGCACGGGCCGCGGCGGCGGCAGGGCATCATCCACGTCGGGGTGATTACCACCTTTATTACCGACTATATTTTTCCCTCCATCGCCCAGGGCATGGAATCCGTGCTGAACCAGAACGGCGCCGTGATGAGCCTGAGCGCCATGTATAACGACGTGAAGACGGAGCGGAACATCCTGGAGCGGATGCTGGAGGAGCCGGTGGACGGGCTGATCATCGAGGGCAGCCGCACGGCGAAGGAAACCCCCAACCGGGACGTGCTGGACCGGTTTGCCCAGCGGAACATCCCGGTGCTGTTTGTGAACGGATACTACCCGGGAATGGAGCACATTCCCCACGTGGTGATGGACGACTACCGGGGGGGCCGGATGGCAGCCCGGGCGGCCATTGAAAAGGGATACACCCGGCTGGCGGGGCTGTTCAAGACCGACGACCTGCAGGGCACGGAGCGGCTGAACGGCTTCCTGGACGAGATCCACGCCCACAACCTGGAGGTGCCGGAGAAGCGGCTGCTGTGCTTCAGCACGGAGGAGCGGAACAACCTGGCAGACTCCCCCAAGGGGAAGGCGCTGCTGGAGGTGCTCTCCGGGGGCGAGGCGGACTGCCTGGTGAGCTACAACGACATCTTCGCCGCCCAGTTTATGGCGAAGCTGCAGGAGATGGGCGTCAAAATTCCCGGGCAGCTGGGGATCATCGGATTTGACAACGCCACCTTCTCGGCGATGCTGCAGCCGGCGCTGACCACCCTGGGGCACCCGAAGGACGAGCTGGGCGCCCTGGCGGCCCGGAAGATCCTGCGGATGATCGCCGGGGAGCGGGAGGAAAGCACCCGGATGGACTGGGTGCTGATTGAGCGGGACAGCCTGCCGGAGCGGAAGAAATGAGCACGCTGATCCTGTGCGTGGGCAAAATGAAGGAAAAGGCCTACCGGCAGATGGCGGACGAGTACCTGAAGCGGCTGGGCCGATACGGAAAATACGAGGAGGCCGAGGTGGCGGACCTGCCGGAGGCGGTGGGGAGCCCCGCCCTGGAGGAGCAGGTGAAGGCGAAGGAAGGGGAAGCGCTGCTTTCCCGGATCCGCCCGGGGGACCGGGTGATCGCCCTGACGATTCCCGGGCGGCAGATGGACTCCCCGGAGCTGGCGGCACACCTGCAGGACCTCAGGAACAGCGGCGCGGGAAGGACCGTGTTCCTCATCGGCGGAAGCCTGGGACTGGGACAGAACGTGCTTGCGCGGGCGGACGAGGAGATCTCCATGAGCCGGATGACCTTTCCCCACCAGCTGGCCCGGGTGATGCTGCTGGAGCAGCTGTACCGGGCGGAGATGATCCTGGCGGGAGCCCGATACCACAAATGAGGACAGGAGGCGCCCCGGGAGGGGCGCGGGAGCGGATGAGAAGGATTCGATGGATTGCCCTGGCGCTGGCCCTGCTGCTGGCGGGGCTGCTGGCAAGCGGCTGTATGGGGGGGGGCACCAAGGCCCCGGAAGTGACGAAGGCCCCGGAGGCGACGGAACAGGCGGGGCCCATTACCGATCCCCAGGGGATTGCGGACTACCTGTTCAGGCACGGGGAGCTGCCGCCGAACTTCATTACCAAGGCAGAGGCCCAGGCCCTGGGATGGGACAGCAGCCGGAACTACGTCAGCGACGTGGCCCCGGGGATGAGCATCGGGGGAGACCGGTTCGGGAACTACGAGGGGCAGCTGCCCCGGGCCAAGGGCAGGAAGTTCACCGAATGCGACGTGAACTACACCGGGGGGAAGCGGAACGGGGAACGGATTGTGTTCTCCAATGACGGCCGGGTATGGTACACGAAGGATCACTACGGAACCTTTGAAGAATTATTTCCGTCTGAATAACGGAGGTGGATAAGAATGAAGAGAAGCATTAAGATCATGATGCTGGCGGCGGCCCTGGCCCTGTGCCTGGTGCTGACGGGATGCTACCAGGCGCCGGACGACGTGAACAACGGCGGGGCCACCAACGGGGGGAACATCCTGCCCTTCCCGACGCTGGCTCCCACGGCCACGGTGACCATGACGCCGGACACGGTGACGGTGGAAACCCCGGATCCGGGCAACCAGGGACAGAATATCTTCCCGGTGGCAACGGCCACCCCCACCCCGGCCCCGGACGGGACCAACAACTGGAACAACTGGGGCAACACCGGCACAGGAACCGTGCCTACGGCCGTACCCACGGGGGGAACCATCGTGTTTGCCACGGCGGATCCTTCTGCCACC
Source organism: uncultured Clostridia bacterium (assembly GCA_946187775.1). GTDB lineage: Bacteria > Bacillota > Clostridia > Christensenellales > Aristaeellaceae > Aristaeella. The sequence goes on from CAMHSI010000058.1 coordinate 9,619, forward strand.
AACGGAGCGGGCACCGGCGTGATCCAGACGGTGACGGGGACGCCCACGCTGCTGGCGCCGACGACGCCGGCGGTGGCCACCCCCAGCCCCACGCCCCTGACCATGCGGCTGGGCTTCACGGGAGAAGCGGTGCGCACGGTGCAGCGGCGGCTGAAGGAGCTGGGCTACTACACCGGATCCATTGACGGCGACTTCGGCGCCGCCACGGACAAGGCCATCAAGGAATTCCAGAAGGCCAACGGCCTGACGGCGGACGGCAAGGTTGGCGAGCAGACGCTGAAGAAGCTCAACGACAAGAACGCCAAGACCTACAAGCAGGCCCACGCCACGGCGGTGCCCAAGAATTACGCTACAGCCAAGCCCACGACCCGGCCTACGGCCACCCCGAACCTGACGAAGGAATACTACCTGCGGCTGGGGAACACGGGAAGCCGGGTGGAGACGCTGCAGCGGCGGCTGATTGAGCTGGGCTGGCTGAGCGGAAAGGTGACGGGCAGCTTCGACCTGGCGACGGAGACGGCGCTGCGGGCCTTCCAGGACGCGACCAGCGGCATCTATACCGACGGCGTGGCCGGGCCGGCCACCCTGCGGGCCCTGTACTCCTCCGGGGCGGCCCGGAGCAAGACCCCGGCGGCGGCCAACGCGGTGGCCACCCTGGAATTCGGCAGCGAGGGCTCCGAGGTTGTGCGGCTGCAGCAGCGGCTGCAGGCCCTGGGCTACCTGGCGGGGAGCGCGGACGGCAAATTCGGCGTGGCCACCCAGGCGGCGGTGATGGCCTTCCAGCAGAACAACAACCTGACGGCGGACGGCAAGGCCGGCACCGCCACCCAGAGCAAGCTGTACGACGGTACCTCCAACCGGGCCAGCGGCAACGCGGCCAACATCAACAGCAGCAATTCCGGCGGACGGGATACCTCCGGTATCGCCTCCACGGGATACGAGACGCTGCAGTTCGGATCGGAAGGCGACGCGGTGCGCCGGCTGCAGAACAAGCTGCAGAGCCTGGGCTACAGCCCGGGATACACGGACGGCAAGTTCGGCGCCTCCACAGAGGCGGCGGTGATGGCCTTCCAGAGCAACAACAACCTGACGGTGGACGGCAAGGCCGGCCCCGCCACCCAGCG
>CAMHSI010000059.1 GCA_946187775.1 uncultured Clostridia bacterium
TTCCGGCGCGATTATAACACATCCCCGATTTCGTGACAACCGAGCCCGTCTCTCCACCAGATGTTGTGCATTGACGGAGGAAGGAAAATATAGGAAAATGAAAAAAAGCCCCCTGCATGGAGGAATGAAAATGAAAAAGAGGAAAGCCGGTTTTTTTGCCGTCCTGTTGGCGACGGTTCTTTGCCTTCTGTGGCTGCTTCCCGCCGGGGCGCTGACCATTCAGTGCGATTCCTGCGATGAGGAAGTGGAAGCCGTTTCCGTGGTGCTCCGCCAGGAGGTCCGGGACGGATGGATCGGGAATATCCACGGCTTCGCCTGCCCCAAATGCGGCGGCATCTTCAGCCAGGCGCCGGTCACCTGGGTGGAGGTAAGCCCCGTGGCCCAGCCGGACCCGCCGGCCAATCCGGATCCGCCGGCCAACCCGGACCCGCCGGCCAATCCGGATCCGCCGGCCCAGCCGGATCCACCGGCCCAGCCGGATCCACCGGCCCAACCGGACCCGCCGGCCCAGCCGGATCCCCCGGTCCAGCAGGAAACCCAGGCCCAGCCGGATCCCCCGGCCCAGGTGGAAACCCCGGTGCAGCAGGCTGCCCCGGTCCAGCAGGAAACCCAGGCCCAGCCGGCCGCCCCGGTCCAGGTGGAAACCCCGGTGCAGCAGGCCGCCCCGGTCCAGCAGGAAACCCAGGCCCAGCCGGCAGCGCCGGCACAGCCGGAAACGCCGGTGCAGCAGGCAGTCCCGGTGAACCCGGATCCGCCTCCCCAGGCGAACACTGAGCCAGCGGTGACGGTCAATGATCCTCCCGCTGCCTCCCAGGGCGCCTCCCAGCCGGCTCCCGCTGTGCAGCCGGAGGCGCCGCAGAATCCCCCGGCCTCCTCCGGCAATGCATCGGCTGCAAAAAGCGCCGGATCCGCCGGAGCCGGCCAGCCCCCGGCGGTTTCCCTGGCTCCCTCCTCCGGTAAGTCCCCTGCGTCCCATGTGAAGCAGGAAATGCCCCCGATCATCGAAACGGCTCCGGCCGCCCAGGCCCCCGCGCAGCAGGAGCAGCCCCAGCCGGCGGCCCCGGCCGCGTCCGCTGCCTCCCGGGGAGCCGGCGGCAGCCAGGCCGCAGCCCGGCCGAAAAAGCAGACCCGAAACCTGGAGCTCTATCCTGCCTTTTCCGCGGCCTACCCGGCCCGCCGGCTGAACCTGGAAGGGGATCCCGCCGCCCTGGCCCCCATCCCCGGAGTCCGGATCTGGCCGGAGGCGGATACCTCCTCTCCCCTGCAGCAGATGCTGGGCAACTGAAGAAGATATAAAAAAAGAAGCGGGCCGCGAGGCCCGCTTTCCTTCTGCCCTTATTTGGCGTATTCCGTGCTCCGGGTTTCCCGGATCACGTTGACCCGGATCTGTCCGGGATATTCCATCTGCTCCTCGATGCGCTTGGCGATCTCCCGGGCCATCACCTTGATGCCTTCGTCGGTGACATCCTCGGGCTTCACCATGATCCGCACCTCGCGGCCGGACTGGATGGCGTAGCTCTTTTCCACGCCGTCGAAGCTGTTGGCGATCTCCTCCAGCTTCTCCAGCCGCTTGATATAGTTCTCCAGGCTCTCCCTGCGGGCGCCGGGACGGGCCGCGGAAATGGCGTCCGCCGCCTGCACCAGCACCGCTTCCACGGTCTGGGGCTCCACATCGTTGTGGTGGGCCATGATGCAGTGCACCACATCGTTGTTCTCATGGTACTTCCGGGCAAGCTCGGCGCCCAGGGTCACGTGGGTGCCTTCGCTCTCGTGGTCCACGGCCTTGCCGATATCATGCAGCAGGCCGGCCCGCTTGGCCAGCTGTACGTCCGCTCCCAGCTCCGCCGCCATCAGGCCCGCCAGGTGGCTCACCTCGATGGAGTGCTTCAGCACGTTCTGGCCGTAGCTGGTCCGGAACTTCAGCCGGCCCAGGAGCTTGATCAGCTCGTGGTGGATGCCGTGCTGGTTCGTTTCGAAAACGGCGTTCTCCCCGGCTTCGCGGATCTGGTTTTCCACTTCCTTCCGGGCCTTTTCCACCGTCTCCTCGATGCGGGCGGGATGGATCCGCCCGTCCATGATCAGCTTTTCCACCGCCAGCCGCGCCACTTCCCGGCGCACCGGGTCGAAGGCGGAAACGATGACCGCTTCCGGGGTGTCGTCGATGATCAGGTCGACGCCGGTGGCGGTTTCCAGGGCCCGGATGTTCCGGCCCTCCCGGCCGATGATCCGTCCCTTCATGTCGTCATTGGGCAGGGAGATGACGCTCACCGTGCTCTCGGCCACGTGATCCGCGGCGCACTTCTGGATAGCCAGGGCGATGATGTTCCGGGCCTTCTTCTCGCCCTCTTCCTTCGCCTGGGCCTCAATCTCCCGCACGGAGGCCGCCGCGTCGTGGTAGGCTTCCTTCTGCACCCGGTCGATCACCAGCTGCTTCGCCTCGTCCCGGGTCATGCTGGCCACCCGCTCCAGCTCCGTCAGCTGCTTGGCCTTCAGCTCGGCAATTTCCTCCTCCTGCTTCGCCAGGGAGGCGGCTTTCTCGTTCAGGGTCTCCTCCCGGGTTTCCAGGTTGTTGGCCTTCCGGTCCAGGGTTTCCTCCCGCTGGATCAGCCGGCGCTCGTTCTTCTGGATTTCGTTGCGGCGCTCGCGGATTTCCTTTTCGTTCTCCGCCCGCTCCCGGTCGTTCTCGGCCTTGGCCTTCAGGATTTCCTCCTTGGCCTCCAGCACCTTTTCCTTCTTGTAATCCTCTGCCTTGCGCACCGCGTCGTCATACAGCCGCTTGGCGTATTCTTCCGTCCGGTCAATCTTCCGTTCCGTCTGGTTTTTCCGGTATGTGTAGCCCGTCAGCGCACCGATGCACAGGGTGGCCAGGGCAATCACAACAGCGAGTATCGGATTCATTGGTTCCCTCCCTTTCCTTTTAAACTCTCATTTCTACATTTGACGTGCCGGCGCACAAAAAGCCGCGCGAAAAAACGCTTCGCACGGCTGTACGCTGCTTCGACCGAGGCAGTCCCGGTGGTATCAGTATGCGGTTCGTCCCCAGGGGGACGCCCGAAAACAGATCGCGGAAAGGCTCCGCGTTGGTACATTTGGGAGAACTCTATCGACACAGCGCGTGACACTTCACGCAGCCGAACAAAAGTATGGTACATGATTTTGTAACAATTGTCAAGGTCGGTTTGACATTGTTAATAGGAATGAATAAAATAGAGGGGTATTTCCCAAAGGACAGGGAGATACCTTATGTGGAGGAATCAATCAGGGATATGAAACGGAATTCTTTGGTGCCGGCGCTGCCGGCCCTGGTCCTCCTGCTCCTGCTGCTGGTGTTCCCGGCGCAGGCGGAGGAAGTGCCGGCGAATATGCCGGCGGAAACAGTGACAGCGGAGCAGCAGGCCGCCCCCGCGGAAGGGCAGCCGGAAGCTCCTGCGGCGCAGCAGCCGCAAGTGCCGGCGGAAGCGCCTGCGGAAGAACAGCCCGCAGCTCCTGCGGCGGAGCAGCCGGAAGTGCCGGCGGAAGCGCCTGCGCAGGAACAGCCGACGGCTCCTGCGGAAGTCCCCGCGGCGGAGCAGCAGGATGTGCCGGCGGAGTCGCCTGCAGAAGAACAGCCGACGGCTCCTGCGGAAGCCCCCGCGACGGAAGCCCCCGAAGGGGAGCAGCCGCAAGGGCCCGCGGCGGCAGAGCCGGAATTGCCGGCCGGGGCGCCGAGAACGGAAGGCGCTCCCGGGGACAGGATCCCCGCGGACCTGTGCCCCCATGCCAATGTTCACGAAGAAACATTTTTTGACACCCCGGTGTACCGCCCCCTGGACGCGGAAACCCACAGCATTTCCGGCCGGGCGGTGGTGGTCGTCGTCTGTGACGACTGCGGCGCGGAGCTTTCCGCCCGGATCGAGGAGAACGCGGAGGAGATCCTCCCCCACGTTTTCCGCAAGGGGATCTGTGCCCTGTGCGGCCGGGAGGAGGCCGCTTCGGGAGCCTACGACGGCGCGCCCGTGCCCGCGGTGCAGGAAAGCACCTGGCCCATGCACTCCGTGGACGGGGCGGACAACCTGTTTGCCTGCTCCCTGACGGACCGGGAGGTGGCTGACTGCGGGGATATCCTGGTGCTGCAGCCTTCCGCCGGGGAGGTTGTGCTGGCCCTGCAGGCCCGGGAGCTCCTCCAGGAGATGGAGGAGTCCGGGGCGGACCTCATCGCGGAGATCCGGCAGGACAGCAGCCGCAGCATCAGCGTTTCCGTGCGGCTTTCAACCCCGGAGGGCGTGGAGTACGCTCCCGACCGGCAGCGGATCACCCTCAGGATTTACGGGAACGGGGACCGGGAATCCCTGGACGTCACCTACACGGATCCTTCGGGCAGCCGGGACCTTGAGGAAGCCGGCTGGGTTACCCGGGGGGACGACGGCTACTGGAGCGTCACCTGGCTTGGGGACGGAAACTATCAGTATTAACCGGAAATAACCGGAAAATCCGGAAGGATATCGGAGGAAAAACATATGGATGTCATCACGACCCGGGAACTCAGGGACCGCCTTTCTGCCCTCCAGGGGCAGCAGGTTACGCTGCAGGGCTGGATCCGCAACCACCGGAAGCAGAAGAACATGGGCTTCATCGATTTCTTTGACGGAACCTGCTTCCGCAATCCGCAGGTGGTGTATGACAGCAATATCCCGGATTTCGAGGCCGTGCAGGCCCTGCGGGTGGGCAGCGCCGTCACCGTAACCGGAACGGTGGTGCCCAGCTACAAGGATCCGGAGACCCCGGAGATCCAGGCTTCCAAAATCGTGCTGGAGGGCGACTGCCCCGAGGACTACCCCCTCCAGCCCAAGCGGCACACCGTGGAGTTCCTGCGGGAGATCGCGTATCTCCGGCCCCGCACCCGCCTGTTCCAGGCGGTGTTCCGGGTCCGCTCCGTGGCCGCCATGGCCATCCACACCTATTTCCAGGACCGGGGCTATGTCTATGTCCATACCCCCCTCATCACCGGCAACGACGCGGAGGGCGCCGGCAACACCTTCACCGTCACCACCCTGCCGCCGGAGCGCGCCGGGCACTATGAGGAGGATTTCTTCGGCAAGCCCACCTCCCTGGCCGTCACCGGCCAGCTGGAGGGCGAAACCTTCGCCATGGCCTTCTCGAAGATCTACACCTTCGGGCCCACCTTCCGGGCGGAAAACAGCAACACCAAGACCCACGCGGCGGAGTTCTGGATGATCGAGCCGGAAATCGCCTTCTGCGACCTGGACCAGCTCATGGACCTGGAGGAGGATTTCCTCAAGGCCATCGTGAAAACCGTGCTGGAGAAATGCCCGGACGAGCTGAAGTTCCTGGACCAGTACAGCGGCGGCGGCCTCATTGAAAAGCTCGAGACCCTGCTGACCTCCTCCTGCGCCCGCATCACCCACGAGGAGGCCATCACCATCCTCCGCAAGGCCATGGAGAACGGCACGGAGTTCAAGTTCGAGCCCACCTACGGCGGGGACACCGCCAAGGAGCACGAGAAATACCTGACCGAGGAATATTTCCATTCCCCCGTCTTTGTGTATAACTGGCCCAAGGATATCAAGGCCTTCTATATGTACCAGAATGACGATCAGAAAACCGTGGCGGCGGTGGACCTGCTGGTGCCCGGCTCCGGCGAGCTCATGGGCGGCAGCCAGCGCGAAACCCGGTATGACCTCCTGACCAGGCGCATGGACGAGCTCCATATCTCCAAGGAGGAGATGTACTGGTACGTGAACCTGCGCAAGTTCGGCGGCTGCACCCATTCCGGCTTCGGCATGGGCTTTGAGCGCCTCCTGATTTACCTCACCGGCGTGGAGAACATCCGGGACGTCATCCCCTATGCCCGCACGCCCATGACCTGCGATTTCTGAGGACAAATCCATGGACCGTAAAAAAGTATACCTCTGCTTTTCCACCGATATCATCCACGGCGGGCATATCGCCCTGATCCGCCGGGCCCAGGAGCTGGGGGACCTCATCATCGGGGTCCTCAGCGACGAGGCCGTGGCCGGCTACAAGCGGTTCCCCCTGGTTCCCGCCTCGGAGCGCCGCCTCATGTTTGAAAACATCGCCGGGGTGACCCGGGTGGTGGAGCAGAAAACCCTCAGCTACCGGGACGTGCTCATGGAGCTGCGCCCGGATTTTGTCGTCCACGGGGACAACTGGGTCCACGGCTTCCAGGAGCCCATCCGGGCGGAGGTCATTGAGGTCCTCTCCCTCTGGGGCGGAAAGCTGGTGGAGTTCCCCTACAGCTCCGACGATAAATACCGGGAGCTGGACCGCCGCCAGCGGGCGGAGCTGGCCATGCCGGACCTGCGCCGGGGGCGGCTGAAGCGCCTGCTGGATATGAAGGGCTTTGTCACCGCCATGGAGGCCCACGACGGACTCACCGGCCTCATTGTGGAAAACACCGCCGTTCATGAGAATGGCGGCGCCCGCCAGTTCGACGCCATGTGGCTGTCCTCCCTGTGCGATTCCACCGCCCGGGGCAAGCCGGATATCGAGCTGGTGGATATGACCAGCCGCTTCCGCACCCTGGACGATATCATGGAGGTCACCACCAAGCCCATCATCTTCGACGGGGATACCGGCGGCCTCACCGAGCATTTTGTCTATACCGTCCGGTCCCTGGAGCGCATGGGCGTTTCCATGGTCATCATCGAGGACAAGACCGGACTGAAGAAAAACAGTCTCTTCGGTACCGAAGTGGTTCAGACCCAGGATTCCATCGAGCATTTCAGCGAAAAGATCAGGGCCGGCTGCCGCGCCCGGCGCACCAAGGATTTCATGATCTGCGCCCGCATCGAGTCCCTGATCCTGGAGAAGGGACAGGAGGATGCCCTGCGCCGGGCGGAGGCCTTTGTGCAGGCCGGCGCCGACAGCATCATGATCCACAGCCGCCGGAAGGACCCGCAGGAGATCATGGATTTCCTGGAAGCCTTCCGGAAGAAGGATCCCACCACCCCCGTGGTCCTGGTTCCCACCTCCTTCAATTCCGTGAAGGAGGAGGAGTGGAAGCAGCGGGGGGCCAATATCGTCATCTACGCTAACCAGCTTATGCGCGCCGCTGTCCCGGCCGTACAGCGGGCGGCGGAAACCATCCTCACCCATCACCGGGCGGAGGAATGCGACCGGGATCTCATGCCCTTCAAGGACATCATCCGCCTGATCCCGGAGGAATAAGCACAGCACCCCGCATCAGCGGGGTGCTTTCCTTTCACATTCCAGCAATAGTGTTTTTCAATCGGGGCTTGCCAGGCAGAGCCTTTTGAGGGTATACTTTTCGTGAAAACAAGCACAGATTACCGCCGATAAACATACTAAGGAGCGCTTCAGATGAAAACAGCCAACTGGGGAAAAACGTTTCTCGCGGCCCTGCTGGCCCTGACAATGGTCCTGCCTGCCGTGGCAGGGATGGCGGAGGGAGAAGCCAGAGAACTGGGCGATGTGGAATGGCTTTGCGCCTATACAGATGAAAGCGGTATATTTCTCGAGTACGAGGATAAATCGGGATCCCACGGAGCGGAAGGGGTGCCCTCAGGAACCATTACAGCCGGGGATGTCACCAATAAAGACTGGCCGGAAGCAGTATTCATCAATTCAAATGCCGAGGACGTTTCCGTTACAGTCAAAGCCGTCAAATCGGAAACAGATGGCGCAGCCATTAGCAATAATGGCGGAACGGTTGAACTGGCAGTAGATGAGGTTCAGGCAAAAGAAGTCGGTTTGTATATTTCCAGTGATGTCTCTGAAGAAGGGAATAAAACTCCGGAAACAACCGTCACTGTAGCGAAGGATGTTCATACTGCTGCGGAGGACCTTCAACCAGAGAGTGAAGAATCTCTGGAGATCGTCGGCGTTGAGGTTTATGCATCGGGCGGAAAGACTGCCGTGGAAGTTGCCGGAGAGGTATCTGCTGAAGCGACCGCGGCGGAAGGCAAATTGTATGTATATGGTGTGAACGCATCCAAATCTGGTGAATCAACAGAAACGACGACGGAGATAACCGCAGGAAGCGCAAAAGCAACGGCTGCAGTTGAAGGTGGTTCAGTCGGCAATGCCGAAGCCACGGCTGTTCAAGTATCAGCCTGTGCAGGACAAACGATCGAAGTTACCGTGAATGGCTCGGCTGAAGCAGAGGCAACAAACAAAGCCGAAAGAGGAATGGCGGAAGCCACGGCTGTTCAAGCCTCAGCCTGTGCAGGACAAACGATCGAAGTTACCGTGAATGGCTCGGCTGAAGCAGAGGCAACAAACGAAGCGGAATACGGCGGCAGCGCGGAAGCGGCTGCCCTGGAGGCTTTCGCCGACGGCGAGGGCTCCCGGATCGGTTATACGGTCTCCGGGGAAATCACCGCGGAAGCAAAGGTCACTTCGGATGAAGCGGAGGCAGCGGCGGAGGCTGTCCGGCTGAAAGTCAGCGGCGGAGGAGCGGCGGCGCTCACTGCGGGTGGCGATATTACGGCCGCGGCAGAAGGAAAATACAGCAGTGCGGCAGCCGTGGTGCTGGAAAACGCCGGCGGAACCATTTCAGCGGAGATCGTCGGAAATGTCACGGCATCCGGGGATAATTACAACGCAGGTGTGGTTGTACAATCTACTTCATCCAACGAGGAAGGAACAACTGAGAAGGGCAATTCGGACCTGACTGTTACCGGCGATGTTTCTGCAGATATCGGCGTGGAACTGACAATTGATGAGGTGCAGACTGCAAATATCACCGTCGACGGAACCGTCGAAGGCGAAACCGCCGGGATCCTCCTGCGGGAGGATACCAAGCTCAGCGATGACATCACCATGACCGTCTGGGAAGTGAAGCCCAATCAAGACGGCGCGGTGGTTGTCCGCGAAGAAATCAAGGAAGATGAGTTGGCTTATACCGAGGACAAGGAAGCCGAAAAGCTGATCCAGTACATCATCAAGGTGGAGGATACCTCGAAGGATTACATCACCACGGTCGGTACCAAGGCTTTCACCGCCGGCAACGGAAATGAATACCAGGTAGCCAACGAAGGCGACAAGGTCCTGATGAAGCTGAACATCCCCGAAGGCAAGGAACTGGTGGACGCTTTCTGGGACGTGGCGAAGAGCGGTCGGCTGCTGAAGGATGCCGAAGGCAACTACTACCTGGAAGTGCCCCGGGGCGGCGGCGTGCTGCTGTCCGTAACCCTGAAGGACGCCCCCAAGCCGGAGCCCGAACCCCAGCCGGAACCTGAACCCCAGCCGGAACCCCAACCCCAGCCGGAACCCGAACCCCAGCCGGAACCCGAACCCAAGCCGGAACCCGAACCCAAGCCGGAACCCAAACCCCAGCCGGAAGCCGAAATGGAACCGGAGCCTGAACTGGAGTTTTACCCGGTGTCTGAACTCCAGCCGAACCCCCAGCAGGAATCGAAGGGCACGGCCCAGCCTGCGGAAACAAAGCCCTATGCCTATGTCCCGGCCCCGATCGTGAAGGTCCGGGACATGGAGGGCAGGGTTGAGATTGAATTTTACAGGGACAAGCGATTCATCGTGAAGCTGGAAAACGGTGAGCAGGAGAAGGGCACCTTCAGGACGGAAGACGGGATCCTCATCCTGAAGTGTGAGGATGAAACAGAATGCCGCTTTGACATGGGAGAGGGCACGGTTGTGTACATTACCCGGGATGGTAGAAACGTCCACTACAGCTTCCACCTGAAGCCGGATGAGCTGGAGATCCTGCAGAAGCTGAAGTAAAACGAAGGGTATTCCCTGAACTCTAAAACAAAAAAAGCTTCCCCGAAACCGAAATTGCATCCGGTTTCGGGGATTTCTTTACCTGTTCAGTTTTCTTCCGCTTCCGGCAGGCCGGTCAGCGCAAGAAGCACTGCTGTCACAAACCCGAAGCCGCCGGCAGACAGGGCCGCCAGCCAGTTCACATCTCCCAGCACCACTGCGCCGGTCCCGATGTACGCCAGGGCCGCCTCCGCAAAGGTGCGCACGGCCCGGATCAGGGCCGCCCGGCCCCAGGCCTTCCAATTGGTTTTCATTGCAGTCAAGCCTCCTTTTTCCTCAATTCACTGACTTCGTTCTGCAGGGATTCCACCCGGCTTTCCAGCCGGTACATCCGCTCCACAACGTTGTTGTGCTTATCCACCTTGATCTCCAGCTTTTCCAGCCGGTAGGCCACCAGCGCTGTCTGCCGGCGGTTGCTGGTATAAACCCCCAGGAAAGCGAACCCGGCGGTGATCACCGCCGTTACAATGGTTGCCCAGTCCACGTTCACGCCTCCTTTTCCTCCGTCCGGATTGTGTCCGGCCAGTCCATCATCAGGGATTCCGCCTCCTCCGCTGTCAGGTGGCGGACGGTAACGGTATACCGCTTTTCCCCGGGAGCGGGCGCCGGGCCAGGAGCAGGTTCCTCTTCCAGTGCCGCCCAGGTTTTTGGGCCCACGATGCCGTCTGCCGCAAGGCCCCGGTCCCGCTGGAAAGCCTTCACTGCCGCCTCCGTCTTTGCCCCGAACTTGCCGTCGGCGCCGTATGCCCCCAGGTCATACCCCAGGGAAAACAGCAGGGACTGGCACAGGGCCACCGCGTCTCCCTTGGATCCCCGGCGGATAGTGGACCGGGCTGGAACAGGATCCGGATCCGGCTCCGGCGCCGGGGGCACCGCGCCGGAGAGGCCCTTCGGAACGGCATAGTGGGTCCAGCCGCGGTCCGTGGTCTTCCCTTTCTTCACTTC
>CAMHSI010000060.1 GCA_946187775.1 uncultured Clostridia bacterium
AGGTGTAGTAGTCACGGCTCATGGGAGCGAACACGCCGTAGCCCAGCATGGTGGTAAAGAAGGGGCAGGGCGCGGCCAGGGTGTATTCCAGGGTGTAATCGTCCAGCGCCTTAACGCCGACTTCTGCGAAATCGGTAATCTCGCCGTTGATGTATCCGGCAGCGCCGGCGATGTTGCAGCCGGCTTCGGTGGTCAGGTATTCCAGGCCTTCCGCGGCGTCCATCATGTGCTGCATGCCGGCAACCCAGTCGTCCGCCTTCACGTCCGCAACCTTGCGGCCCTGGCTGTCAACCCAGGACACGCCTTCACGGATCTTGAAGGTGTACTTCAGGCCGTCTTCGCTGACCGTGTATTCGGTCGCCAGGGCGGGCTGCAGGATGTTTTCTTCGTCGTATTCGTACAGGCCGTCATAGGTGTTGATGATGGCGCGGCTGTCCGCCTGCTTGGAGGTGGCGAGCACGTCCCAGGTGTTGGGGTCGCTGGTGTATGCGTAGTTGTATACATCCGTCAGCTCATAGCCCTTGCCCTTCAGGTATTCCTTGGCTTTGGCGTCGTATTCGCCGGTGCCGTGGACTTCGTTCCACAGGGCGCGGAGATCCTGGACCTCCTGGGCCTTCAGGATGCCTTCCTTCACGATGATGAACTGGTGAACCCGGTCGGAGTCGTTGCCCCACAGGGTGGTGTTTCCGGAGCGGGGAGCGATCCGGGTCAGGCCGTACTGGCCGCCGCGGCTCTCCAGGGGGATCATCACGGCGGAGCCAAGCATCTTCGCTTCGGCAATCGCCATCAGGGCGTAGCGCTCGCCGATTTTCTCGGCGGCCTTGGCCTTCTGGTATTCATCGTAGAACTCGCCCAGAACGGCGTTGTAGATTTCAGTGGATGTGTTTTCATAAGCTTCCGCGTCCACTTCCGCCTGCGCGTCCGCTGCGAGCTGGGGTGCCTCGGCAAAAGCCACGCTGCAGAGCATAGCCAGCGCCAGAGCCAGGGACAGGATCTTCGCAAACTTGGTCATTGTTGGTCTTTCCTTTCTTTCTTGAGATTTTTCTTTACACCAGGAAAGGCTCCCGGATCATAAACCCTTTTCACCTTTCCCAGTGAGGATTATTTATGTTAGCACAAAACAGGCACATTAAGCAAGAATTGGCAATTCTTCGCTTCGTCTCAGTCGTGTGCTTTCTCTGTCTTCTGTATACTGTCTTCTGGATACATTCTTTCTTTATACCCTGTTTTCCTTCCTGATTCCTCTTTCCGGTGCGTCCTTTTTCCGGAAATATCCGGATTCATCGGGATCCGTCCCGGGCATGCAAACCCGTTACGCAGCTGCCGGATGCCGCGTAAAGATGTGCAGCCTGCGGAACTGGAAGAAAAAGACAATCGTGGAAAGCGTCCAGGTAAAGGGGTAAATCCAGTAGATCAGCCAGATTTCGTGGATCGCCTGACCGAGGGTGAAGAGCACCAGCACGCGCACCAGGCACCAGCACAGCAGCATAACCAGCATCGGAACCATGGGCTTGCCCAGGCCGCGCATGACAGCGGATGCGGTGTGGGAAAATCCGCACAGGCAGTAAAAGAAGGCGCAGACCCTTGTGCGTCCGGCGCCGTACCGGATGATCGCCGGATCGCTGTTGAACAGGGCCACAAGGCCGGGAGCCAGGAAAAAAGCCAGGATGCCGAAAGCAAGCAGCAGCCCCGCCGTGGTAAACAGCCCGAAGGTGGTTCCCTCCCTCACCCGGTCCGTTTTTTTCGCGCCCATGTTCTGGGAGACGAAGGTAGTCAGCGCCATGGAGAAAGCCGTAACCGGCAGAAACATGAAACCTTCCACCTTGATGCTGGCCCCGATTCCGGCCATGGCATCCCGGCCGAAGCTGTTGATATAGCTCTGGATCAGCATGTTGGACAAGTCGATCACGCTGCCCTGCAGTGCGGTGGGGAATCCATAAGTCAGGATATATCGCAGGCTGCCGCGGTCGATCCGGATCTTCTTCAGCCGGATCCGGACGGATTCATGCGTCCGCGTCAGCTTCACCGCCATGAGCACGAGGCTCATGATTTCCGAGATCACCGTAGCCAGCGCCGCGCCCTCCACGTCCATACCGATCCCGGCAATAAAGACAATATCCAGCACGATATTCGTCAGCGAGCTGATCACCAGGCATACGAGGGGAAACCGGCTCTCCCCCGTCGCCTGCAGGATGGACACCAGCATGTTGTACATGACCAGCGCGAAGGAGCCCGCAAAATACACCTGGAGATAGGTGCAGGAACGGTGAAAAACCGTTTCCGGTGTTCCCATCAGCGTCAGCACGCCGGGGGTAATCAGGACGCCGGCGGCCGTAAGCAGCGCGCTGAAAACAAGTCCCAGTGCAACGGCGGTATGCACCGCCTTCTCTGTTTGCGCCGCATCACCCGATCCGATATGCCGGGCGATAATGATGCCCGCGCCCGTCGCGAAACCCGTAACGAAGCCGATCATCAGGTACATGTAGGAAGAAGTGGAGGTAACCGCAGCCAGCGCGTCGGCGTTCAGAAAATTGCCCACGATCAGGGCATCCACGGTGTTGTACAGCTGCTGGAAAAAGTATCCCGCCAGCACCGGAAGGGCAAAGCCAAGGATTTTCCTGCGGACATTTCCCTCCGTCATCAGGTTTCTGTGTACTGTCACTTTGCTGATCCCTTTCCCGCGTCAGTTGTCCGCCAGGCGGTATCCGTTCTTCATTCCCTCGCTGGCGGTCTGCAGCACGTTGTTCAGGGCCTTCCCGGTCTCTTCCTTCGCCATTTCGCAAAGCTTCCCGTTGGCTTCCTCCGCCAGGCGCAGGTCTCCGGTTTCCGCGATCTTCCGGTCGTATTCCCGGATCAGCTGCCGTCCCCGGAACTCCATGGCCTCCTGGTACCGGTCAATGTGCTGGATGCACGCGGCGTAGTGGGCGTCCGCCAGGGCGCCGATCATCCGGCTGGCCCAGTAGAAGTTCTCCGTGGAGGCCTGCAGCGAAACCCGGCTCAGGTAGTCCGGCATCTTCGGAACGTTGGGATACACCGGCAGCATGGCGTCAAAGGTGGTGGATCCGAAGCAGATCCATTCCACCCCCTTCACCCCGTCCGGCGCCCAGGGCCGGATCTGGCAGATGGAGGTGACCCCCGTCCGGTTGATGCCGATGGAGCGGTATTTTCCCCGGACCCCCGTGTCCTGGGAGGTGTAGGGGTTGTAGGGGGTTCCCTGGTAGTGGGAGGACAGCAGGGCTTTCACATCCTCCGCCGTCACCTTCCGCTCCGGCTTCAGGCTCCAGGGAATGTCATCGCTCTCCGGGGTGTAGTCCGCCCCGGGGCCTTCCCACCGGAAGGTCTTCGGCGCCAGGTACCGGCCCATGAACCAGGCCCGGGGCGTGTTGTAGATGTGATCCATATCCCTCCGGCTCCCGAAGACCGCCCGGGGATTGAACTTCCCGTCCTGGTTCAGGTCCAGCCGGTTCTCCGCGATGAATTCCCGCAGGTCTTCGCTGCAGAGGTTGGCCTCCTTCTTCCCGAAGGCGTCCTCCAGGTCAAATTCGTCCATGGCAAACTGGTTCGGGGCGATCACCACCCGGTCCTCCGGAATCCTCCGGGCCATCCAGTGGTGCCCGCCGATGGTCTCCATCCACCAGACTTCCTTCTCGTCGTTGAAGGCGATTCCGTTGGCTTCGTAGGTGCCGTATTTCTCCAGCAGCCCTGCCAGCCGCAGCACGCCCTCCCGGGCGCTGCGGATGTAGGGCAGCACCAGCACCACGAAGTCCTCCTCGCCGATTCCCCCGGGAACGTCCTTTTCCTTCCGGCTCTTCGCCCTCCGGTATTCCACCGGCGGGTCCGCCGCCAGCACCCGGGGGTTGGAGGTAATGGTTTCCGTGGCGGTCATCCCCACCTGGGCCTCGTTGATTCCCGTGGCCGCCCAGGTCCCCTGCTTCGGGTCCACGTTGGGACAGGCCGTGTAGCGCATGGGATTCCCCGGCAGCTCAATCTCCGCGTGGGAGTTTACGCTTTTGTATTTTTTCGGCTGGTCCCCGGGGTTCACCACAATCAGCTTCTTCACGTCGTAGTGGCCGTCGTCCGTCCGGGCGATCATCGTGGATCCGTCGTTGCTGGCTTTGGCTCCCACGAGTATGGTTGTGCAGGGCATTGTCTCTTCCTCCTGATCCTCAGTCTTTGCGTATCATACTCCCGAAGGCCGTTCCGTGCAAGCTGTTCGGTGCTGAAAAAAGTATTTGGATTGATTCCTCCTGTTCTTTGCCGCCGCAAATATCCTGCCCGAGGCTTCCTGCGGATACAGGTCCGTCCTCATCGGATCGTCCGGCGTGGTATCCGAAAACAATCCGGCGCAAAAAAAGACTGTCCGTTGCCGGACAGTCCATCCACTGTTTTTCCCCGGAGCCACCGTCAGTCAGGCTGCGCCCCGTTCATGCCTCCCCGATTCCCGTCACCGTAGCGCCCGGCAGGCGGGTTATTAACCAGTCGTACACCCCCCGGGCGGCGTCCGTGGACAGCACCACGTCCGCTTTTCCCAGCGCCGGCGCAGCAGTCCGGCCAGTTTCTTCAGCCGCGGCGCTTGTCAACCAGCTCCGCATGATAAAAGGACTGTCTGTTTCCAGGCAGTCCTTCTTTTCCGTCCGGCCCTTCCTCAGCCCTTCACCGCGCCTGCGGTGATACCGGCAATGATATGCTTCTGGCATAAAACATAGAACAGGAGGATCGGAACCAGCGAAAGGGTGATCAGCGCCATGGTGGCGCCCAGGTCCACATGGCCGTAGGAGCCCTGCAGATACTGGATATGGATCGGGATCGTTTTGTATTTGTTCTGGTCCAGCACCAGGTACGGAAGCAGGTAGTCGTTCCACACCCACATGATTTCCAGCACTCCCACCGAGATCAGCGTCGGCTTCATCATCGGGAAAACCACGGAGAAGAATGTGCGCAGCGGACCGCAGCCGTCAATGGAAGCTGCTTCCTCCATGCTCAGCGGAATGGACTTCACAAAGCCGGCAAACATGAAAACCGCCAGCCCCGCGCCGAATCCCAGGTAGACCACGGGAATCGTCCACGGCGTATCCAGGTGCAGCATCCTGGATGTGTTCGCCAGTGTGTACATCACCATCTGGAAGGGAACCACCATCGAAAAAACGCACAGGTAATAGACAATCTTTGAGAACAGGTCCCCCACCCTGGAAATATACCACGCTGCCATGGATGTGCACACCAGGATCAGGGCCGTGGAAGCCAGTGTGATAAAAACGCTGTACAGTGCGGAGGAGTAGAAGGGGTAGTTCCCGAATGTCATCCCGTTCACGTAATTGCTGAACCCGACATAGGTTTCCCCATTCGGAAGGGCGAAGGCGTCCATGTTGATGGCCGTATTCGTTTTCATGGAATTCATGACCACAATCAGGATCGGCAGGATCCACAGGAGGCTGATTCCCACGAACACCGCTGTCAGGGCATTCTGCCCGGTTGTGTGCTTTCCCTCCGGCCCGGCTGTCCGTACGCTCATCACTGCTGCACCTCCTTCCGGTGGGTCACTGTCAGCTGGATAATGGAAATCGCAGCCACCAGGATGAAGAACAGAACCGCCTTTGCCTGTGCCGCGCCGCGCTGGTTCGCCGTGGAGAAGGATTTGGCAATGTTCAGCGCCATCATCTCCGTGGTAAACACGCCCTTCATTTTCGGTGCGCCGTTGGTCAGGACCATGTTCTGGTCATACAGCTTGAAGGAATTGGTCAACGTCAGGAAGGTGCAGATGGTAATGGAGGGCATCACGGTCGGAAGGGTGATATGCCACAGCGTTTTCCAGCCGTTCGCCCCGTCGATCCGCGCCGCCTCCAGCATGTCCTCCGGAACCGCCATCAGTCCGGCCACATAAATAATCATCATATAGCCTACCTGCTGCCAGCACAGCACGATGATCAGTCCCCAGAAACCGTAGGAGGTCACGTTGACCATGCTCACCGGGAGGATCCGGTCAAAGAGCATCTGCCAGATATAGCCCAGTACGATTCCGCCAATCAGGTTCGGCACGAAAAAAACGCCCCGGAACAGATTGGACCCGCGGATGTTCCGCGTCAGCGCGTACGCCACGGCAAAGGAAAGCACATTGATCAGCACCAGGGAAACCCCGGCCACCAGCGCGGTGTACCCGAAAGCATGACGGAATCCCGCGTCGTTGAATGCCTTGATATAGTTGTTGAAGCCAACCCACTCCACATGGCTGATCGTCGTGAATTTATGGAAGGACAGGTATACGCCCTGAATAAACGGCCATAAAAAACCAATGCAGAAGCAGATGAATGTCGGCAGTAAAAAAATGGCAAACTGCCGCTGGATCGGCCTGCGGATCAGTGAGGAATTCAGCGCTGCGCTGTCCGTCCTTTTGGCTTTCTTGTTCATCGGAATCTCCTCCGCCATGATCAAATGTCCTGAAAGCAGGAAGAACGGAGGGGGAGTCCTCCCCCTCCGTCAAGGTGCAGGTACTTACTGAATGGCCTGGTAGCACTTGGCCCAGCCGTCCACAAACTCGCTGACCACGGCGTCCCACTGTCCTTCGCCCGCGGAGTACTGCGTCAGCGCGGAAACAACGCCGGCACGCCAGTTGTCCACATCGGGGGTGAAGTTGAACGCCCAGGTCACAACATACTTGCCTTCCGCCAACAGTTTGTTCGCATCCTGGAAGAACACATTCTCGGGCTCTTTGGCCGCCTTGAAGGGGATCGGTCCGAACTGCTCCGCCATCATCTTGGTGCCTTCCTCACTGGTAACAACCCACTTCAGGAAGTCCAGCGTGGCTTTCTGGTTCGCCTCGGAGGCCGCGGAGTTCACCGCCCAGCAGTTTTCGGTCCCGGCGCACAGCGCGGCGTTTTCTTCGCCTGCCACACCGCAGTAAATCGGGATCATGACCAGGTTGTCCTTGTTCATATTGAAATTGCCGGTCAGGTTGGCGTATTCCCAGGTTCCGTTCTGGTAGAACACTGCCTTGCCTTCGCCGAACTCAGCCTCCGCCTGGTCGCCGGTCGCGGTGGCCAGCTTCTTGGGATCCGCGGCGGAATCCGTGATGTAAAGATCCCAGATCTTCTTGTAGTTCTCGAGGTAGGTACCCTTGATGGTTGCGGGCATTTCGGTCACGCCGTCGTCCCGGAATTCGTAGAACAGCGGCATATTGGCCAGGTGGCCGGAGAAGCGCCAGGAGGAAGAACCGTCCAGGCCGGCGGAGGTGAAGGCGTCGAAGCCCAGCTCAGCCGCGCGGGCGTGGATGTCATCCGCAACTTTCTTCAGGGACTCGAAGTCCTTGATGTCCGCCACGGTGTATCCGGCCTTTTCCAGCAGTTCCTTGTTCACGATGATGCCGAACGCTTCATAGCAGTAGCCGACTGCCTTGGTCTTGCCTTCCGCATCCACCAGGTTGAAATCGGTGGTGGTCAGCTCGTTCAGCAGGTCCGTTCCGGTCAGGTCCAGCAGGGTGTAGCCCCAGGTGTCCAGGCCCTGCTTGTTGCCCACCTGAATGAGGGTCGGGGCGGCGTCGCCCTTTTCCATCTCAGCGGTCAGGGTGGTGTCATACTGGCCGGAAGCCGCCGTGATCACCTTCACCTGCACGCCGGTCTGATCCGTGTAAATCTTCGCCAGATCCTGCCAGGCCTGGTCCGCTTCGGGTTTGAAGTTCAGGTAATACACGCTGCCTGCTTCCTCCGCGGCCGCGAAAGAGGCCAGGGAGAACATCAGGCACAGCGCCAGGAACAATGCGGTCCATTTTTTCATAATCCAAGACTCCTTTTCTGTCAAATCTGTGTTTTTTGGTCATCGGAAACGTTTCCGATCGCATGGCGTATTCTACTCCCCCCTGTTTTTTTTGTCAAGCACCTTCTCCAAAAACCGCGGTCCCGACCGCAAAAGGGCCCGGATATTCACATCCGGGCCCTTCGTTGTTTTGCAGGCTGTCAGAATCTTCCGTTCATGATGGACAGGATCAGGCCGCCGCTGTTGAACATGGGCGCCAGGGTGCTGGAGGCGATCATGTCCGTAATTCCCTCCACGGGAATCACCGTCTGCAGCAGGGGCGTCAGGGCAAACAGCACAAAGCAGAACAGCGCTCCCCGCAGCAGCCCGAAAACGCCGCCGGCGCCCCGCCCTTTACCGGAGGATCACCGTGGTCTGCGGGGCCAGCGTCAGAACGCCCTCCTCCAGCGCGGCGCCCTCCCGTCCCGGGGAAACCCCCAGCACCTCCGCGATCTCCGTGAACTCCCTTCCGGAGGCCTCCCGGATGTCCAGCACCGCTTCCTTCCCCGTGGTGTTGTGGATCACCGCCGATGTCTGCCCCTGCCAGCTGCAGAGGAATCCCCCCGCCTTGGTTCCTTCAAAGGCCAGGGGTTCATAGCTGCCCCGGGCGATCTCCGGATACGCCTTCCGGGCGGCGATCACCCGCCGGTAGTGGTTCAGCAGGCTCCCCTCCTCCGCCAGCATCTGCGCCACCGTGGCCTCCGTCTGGTTGGCGTAGTCGCTGCCTTCCGGATCCCGCACCGTGTCCCCGTCTCCCCAGCGCATGGCCAGCCGCCGGTTGGCGTCCGTGGCCGCCCCGCCCCGGGAGCCCTTGAGGCCGATCTCCTCCCCGTAGTACAGGAAGGGGGATCCCGGGGTCAGCAGGTAAACGTTCGCCGCCATGGCGGCCCGTCCCCCCGCTGCGGGCAGGTATCCCGCCGCCCGGTCCGTGTCGTGGTTGGCGATAAAGGGAATGTGCATGGCGTCGGGACGGATGCCGGCAAGCGTTTCCAGGTAATCCGCCGTGTTTTTCACGTACTTGGAGATGTTTCCTCCCCGGGCCGCCGTGGCGATGGCGCCCTCCGCCTGGCTGGCGGAAAACCGGAAGCAGTTCACCGCCTCCACGTACCGGTTGGTCTCCGCCTCCCCGCTCCATACCTCCGCCACGGTGTACACCTGCGGCTTCACCTCCCGCAGCTTTTCCGTGAATTCCTTCCAGAAGGCCACGTTCTTCTCCGCGTCCCCCAGAAACAGGTATTTCGCCGCGTCCAGCCGGAACCCGTCCGCCCCCTTTTCCAGCCATTCCCGGCCGATCCTTGCGGCTTCCTCCCGCACGGCCTCCTCGTCATAGTTGAGCTCCGGCATATCGTCGGAGAAGTTGCATTCGTACAGGATATCCGTCCCCTCCAGGGGCATGAACCGCCTGCCCGCGGGCACCGGTTCCCCCGCCCGGATCCAGGTGTACCAGTTGTACCGGGGATGGCTTTCCTCCCTCTTCCGGTGGGCCTCCGCGAATTCCCGGAACCAGGGGTGGCCGCTGCCGGTGTGGTTCAGCGGCAGGTCCATAATCAGCAGCACTCCCCGCTCGTGGCACTTTTCCGCCAGCGCCCGGAAATCCTCCTCCGTGCCGAACTGCGGGTCAATCTCCCCGTAGTCCTCCACGTCGTACTTATGGTAGGAGGGGGAGCGGAAAACCGGCGTCAGCCACAGGCCTTCCACGCCCAGGCTGCTTTCCGATTCCGCGTTCCCGTCGTTCAGGTAGTCCATCCGGCGGAGTATTCCCCCCAGGTCCCCCGTTCCGTCCCCGTCGGAATCGGAAAAGGAGCCTACAAAGATTTCATAGAACACCCGGTGGTGGTCCGCCTCCCCTGCCGTTTCCCCCATGGCTGCGGGGATTCCCGCCGCCGTCAGGGCCAGCGCCGCCAGCATGCAGATTGCCTTTTTCATGGTTCCCTTTCTCCTTCCTCCCGCCGCTTTGCCGCCCCTGCGGAAAAAAACCGGGACTGCCCCCGGGGGCAGTCCCGTATCCGGCGTTCCTTATCCGTTGATCAGGCTCTTTTCCGTTTCCGGGTCGAAGAGCTGCATCACCTTCGCCGGGAAGGTGATAAACAGCTTGTTCCCGAAGGAAAGGCTCTCCCGCTGTTCCCTCGTCAGGTCCACCGTGGGCAGCCGGACGATGATGCTGTCGTTGTTTTTGCTCGTCAGGTGCAGGTGCAGCTCGCTGCCCATCATTTCGTTGACGCTGATGGTGCATTCGATGGCGTTCTCCCGGTTGTCAAACAGCACCGCCGTATGCTCCGGCCGGATGCCCAGGACGACCTCCTGGTCCCCGGCGTTTTTCCGGGCGAGCACCGCGTTCTGGTCCGGATTCAGGGGCAGAGTGACCCCCAGCAGGGATACGCTGTAGGCATCCCCCGACCTTTGCAGCGACGCCTTCAGGAAGTTCATCTGGGGGCTGCCGATGAAGCCAGCCACAAACAGGTTGACCGTGGTGTCGAACACCTCCTGCGGCCTGCTCGATGACGCCGTCCCGCATGATCACGATCCGGTCCCCCAGGGTCATGGCTTCCGTCTGGTCATGGGTGACGTAGATAAAGGTCGTCTCCAGCTTATGCCGCAGCTGGATGATTTCCGCGCGCATCTGGTTCCGCAGCTTGGCGTCCAGGTTGCTCAGGGGCTCATCCATCAGGAAGACCTTCGCGTTCCGGACCATGGCCCGGCCGATGGCCACCCGCTGGCGCTGGCCGCCGGACAGGGCCCGGGGCTTCCGAGTCAGATATTCGGTGATGCCCAGAATCTGGGCCGCGTTGGTCACCCGCTCATACACCTCGTCCTCCGGGACCTTCTTCAGCCGCAGGCTGAAGGCGATGTTGTCATACACCGTCATGTG
>CAMHSI010000061.1 GCA_946187775.1 uncultured Clostridia bacterium
ACGGCGATCTTCTTCACGGTCTTCGGGAGCACCTTCATCAGGTATTCCACGGAGAAGGGGCGGTACAGGTGGCACTTCACAACGCCGACCTTCTCGCCGCTCTCAAGCATCTTGTTCACGGTCTCGTGGGCCACGTCGCAGCTGGAGCCCATGGAGATGATAACCTTTTCCGCGTCCGGAGCGCCTTCATACTGGAAGGGCTTGTAGACACGGCCCGTCAGCTTGGCCACTTCGTCCATGCACTCTTCCACGATGGCGGGCACGGCGGCGTAGTAGCGGTTTCCGGCTTCACGGCCCTGGAAGTAGATATCGCTGTTCTGGGCGGTGCCGGCCTGATGGGGATGTTCGGGATTCAGGGCGCGGGCGCGGAACTCTTCAATCTTGTCCCACGGCACCAGGGCCTTGATCTCTTCGTAGTTGTTCTTCGTGTCGATGGCGTCGATCTTCTGGATCTCGTGGCTGGTGCGGAATCCGTCGAAGAAGTGTAGGAAAGGCACGGAGCTCTTCAGGGTCGCCAGATGGGCAACCAGCGCCATGTCGTGGGCTTCCTGTACGGAGTTGCTGGCCAGCATGGCAAACCCGGTCTGCCGGCAGGCCATAACGTCGCTGTGATCGCCGAAGATGTTCAGCGCGTGGTAAGCCAGGGCACGGGCGCTGACATGGAAGACCGCGGGCGTCAGTTCGCCGGCAATCTTGTACATGTTGGGGATCATCAGCAGCAGACCCTGGGAGGCGGTGAAGGTGGTGGTCAGGGCGCCGGCGGACAGGGATCCGTGCACGGCGCCGGCAGCGCCGGCTTCGCTCTGCATCTCAGCGATGCGGACCGTCTGTCCGAAAAGGTTTTTCCGGTCATGGGCCGCCCACTCGTCCGCGACTTCCGCCATGGGGGAGGAAGGGGTAATGGGGTAGATCGCCGCCACATCGCTGAAAGCATACGCGACATGGCTGACGGCGGTATTGCCGTCAATGGTCAGTTTGATGGACATGAACTTACCTCCTGTTCATATTGTGAACCGTTTTTCCCCCGCGAAAGCGCACGAAAAAAACAGTCTGCCTCACATGTGTTAAATTATAAGCGTCAGCGCCTTGAATGTCAATGAATAGTTGCCTTATTTCGACCTTCTGTGCTAATATATGTTGGTTATTTTCGATCCCATGGTTTGCGGACCGTCCCGCCGTCCGGCAAAAGCCGGCCGCCGGGTGCCGATTACTGATGAAAGAGGACCCGATATGGACACGATTACCCGCCTGTCCGCCCTGCTTGCGGACTGTATGAAAACCGTCTGGCCCGAAGCGGAGGGTCTTCCCGCCGCGGAGGAGATTCGCGGCCTGCTGGCCGTTCCGCCGGATCCGGCGCTGGGGGACTATGCCTTCCCCTGCTTCCGCCTGGCCAAGCCCCTGCGTACCGCTCCCCCGAAAATCGCCGAAGCGGTCTGCAGCGCCTGGACCCATGGAGACCTTGCTTCCGTGCAGCCGGTCAACGGTTACCTGAATTTCTTCCTGAACCGGGAAAATTTCGCCGCCGAAACCATGGCTGCCCTCCAGCAGGGCGGCGACCGGTACGGCGCTTCGGATCTCGGCGCCGGGAAAACCATCTGCCTGGACTATTCCTCCATCAACATCGCCAAGCGGTTCCATATCGGCCATCTGTCCACCACCATGATCGGCCACAGCCTGAAGCGGATTTTTGACTACCTGGGCTATACCACCGTCGGCATCAATCACCTGGGCGACTGGGGAACCCAGTTCGGCAAGATGATCTGCGCCTACAAGAAGTGGGGCACAAAGGAGCAGGTGGAGCAGGGCGGCGTGGACGCCATGACCGAGCTCTACGTCCGTTTCCATAAGGAAGCGGAGGCAGATCCCTCCCTGGAGGATGAAGGCCGCGCCTGGTTCAAGAAAATCGAGGACGGGGATCCCGAAGCCATGGAAATCTTCACCTGGTTCAAGGATGTAACCCTGAAGGACGCCGCCAAGGTCTACGAAAAGCTGGATGTCACCTTCGACAGTTACGCCGGTGAGAGCTTCTATAATGATAAGATGGAGCCGGTCATCCGGGAGCTCCGGGAAAAGGGGCTGCTGGTTCAGTCCCAGGGAGCCTGGGTTGTGGATCTGGAGGAGGATCATATGCCTCCCTGCCTGATCGTCAAGAGCGACGGGGCCACCATCTACGCCACCCGTGACCTGGCCGCCGCCATCTACCGCCAGAATACCTATCATTTCGACAAATGCCTCTACGTGGTCGCCTATCAGCAGGATCTCCATTTCCGCCAGGTCTTCCGCGTGCTGGAAAAGATGGGATACCCCTGGGCAAAGGACTGCGTGCATGTTGCCTTCGGCATGATCAGCTTCGAGGGCGAAGCCCTCTCCACCCGCAAGGGCAATGTGGTGCACCTGGAGGATCTGCTGGACCAGGCGGTCGCCAAAGCCAGGGAGATCATTGAGGAAAAATCCCCGAACCTGGAAAACAAGGACGAGGTGGCCCGCCAGGTGGGTATCGGCGCCGTCATTTACACGGACCTTTCCAACAACCGCATCAAGGATATCGACTTCCGGTGGGATCGGGCCCTGAATTTTGACGGGGAATCCGGCCCCTACGTCCAGTATACCCACGCCCGCTGCTGCAGCGTCCTCCGCAAGGCGGGGGATCTCTCCGGCGTATCGCCGGACTGGTCCGCCCTCACGGATGACGAAGCCCAGGCGCTGCTGCGCCTCCTGTCCCGCTTCCCGGATGTAATCCGCGATGCGGCGGACAAGTATGAGCCCAGCATGATCACCCGCGCGGTCACCGATATCGCCCAGGCCTACAATAAGTATTATTACGAGCACCGGATCCTCGACGGGGAACCGGCGCAGGCCGCCGCCCGCGTCGCCCTGACGGACGCTGTCCGCCGGGTGATCCGTACCGGCCTGTGGCTCATCGGAATCGAAGCGCCGGAAAGAATGTAAGATTCTCTCCGGAAAAAGAAGGAATCTTACAATCCTGTAACGAACTTTTTAAGGAACGGTTATAATTTTCTCCGGAATCCTTCCCGGACAACGCTTTTCAAAGGCAGGTGCTAATCCATGAGCAGAAGAAAAAAGAGCAAAGCCGTACCGGTCGTGCTGATCATCACCGTCCTGGTGGCTGCCCTGGCAGCCGGATGTTTCCTGGTCAAACCGCTGATCACGGATCCGATCCGGAAGGCTTCCGCTGCTGATCTGCAGAAGAAGCAGGAGGAAGTTACCCGGCAGAACCAGGAGATCATGGCGGAATACAACGCCGCGATCCTGGAGCTGACCACCCAGAAGGAAAACCAGCAGGTCAGCAACCCCTCCTGGCCGGAGCATAAGTCCGAGGGATGGGATATCATAGACCTGACCAATTATCCCCTGGAGAATCCGACGGCGACCGTAGCCAGCCGTTCGGAGCTGATGACCGGGGGCATGCTGCTGCTCAACGAGTGGCATTCCCGTCCGGCTGACTTTGATGATTCCAAAATCACCAGCGTCGGCAAATACCTTGGCGGCAACAGCAAAATCCAGACCAAGGATTACAACGTAACCCTTTTCACCAACGCCAGTGACGCCCTGATGGAAGCCATCACCGCCGCGCGGGACGCGGGCATGGAGCACTATCTGGTGGAGGAAGGGTACCGTTCCTGGGAAACCCAGAACTCCTACTTCCAGAGCAAGATGGAGAAGCTTGCCGACCGGTATTCCGGGGACGCGCTGATCGCCGCCGCCAAGCGGGAGGTCAACTATCCCGGCACCAGTGAGTTCAACTCCGGCCTGGCCTTCACCCTCCGGCTTTATGACAAAACCAATCCGGAGATAGCCAAGCCCAAGTATTCCTCCACTGAACAGGGAAAATGGATGAATGAAAACTGCTGGAAGTACGGCCTGGTGGTCCGCTTCCCGCTGGATGCCTGGCCCCTGGAAACCACCCAGGACAAGAGCTTCAAAACCGGCGTTTCCGTGAAACTGAACCTGTACCGTTTCGTCGGCAAGGGCAACGCCGCCGTCATGCATTACTATGATTTCTGCATGGAGGAATACATTGAGTACCTGCAGGAGCATCCCCACATCGCCGTTTTTGAGGACGGAATCCTGAAGTACGAAATTTACCGCCAGGCCGTGGGCGACGCCGCAACCTTCAACCTGCAGCTCACCCGCAGCGCCCGCTCCTACACCGCTTCCCTGGATAACATGGGCGCCGTCATTACCGTCTTCGAGTATTAACATGAGCACGATTCTGATCACCGGTGCCTCCCGCGGCATCGGCCGGGCGCTGGCGCTTGCGTGCGCCCGCACCGGGAAATACAGCAAAATCATTCTGAACGGCGGCTCCGATGCCGCCGCTCTGCAGGAGACCTCCCGCCTTGTTTCCTCGGCGGGGGATCTTCTTTGTTTCTCCTCCCTCGGGGATGTGGGGAATCTTTCCTATGTGGAGGAACTTCGCGCGAAGTTCGGCCCCGTGGATGTGCTGGTCAACAACGCCGCCGTCTCCAGGATCGGTCTCCTGACGGACCTCTCCCCGGAGGATTGGGATACCGTCATCCGCACCAACCTGACCGCGCTGTTCAACACCTGCCGCACCTTCGTGCCGGATATGGTTTCTGCCGGAGGCGGGAAAATCCTGAATATTTCCTCCGTCTGGGGCATTTCCGGCGCCTCCTGCGAAGTGGCTTACAGCGCCGCCAAGGGCGGCGTCAACGCCTTCACCCGGGCCCTCGCCCGGGAGCTGGCCCCTTCCCATATCCAGGTCAACGCCCTGGCTCCGGGGATCGTGGACACCCGGATGAACAGTCATCTTTCGGAAAAAGAAACCGCGGAAATCCTTTCACAGATTCCCGCGGGCTATATTGTCTCCCCGGAGGAGGCGGCGGAAGCCGCCCTCCGCCTGCTGGAAATGCCGGAGTATTTCAACGGTGAAGTGGTCCGCCTCGACGGCTGCTGGACCTGATCACTTTTTCTTCTGCTCCTTCTTTTCCTGTTTCTTTACCTGTTCAGACGCATATTCCTGTGTCACATACCAGTCCGTCCCGTCTGTTTCCATCAGGATATTGCCGTAGCTCGTCCGTTTCCACGAGATTTCCGCGTTGTTCAGCTGCCGCCGGCAGTCCGTGGTCCGGTCCACTTTTCCTGTAATGATCACCAGCTTCGGATCCGCCGCCTTCAGCAATTCCGGATTCACCGCGTTCTTGCCGTGGTGCGGGGCCGTCAGGATGTCCGCCTTGATCGCTTCCCCGTTCTCCTCCGCCAGCATCTGCTGGATCGTTCCGCCGATATCCGCTGTAAACAGCATGGTCGCGTCCCCATAGCGCAGGTGCAGGATCCCGCTCATATCGTTGACGGTAATGCTTCCGCCGTTCGGCTTTTTCGTCTTCCCGTCATACCGGTACAAAAGCATCTCCGCCTTCCCGAGGGTCAGCTTCTCTCCGCCGAAGATCTGCCGGTAGGGAATCTCCTTCTTCGGGAGTACGTCCGCCATCTTTTTGTGAAAGACGTATCCGTAGTTCTCCGGGAAGGGAGATATAAATACATCCGTGGTAATCTTCCCGTGCTTGATGGCGTAATACAGCGCCTCAATATGGTCATCGTGGGGATGGGAGTTGAAAATCATGTCCGGGTGCGTCCAGCCGTGCGCTTCAAGGAAGCTCACCAGGCTCCCCTCCTTGGGCTTGTTTCCCCCGTCAAGCAGCATCACCTGCCCGCCGCACTCCAGCACGTAGCTGTCACAGTCCAGCGCGTACAGCGCCCAGATCCGCAGCAGGTCCCGTTCCTCCCAGTCCGCCGGTTTTTCCTGTTCGATATATACCTCCGCGCCGGCTGCGGGGAAAACTCCCGTCAGCATCAGCGCCAGCAGGATGCAGATCAGCCGTTTCAAACGTATCCCTCCCGTCCGGTGCGTTCTGATTCTGTTTTGTATTCTATGCGAATCCTCCTTCGGGTGTCAAGAATCCGCCCCTTTTAAATCAATCGGTGGCAATTTCCCCTCCCCTCGGGTATAATGGGATCCGATAACCATTCCGAAAGGAGAAGTCCTGTGTATTGTTCCCTGTTGCGCCGGCTTTCTGCAATCCTCCTGGCGCTGCCCCTGCTCTTTCTGCTCTCCTGCCCCTGTGCGGCGGAAGATGCTTCTTTCCTCGTCGTGGATGACGCGACGGTTTCCATCGCCCTTCCCCTGGATTATAAGGAAGGGGGCCGTCCTCCCCGGAAGGACGGCTGGGTGATGGACGGAAAAGCCCCGGTTTCCTACAGGGATTCCACCCTGGAAGCCACCTTTTCCACGGATTCCATCACCCATAAGCTGGTATCCGGCAATCACCGCGGCACAACCGTAACGGATGAAATCTGGGTGGTCCGCATCAAAATCAAACACGCAACCCAGCTGCGCACCGCCGTTTCCTATGACAGCTATAAAAACGCGGGCAAGGCAAATCCCGTCAAAATCGCCGCCGGCAAAAATGCCGTAATCGCCATGAACGGGGACTATTTCAAGTGTGAAAACACGGATGCCGGCTACGTGGTCCGCCAGGGTGAGCTCATCCGCGACGCCACCCATAACGCCCGCGGTCTCGTTTTTGATACGCTTCTCATCGACAGTGAAGGTGATTTCCACGCTGTGGAAGCCGCCGTCACGGAAACCATCGATGCCTACGTCCAGGAAAACCTGACGCCGCTGGGCCGCACCGTCATGGATTCCTTCAATATCGGACCGGTGCTGGTCCGCAACGGCGAGGTCCAGGATGTAGCCCATTCCGAAGTCACAAAGCACGGCGGCCGGGAAGGGATGTATCAGTGGTCCACTCCGATCCAGCGGATCTGTATCGCCCAGACCGGGCCGCTGGAATACGCCATCGTCGCCGCCAACGCGGAGGGCGCCCGCAAATCCGGCTTCACCATGGCGGAATTCGCTCAGATCGTGGCAGAGCGGGTTCCCGATGCCATCCTGGCCTATAATCTTGACGGCGGCGGATCCGCCCAGATCGTCGCCAACGGCGCGCGGGTTTTCCATAACAAAACCATGCGCCATATCCCTGATATCATCTATTTTGCTTCTGCCGAGGAGTAACTCATGGAACCGATTCAACTGGGGCCCCTCCGGGTCTGGCCCTTCGGGCTTGCCGTGGTCGTGCTGCTGCTGCCCTTTTACGCCCTGGCTGCCCGGGGCATGAAAAAAAGCGGCCTGTCCAGGGAAACCGCCTCCTGGTTTGCCCTGGTCAGCCTGCCGCTCTGCCTGCTCCTGTCCCGTTTCAGCTGGTGCCTCCTGAACCTGGATCAGCTGATCGGCCGGCGGGATCCGGGCGTCTTCTTCCGCTTCAGCGAGGGAGGATTCCTCCTTTGGGGCGCTGTCGCCGGGGTTCCTGCCGCGGCGGCCCTTGCCGGAAAAATCACGAAACAGCCCGCCGGAAAGATTGCGGATTCCGTGGTCCTTCCCCTGTGCCTGCTGCTCTGCGCCTTCCGTCTCCTGGGCGGTCTGCTCTTCCGGGATCTTGGGATCGGCCTGGCCCTGGAGGAATGGTTCGCTCCGTGGGAAACGGACCCGGCCTCCCGATACAGCCTTTTCCGGCCGGAAAACTGGTCCTTCTTTGAGCGGTTTCCCTTTGCTGTCCTGGATTATTATGACACCTGGTGCTGGGCGGTTTTCGTCCTGCAGGCGCTCTGGGCCGGCATCTGCGCCCTTCTCCTGCGCCGCGTTTCCGCCGCTCCCGGCGGAAAAACCGTCCTCTTTTTCCTCCTGTATGCCGCCGGATCCATCGTCACGGAAGCCATGCTCATCGGCGGTTACATTCCTGTCCTTCCCTGGCTTGGCTTCGTTAAAGCCAACCTGGTGCTGTGGAGCGCGGCGCTCCTTGTTGTTTTCGCCGTCTGCCTCCGCCGTCTTCCCGCAAAGCTGCGTCTGGGGAGCGCCCTTGCCCCTGCGGCCGTTTTCCTGGCCGCCGCAGGCGTCACGGCCATTGCGGAGTTCGCGGCCTTCGAGAAAAAGATCCCGGAGATTGCCTGGCTCCCTGCGGATGCCTGGCATCTGCTCACAGCCCTCGCCTGGCTCTTCTTCCTGCTCTCCTTCCGCGCCCTCTGGCGGAAGGCCTTTATCCCCGAAAATCCTCAGATGACTGGAGAATCGCGTTCATGAAAAGCTTCCGTTTCCTCAGGTCCGTCCTGGCCCTCATCTGCATTCTCACCCTGCTGCTCCCCGCAGCCGCGGCGGAAGGCACGGACCCTTCCGTCCTGGATCAGAAGGCGGCTGAGATCTTCCGCCGGTTCCGCACCGTGGGCGGAATGGTAACCGTCGCGAAGGACGGCAAAATCATCTATCAGTATTGCTACGGCTATGCCGACAAAGGCCGGAAGCTCATGGCCACCGAAGACTGCTATTACCGGCTTGCCTCCGTGTCAAAGCTCGTCACCGCCTGCGCCGCCATGCGCCTGGTGGATGAGGGCCGCCTGGATCTCGACGCGAACCTGGGCAGCATCATCGGCGGGGACGATCCTTATTTTGCCTGCAATCCCGCCTACCCGGAAACAGGCATTACGCCCCGTATGCTCATGTCCCATACCTCTGCCATCTGGGATTCGCATTTTGCCACCTCCCAGCCCCTCCGGGACGCCCTGAAGCAGCGGTCTTCCTTCTATAAAGGGGACTGTCCCGGCACAGAGTACCATTATTCAAATTATGCCGCCGGTATGATGGGGATCGTCCTGGAAGCCGTCACAGGCCTCCACCTGAGCGCTGCCGTTTCTTCCCTGCTCTTTGAGCCGATGGGCATATCCGGCGCTTATTCCCCTGCCCTGCTGGATCATCCGGACCTTGCAACTTCCGAGTTTGCCCGTCCTTACAGCGAGGAAATCGACCTGGAAAACGATTATTACCTCTCCTACGGCGGCTGCTGGATGAAGGGACAGGATCTGTGCCGGATCGGAATGATGCTCTGTGATTACGGCATGCTGGACGGAAAACGGATCCTTCAGGAGAATACCGTCCGGGAAATGCTCTCCTCCCAGCAGGGAAAGGGCGGCATCACCGCGGACTCCCCCTACGGCCTGAATGTGCACAGACTCACAACCCTGGTGCCCGACAGAATCATCTACGGACACCAGGGAAGAATTGAAGATACCTTATGCAATTTGTATTTTGATCCTCAGTCCCGCTTTGTTTTCTCCATGGTAACCAGTTCCTGCTCCCCCGGCGACACCGCTTACGGGGTCCGTCCGCCGGCCTACTCGCTTCTCAAGCTCCTCTGGTCGGAATTCGTCGGCCCCTGGCAGCACTGATTTATCTCCGGTCCTCCGTGGACGTATAGGAAACCGTGCTTCCGGCGGGTACCGAATGGGTCAGCCAGGTATTTCCCCCGATGACGCATCCGTCGCCGATCACCGTATCCCCGCCCAGGATTGTCGCGTTGGCGTAAATCACCACATGGTTCCCGATATCCGGATGTCTCTTGATCTTTTTCACCGGATTTCCGTTCTCATCCAGCTCAAAGCTCCGGGCGCCCAATGTCACGCCCTGGTACAGTTTCACATGGTTCCCGATCGTAGTGGTTTCTCCCACTACGATTCCTGTTCCGTGGTCAATAAAGAAGTATTCTCCCACCTTGGCCCCCGGATGAATGTCAATTCCGGTCTTTTCATGGGCAAATTCCGTCATAATTCTGGGAATCAGCGGGGTCTTCAGCATCTCCAGTTCATGGGCCAGGCGATAGATGGAAATCGCGTAAAAGCCGGGATAGCAGATCATTACTTCCTCGCGGCTGTTTGCAGCCGGATCTCCCTCATACAGCGCCTCCACGTCCTTCAGGAGCAGTTCCCGGATCCTGGGCAGCTTCCCTGCAAAAGCATCGCAGATTTCCTCGGCTGCCTGTTCCGGATCCCCGGCATCCTCCCTGAAGCGCATCGCCGCGCAGACCTCCCGGCCCAGCAGCTCCAGCGTATTCTCCAGCAGCAGCTCATCCGTCATTTCCGGATCTTCCCTCCGGAAGCACATGGGAAACAGCAAAGCCTGCAGTCCCTTGATCACCCGCACCACCTGCCGGCGGTCCGGCGGCGGACAAAGATGCCGCTCCGTCCCGGGCAGTTCATTGCCTGTCCTGTTCAGTTGCTCGAGGGTCTCCCGGATCTTTTCTTTCATGGTTTGCTCTCTTTTCTGTCCGGATTTCCGGATTCTTGCCTGTATTTTATCATGCTTCACCGTCTTTATTCAACTCTCGGATTACGTCTGCCAATTTATCCTTGACCGATCCTCTTCAGTGTGCTATAATCCCATCTGTTCCGGTCAGGAAATGGTCTGTTGGCTCAGTTGGTAGGACGAACTGGTCCAAATGTCCAACTGAACTGGTAGGCCGAGAGCACGAAACGTGGTGGCATGGCTCAGTCGGTAGAGCACATCGTTCACATCGATGGGGTCGTTG
>CAMHSI010000062.1 GCA_946187775.1 uncultured Clostridia bacterium
ATTCACTCCATCCGGATTTTTCCCGCATGGAATACTCCTGCTCTTTGGCTCCCTCTTCCACAGCTTTTCATTCCCTTCTTCTGCTTTGCGCAACCACAAGGGATTGTACTCGTCCTCAGCGGGAAACACAATATCCAATCTGGTACATTTCTGCTTTTTTGTTGCATTTCTGTTACGGCGCCTTTCCACCGCGCCGCCTTATTCCTCCGGCATTTCCGTTTTCCCGATGCCGATCAGGGAGGTTACCGACCGAACAAACTGCCGGTTCTGGAAGACCGCTTCCTTGTTCAGCATCCTGCCGCGGAATACCAGGGCCATGGTGTTCCCCCCGTCCAGGTTCAGGGCCTGGGTCACCCCCCGAGCCTTCATCATCTCCGCCATCCGCTGCAGCATGGTGCCCTTGCTGTCCTTCCGCCTTCCCTGCACCGACAGCAGGAAATAGTGCCCCGGTTCGATCATACCCAGCGCGTGCCGGGGCTCCAGGTCCCGGTAGTGGCTGCCGTACATCTGTTCGTTGATCACCCCGTCCCGGATCAGGATGGGGCCGAAGCTGAACACGTTCAGGGCCCCCTTCTCCAGAAGCTCCTCCGCCGTGTACTCGCTGCATTCGCAGACCTCCAGCCGGCCGTCCGGATACTGAATCATCATGTCCAGGTTCGGCAGGTGGGAATTCCGCTTGCTGTAGGTTTTTTCGCTGAGGACCTGTCCCTCCCGGATGATGATCCCGATCACTGTTTTACGGTCCTTCCGGGCCTTCTGCATCCGGTCCCCGTAGAAGTCGTCCGTAAAGCCCAGGACAAAACCCTCTTCCCGGGCGATTTTATGGGGAAGCCGGCCGTTGAATCCCGGCCTGTCCGGATTGGTCATCACCGTGCGGAACCGTTCCTCTCCCCGGGTGCGGATCTCCGTTTCAAACCAGATCAGGGGGATGCTCACGTCCCGCTGCCGCCGGATTTCCACCTGCAGCGTCGGACTCAGGTACATCCAGAGCCCCGCTTCCTCGTCCTCGTGGATGAATTCCCCTTCCTCCAGGAAGCCCTCCGCGTCCCTCTCCGGGGTAACCGGTTCCGGGGCCGGCGCTTCCGTCACCAGCGGCGGCCGGGTCGGGTGCTCCTCCGCCGGAGCCCCAAAGGGAAAAAGCAGGAAGGCGGCGAAGAGCGCCAGTCCCCTCCGGTTCCGACCCGCGGTGTCCTGTCTGCGTCCCCTCATCCTGTCCTCCGTTCCCGAAACGCCCTGGGGCGGCCCGTCGTTTTTCTCCGCATTTTATCAGAGTTCCCGCCGGTTGAAAAGGGCCGGGGCGGAAAACGCCGCTTTTTGTGTCACCTTTCCGCGGAAAATCTTGATTCTCATGTTCCCTTTTTTGTATAATAAGCAGGCCGCATCCTCCGGGATGCGTTCATCCCGCTGAAAAGGAGCATCCGACATGGAAGAAACCACCGCGCGCAGCAATTTTATCTGGGACGCCATCGAAAAGGACCTGGCAGACGGAAGGTATACGGAGATCCATACCCGTTTCCCTCCGGAGCCCAACGGATATATGCATATCGGGCACTGCAAGGCCCTGATCATGGACTTCCTCACCGCCGAAAAATTCGGCGGAAAGTGCAACCTGCGCTTTGACGATACGAATCCCGCCAAGGAAGATACCGAATATGTGGAGGCCATCAAACGGGATATCCACTGGCTCGGTTTCCACTGGACCGGCGGGGAATACTACGCCTCCGATTACTATGACAAATGCTATGAGATCGCCGAGGAGTGGATCCGCCGGGGCCTCGCCTATGTGGACGAACTGAGCAAGGACGAAATGCGCGAATACCGCGGCACCCTGACGGAGCCCGGGAAGAACAGCCCCTGGCGGGACCGGCCCGCGGAGGAAAGCCTGGATCTCTTCCGCCGCATGAAGGCCGGCGAATTCCCGGAGGGCAGCAAGACCCTGCGGATGAAGATCGACATGGCCTCCCCCAACATCGTCCTGCGGGATCCCGCCATGTACCGCATCCTGTACAAGGAGCACTGGCGCACCGGGAACAAGTGGTGCATCTATCCCATGTACGACTTCTCCCATCCCATCGGAGACGCCCTGGAAGGCATCAGCCATTCCATGTGCTCCCTGGAGTATGAGATTCACCGTCCCCTGTATGACTGGGTGGTGGAAAAGAGCGCGGACATGCTTCCCGCCCGTCCCCGGCAGATCGAGTTCTCCCGCCTCAACATGACGGGAACCGTCATGAGCAAGCGCTATCTGCGCCAGCTGGTGGAGGGCGGTTATGTGGCCGGGTGGGATGATCCCCGCATGCCTACCCTTTCCGCCATGCGGCGCCGCGGATACCCTGCCATGGCCATCCGGAATTTCGTTGATACCATCGGCATGAGCAAGGCGGACTCCACCGTGGATTACGCCGTCCTGGAGCACTGCGTCCGGGATGTGCTGGGAGATTCCGCTTCCCGGGCCATGGCCGTGCTGAATCCGCTGAAGGTGGTGCTGACCAACTGGCCGGAAGGGGAAACGAAAACCGTCACCCTGGAAAACCATCCGGACCATCCCGAAATGGGAGAGCGCACCCTGGCCTTCGGCCGGGAGCTGTGGATCGACCGGGAGGACTTCATGGAGGTCCCGGTCAAAAAATACCAGCGGATGTTCCCAGGCAACGAGGTCCGGCTCAAGGGCGCCTACATTGTCCGGTGCGACAGCTGCGCCAAGGACGCGGAAGGCAATGTCACGGAAGTGTACTGCACCGTGGATCTGGATTCCTTCTCTGGCAGCGCCGGGGCAGACCGGAAGATCAAGGGCAAAACCCTCCACTGGGTTCCCGCCGGGGACTGCATCCCCTTCGAGGCCCGGCTGTACGAGCCGCTCCTGAAGGATGAGCTTCCCGAGGACGCGGAGGAGGAAACCGATAAAAAGGATTTCATTTCCCGCCTGAATCCGGAAAGTCTGAAGGTGCTGCGCGGATACGCGGAAAAGGTCATCGCCGACGCGGAAACCGGCACTTCCTTCCAGTTCCTCCGCACCGGCTACTTCTGCAAGGATCCGGATTCCTCCGCTTCCCTGCCGGTATACAACCGCACCGTCGGCCTTCGCGATACCTTCGCCCGGCAGGCGACCAACAACTGACCCCGGTCACAGACCATTGCAAAGGAGAACCCTGTCATGAACGTACGTACCCGTTTTGCGCCAAGCCCCACCGGCTTTATGCACCTGGGCGGCGTCCGCACCGCCCTGTATGCCTATCTCTTTGCCCGCCAGAACAACGGGCAGTTTATCCTGCGGATTGAGGACACGGACCAGGAGCGCTTCGTGGAAGGCGCTACCGATGTCATTTACGATACCCTTCGCGCCTGCGGGCTGAACTGGGACGAAGGCCCAGATATCGGCGGCCCCGTCGGCCCCTATATCCAGAGCGAGCGCAAAGCCACCTACCTGCCCTACGCGGAGCAGCTGGTCCGCAGCGGCCACGCCTACTACTGCTTCTGCTCCAAGGAGGAGATCGAGGAGCGTCGCGCGAAGGTGGAGGCGGCCGGCGGCGTCTGGAAATATGATAAGCACTGCCTGCACCTCACCCCCGAGGAAGTCGCCGCGAAAAAGGCCGCCGGCATTCCCTGGACCATCCGCATGAACGCCCCCACGGAGGGGGAAACCAGCTACAGCGATGTGGTTTTCGGCGACATGACCTTCCGGAACGCCGAGTCCATGGACGATATGGTGCTCATCAAGCAGGACGGCATGCCCACCTATAATTTTGCCAATGTCATCGACGACCATCTCATGGGCATCACCCACGTCATGCGCGGCATGGAGTATCTTTCCTCCACCCCCCGCTACAATTACCTCTACACCGCCCTGGGCTGGGAGATTCCGACCTATATTCATCTTCCCACCGTCATGCGCGACGCTACCCACAAGCTTTCCAAGCGGGACGGGGACGCCTATTATTCCGACTATATCGACAAGGGCTTCCTCACGGAAGCGCTGGTCAACTACCTGGCGCTGGTGGGCTGGAATCCCGGAAACGACCGGGAGTTCTTTACCCTCCCCGAGCTGGTGGAGGCCTTTGATATCCATCGGATCAACAAATCCCCCGGCATCTTCGATCCCGCCAAGCTGGAGTGGATGAACGCCCAGTACATTGCGCGGATGGATCCCGAAAAGTACCTGGCCATGGCCGCCCCGTGGTTTGACAAGGTCCTGGCCGGCAAAAACACCGACTACCGCCGCCTGGCGGAGCTGATGCAGAGCCGCACGGACATCTTCTCCCACATTCCGGAGAAGATCGCCTTCCTGGCGGAAATGCCGGAGTATGACACCGCTATTTTCTTCAACAAAAAGCAGAAGAGCGACGAAGCCGTCGCAAGGGAAGTGCTGCCCCTGCTGATTCCCGTGCTGGAGGGCATCCCGGAGTGGACGGAGGAAAAGATCCACGATGCCGTCATGGAAAAGATCCAGGAGTGGGGCCGGAAAACCGGATCCGTCCTGTGGCCCATGCGCATCGCCATTTCCGGCCAGGAATCCACCCCCGGCGGCGCCTTTGAAATCGCCTACCTGCTGGGGAAGGACGAGACCCTCAGCCGTATGCGCGCCTCCCTCGCCCGCCTGGGCTGATCCCTTTCACCCTGTGTCCGCCCCATTTCATGAAACAAGGAGGATCCAACCATGGCCGAATACCGCCGGGTACTGCTGAAGCTGAGCGGGGAAGCGCTCAAGTCCGGAAATGATCTCTTCGATTTTGACAAGGTGAACCAGGCGGCCGGAATCATCCGCCGCATGCACGACCTGGGAACGGAAATCGGCATCGTCATCGGCGCCGGCAACATCTGGCGCGGCCGCCAGGGTCCCTCCGCCAATATGGATGCCGTTACCGCCGACCAGATGGGGATGCTGGGCACGGTCATCAACTGCCTGTGCATGGCGGACGCCCTGCGGAAAGCCGGGCTGGACGCCGTGGTCCAGAGCGCCGTGGACATGAACCGCTTTGCCGAGCCCTTCAACGCCATGGCTGCCCGCCGGCACCTCTCCGAAGGCCGGGTGGTGCTCTTTGCCTGCGGCACGGGCAATCCCTTCTTCTCCACGGATTCCGGGGTCGCCCTCCGGGCGGTGGAAATGGAGGTGGACGCTGTCCTCATGGCCAAGAACATCGACGGGGTATATACCGCCGATCCCCTGAAGGATCCCTCCGCCGTGCTCATCAAGGATATCACCTACACCGAGGCCCTGCGGCGGGGACTGAAGGTCATGGACGCCGCCGCCTTTGCCCTCTGCGCGGAAAACAAGGTTCCCATGGTTCGGGTGTTCGGCCTGGACGATCCGGAAAACCTGATCCGCGTGCTGGAAGGCAGCGATATCGGCACCTTTGTCCATCCCTGAACAGGAGGCTTGAAAGCCACGCAAAAATCCCGGAGGAAATCCTCCGGGATTTTTGCTGTCCGTCTTTCCTTCCTTTATGGAACGGGTACTTCCTCCGCAGCCTCCGCGGCGGGGGTTTCCGCAGCCGTATCTTCAGCAGCGGGAGCTTCCTCCGTGCTTTCCGCAGCAGCGGGTTCCTCCGCGGCGTTCATGGCATTGTAGGCTTCCGCAACGCTCTCGTCGAACTTCCAGGCCTCGCCCTCGGCGGTCCAGGCGATGTCCGCTTCCGCGACCCATCCGTCGACCAGCTCGCCGATGGCCAGGTTGATCCGCTCGCTCTCGATCTGCTCCTTCAGCTCCGCCAGCTCTTCCTCGGTCATCTCAATCTGCCCGGCGGGCACATCCCGCAGGTAGTGCAGGATATGGATGCCAAAGTTGGAAACCACGGGCGCGCTGACATCCCCGATCTTCTCCAGGGCAGCCGCCGCGTCCGCGAATTCGGAATTCACGGAGATGCTTCCCTTGCAGACCGAGTAGCCGTTCTTCAGGTTCTTCTCGTCCTGCATGCCGGGATCCGTGCCGTATTCGGCGATCAGGTCCTCAAAGTTCGCGCCGTCGGCCAGCTTCTTCATGATCTCGTCGATGGTGTCCTTCCTGCTGTCCAGGATCGCCTGGCGGGCAGCTTCCACCATTTCCTCGGTCACGGGCTCCTCCGTCTCCGCGGGAGCTTCCGTGGCCTCAGCGCTTTCCGTCGTTTCCGCGGCAGGCTCCGTTTCCCCGTTCCGGCTTTCCTCCAGCCGGGCTTTCAGGTCATTGTATTTGTCCAGCAGCTCCTGCTCCACGCTCAGCAGGATATGGGTGATGCCCCGATATCCTTCCGGAATGTAGTGGAAGGGCGTCCCGCTCATGCTGTAGTAGGAAGAGATCATCTCATAGGTAGCCAGGTCGTTGGCGTACTGCTCCATCATCTCCGGAGCCATCTCGCTCAGCTCCTGGTACAGGTCCTCGTAGCTCTTGGAGGCGGCCTTCTCCGGATCCTCCTCCGCCAGCTTCTGGTAATAGGCGTAGGCGGCAACCTCTTCCTTTTCCTGGGCGATGGTGTCCGCGATGGCCTGGGCTACGTCCTCTTCCGTGGCGGAAAGGGACGGATCCCCTTCCTTCAGCTCCTCGATCACCCGTTCGGAAAACGCCCGGCTCACCGCGCCGTCAATGTAGGTTTCCTCGGTATAGCCGTAGTAGGATTCCAGCTTGCTCAGCACGTCCGCCCGGGCAGCTGTTTTGTCTTCCTCCGTGGACGCGTCGGTGATCCCCATCTGGCTCTTCATGAGCTCGTTCACGGTTTCGTCCCATTCGGTTTTCGCCTGCTCCTTCAGGGAGGCGATCTCCTCCTCCGTGAACCGGCTGTCCCGCTTGCTGTAGATCACCTTGGTCTGCAGCGCGCTCTCCATGGCCATCATCCGGGCGTAGTGCTGATTCACTTCGTCCTCCGGATTTGTCACCGTCTGCAGGTCGTTTTCATAGAAATACTGCAGGTCCTCGTCATTCTCCCGGATTTCCACGCCGTTCACCGTCACCAGCAGCGTATCCGGAATGGGGGTTGCCGTCACCTCCGGCGTAGCTTCCGCTTCGGGCAGGGCGGTCTCCTCCGCCAGTGCCGCGGCTGAAAGCATCAGGGCGGCAGCCAGCAGGATCGCAAGAATCTTCTTCATCATATCGGTATCCTCCGTTTCTGCGCAGCTGTCAAAAAAACAGCTCCGTCGGGTGCCATTATACCACGGATGGAAGGACGCTTACAATCCGCGAATATGAACGGACTGTAAACAATTCATCCGGCACCCCTCCTTGGTCACCCCTTCACCGCGCGCATTTTCCTGCGGACCCTGCGCAGGTGCCGCGCGAATTCCCCGCTCCGCAGCAGCTCGGCCAGCACCAGCTGCTCCGTCACAGGAACGGAGCAGGAAAGGAATCCCGCCCGTTCCTGGTACACCCCCAGCAGGGAGGCCGGCAGCACCATGTATCCCGCCCGCAGCGCAGGGGATACGGTCCGGGTAAAGGTGTTGATGTGAATCACCCGGTCCGGTGCCTGGGAATACAGGGTGTCCGCCGCTTTGGAGGAGGCGGACAGTTCCGAGTCAAAATCGTCCTCCACCAGGTATCCCTGCCGCTGCCGGGCCCAGGAAACGTATTCCCGCCGCTTGCTGGCCCCGGCGGTCACCCCGGTAGGCCAGCTGTGAAAGGGCGTCACGTGGAGCACCCCGGCGTCCGAGGATGCCAGGGCGTCGCTGCGGATCCCGCCGGGGCCCATGGGCAGCATGCGGCAGGTCACTCCCGCGCTTTCGTATACCAGGCGGATCGCGTCGTAGGAAGGGCTTTCCAGCGCGTAGGGCTTTTCCGTTCCCAGGATGCGGACAATGATGCTGTACAGGTACTCCGCGCCGGATCCGATCACAATCTGGGCCGGGGATACGGACATCCCCCGCAGGGCGGCAAGATAGGCCGAAAGCGCCTCCCGCAGCTCCGTGCATCCCTTGTTGGGGGACTTCTCCATGATGCTTTCCCCCCGGGTGTTCAGCACCGTCCGCACCGCTCGGGAATAGATCCCGAAGGGAAGCCCGCTGTCCACCCGCTCCTCCGCCGGAGAAGGATCCGGCGTTTCCGGAATCCGCGGCACGGATACGCCTCCCTCCGCGCTGTAGGCCACAAAGAAGCCGCTGCGTTCCCGGGCTGTCAGCCATCCCTCGTCGCAGAGGATTTCGTAGGCGTGCTGCACCGTAACCAGGGAAAGGCCGTACTCCTCCGCCGCCGCGCGCTTGGACATAAACCGCTCCCCGCAGGCGTAATTGCCGGAGAGAATCTGCTGTTTCAGTTCCCTGTACAGTTTCAGATAGGCTGCTTCCATGCTTTCCCTTCTCCCTTTGGACCGTTATCTGGTATTATTGTTTTTTCTGAATCTGGTCATTTTATAATGATCACTTTGGGATTATACTACCACCCTGTAAGCGGTGTAAAGCCGTCGGAAGGGAGAGCGTCATCGGCATCATGGATATGAATTCCGTCCCTGAAGTAAATATCGGAGAGAATCTTCGCCTCGTCCATGAAAGAATCGCCTCCGCCTGCGCCCGGTCCGGGAGACGCCCGGAGGATGTCACCCTTGTAGCCGTCAGCAAGCTGAAGCCCTTCGGGGATATCCTGGCGGCCCGCGCCTGCGGCGTTTCCGATTTCGGGGAAAACTACGTGCAGGAGCTGACCGGGAAAATGGAGCAGGCGGAAAGCTGCGGCGGGGATCCTATCCGGTGGCATATGATCGGCCACCTGCAGAAGAACAAGGTGAAATACCTCATCGGCCGCACCGCCCTGATCCACTCGGTGGATTCCCTTTCCCTGGCGGAGCAGATTGAGAAGGAAGCGGCGAAAAAGGACCTGCAGGTTAAGATCCTGCTGGAGGTCAATGCCGCCCGGGAGGAAAGCAAATGGGGCTTCGCCCCGGAGGAGACCGCCGAAGCGGCGGAACAGGTTTCAGCCCTTCCGCACCTCCGGCTTCTCGGTCTCATGACCTCCGCCCCCCTGACGGAGGATCCGGAGTCCAACCGTCCTTACTTCCGCGCCCTCTCTGACCTCGCCCGGCAGCTTTCCGAAGGCCGCCTGCTGGTTCCGGATCCGGAATTCCGCTGCCCGGTTCTTTCCATGGGCATGACCGGGGATTTTGAGACCGCCGTTGAAGAAGGCGCCACCATCGTCCGTATCGGCACCGCCGTCTTCGGCAAAAGAAACTATTTGTAATCAGCAAGGAGGAGAAAGAACATGAAAAGAATTCTGACCATCCAGGATATCTCCTGCTTTGGCAAATGCTCCCTGACCGTGGCCCTGCCGCTGCTGTCCTCCATGGGCGTGGAAACCGTTATCCTGCCCACGGCGGTCCTCAGCACCCATACCCTGTTCAAAGGATTCACCTGCAAGGACCTTTCCGACCAGCTCACGCCCATCACCGATCACTGGAAACAGGAAGGCATTACCTTTGACGCCATTTACACCGGATACCTCGGCACGGAAGAGGAAATTGACACGGTCATCGGAATCATCGAAGCCTTCCGGAATGAGAACACCCTGGTGATCGTGGATCCCGCCATGGGAGACAACGGAAAGCTGTACCCGGCCTTCAACGAGCACTACGCCCGGAAAAACGCCTCCCTCTGCGCCATCGCCGACATCTCGGATCCCAACCTCACCGAAGCGGCCTTCATGACAGGGCTGCCCTACAGGGAGGACTACTCCGAAAGCTATATCCGGGAAATGCTGCTGGCCCTGGCGGGCATCGGCACGAAAACCCCCATCCTCACCGGCGTCTCCCTGTCCGAAGGGAAAACCGGGGCCATGGGATACGATTCGGAGAACAAAACCTTCTTCAGCTACCAGAACGACCGGATCCCCGCCGCCTATCACGGCACCGGGGACATCTTCTCCAGCGTGCTGGCCGGCGCCTTCGTGCTGGGCCTCGGGCGGGAGAACGCCATCCGGATCGCGGCGGACTTTACGGCCCACACCATTGCGGAAACCCTCAAGGATCCCGCGGATCCCTGGTACGGCGTGAATTTCGAAACCGCGATTCCTTCCCTGCTGAAATCCCTGCAGTCCCTGCGGGAGCCGGAATAATCCCCGCGCCTTTCCCCGCAATCCGGAAACGGATTGCGGTTTTTTTGCGTCAAAAAAAGCCTGCAGCTTCTTCCTGCAGGCATAAAAAAAGCAGCTCCGACGGGATTCGAACCCGTGTTTCAGCCTTGAGAGGGCCGCGTCCTAGGCCTCTAGACAACGGAGCCAGAAAAAAGAAAGCTGGGGAACTAGGATTCGAACCTAGACAATACGAGTCAGAGTCGTAGGTGCTGCCGTTACACCATTCCCCA
>CAMHSI010000063.1 GCA_946187775.1 uncultured Clostridia bacterium
TCTCCTAACGAGTTCCTGAAATCATTCACTGTCCAAAATGTTTGACAAACCTACAAACTTTCCCGCATCTGTCTTTTTCCTTCCCCTCCGTTTTTCCGCCCGCAGGTCCGTTTATCCCTGGGACTGCGGAAGCGGCAGGAGCACAATGGATCCGTCCCTGCCGCTCATCTGCAGGGCGTAATCGTATCCCGTCCCGTCGTCCTCCGAAAGGAAGGAAATCGCCAGGTTCGGAAGATCCCCGTCAAAAACAGTTTTGACAACGATGCTCTCCTGGCTGTCCAGCTGTTCCCGCCATTCCAGCGTCTCGCCGTTGTACAGCAGCTCCCCGTCCTCATCGATTTGCTGGTCGCTCATGGCCAGCACCGCCGCGTCCTTCACCGGCCGCAGGAAGGTGATCAGCACATACGCCGCGGGCTCCCTGCCCGCCGTTGCGTCGATAAAGATATAGGGCTCCAGGTATTCCAGCTCCTCCTCCGTCACCTCCGTAACGGAAACCGGGGCATCCCGGAAAACCATCGCCGGCACGTCGTCCTGGTAATACACCAGGGTTCCCGGCGAACCGGGATCCGGCACCAGCATCAGCTCCTCCCACATGGAAAGCTCCGGCCGGTCCAGCACCAGCCGGTAGGCGGGAACCTCCCCGTCCTCCTCGCTGAGCTGCGTTTCCTCCCGCAGGGATCCGGTCCAGTCCCCGTCGTTCCATCCCAGCACAAAGCGGCCGTCTTCCTCCACGGTCATCATGATTTCCATCGTGTACCAGTCTCCCGCGATGTCCGCGAAACCTGCCTCCTCCGCCTTGCCCGCAGGTGACGCCCCGATCAGCGCCGTTGCCAGGAAAGCCGCCGCTGTGCGCGTTCCTTTCCGCATGCTTCCGCTCCTCCTTCCGTTTTGCCCTTCCGTTTGTTTACCGCACCCGTGCCATAATCAGGTCTCCGTGATCCTTCAGCCATTTCTGCCACTTCCGGTATTCCGGAAAAACCCGCAGCACCTCGGCGTAGAATTTCGGGGAATGGTTCATTTCCTTCAGGTGGCACAGCTCGTGCACCACAACGCTGTCCACCGCCCCCTCCGGCGCCAGCATCAGCAGGCAGTTGAAGTTCAGGTTTCCCTTGCTGCTGCAGCTGCCCCACCGGGTTTTCTGGCAGCGGATGGTAATCCGTCCGTACCTTACGCCGATCAGGGGCGCGTACCGGGCCGCCCGCTCGGGAATCACCCGCAGCGCCTGCTCTGCCAGCCGGCGGATTTCCTCCTGGGTCAGCTTCGGCACGGCGGCCCGCGCCGCATCCCGCTCCCGGGCCTTTGCCAGGTGCTCCTCAATCCACTGCTTATTTCTCTCCGCAAACGCCGCAATCTCCCGCCCGGATGCCCGCAGCGGGGCCCGGATCAGCACCCGCCCGTCCCGGATTTCCACGGCAATGGTTTTCCGCCGGCTTCGGATCACCTCATATTCCTGCTGTCCCTTCATTTTCCAAGTTCCAGGTACCGCCGCGGAATATGGCAGTATCCTCCCGGGTTCTT
Organism: uncultured Clostridia bacterium; assembly: GCA_946187775.1. Classification (GTDB taxonomy): domain Bacteria; phylum Bacillota; class Clostridia; order Christensenellales; family Aristaeellaceae; genus Aristaeella. The sequence continues at coordinate 1,519 of CAMHSI010000063.1, forward strand.
GTCCAGATACTTCTGGTGGTATTCCTCCGCGGGATAGAAATTCCGGAGGGGCTCCAGCTCCACCGCCAGCGCCGCCCCGGCCTTCTGCTCCTCTTCCCGGTACGCCTTTTCGATCTCCGGAAGCTGCCCCGCCTCCGTGTAATAGATCCCGGTCCGGTACTGGATGCCCTCGTCATGCCCCTGCTTGTTCACCGCCAGGGGATCAATCACCATGAAGTAGTATCCCAGCAGCTCTCCCAGGGAAATTTTCCCTTCGTCGTAGTCGATCCTCACCGTCTCGGCATGCCCGCTGTCCCCGCACACCTCCTCGTAGGTGGGCGCCCGGTCCGGGCCGTTGGCGTATCCCGCTTCCGTATCGCACACGCCCTCAAACTGGTCGAAGAACTTCTGCATTCCCCAGAAGCATCCTCCCGCCAGGTAAATCCTCTTCATCTCCGTTTCCCTCCCCTCACAGGCATTCAATCAGCCGGTCAACCTCTTCCTCCCGGGTGGCCCAGCTTGTGGCAATCCGCATCAGCATCCGTCCGTCCCCCGTGCGCTCCATGAAGCCCAGGTCCGCCTTCCTGCCGATCTCCTCCGCCTGCCCTTCGTCCAGCAGGATGAATATCTGGTTGGTGGGGTTCGGGAAGGCGGTCTCATATCCCTTTTCCCGCAGGGCCTTCCGGATCTTCTCCGCCGCCCTTATGGCCGGCTCCCCGATCCGCAGGTACAGGTCGTCGGTAAACAGCGTGTCAAACTGCAGCCCCGCAATCCTTCCCTTGGCCAGCAGGGCGCCCCGCTGCTTGATCTGCGTAAACAGGTGCGGAATGAAACCGTGTTTCGGAACCACCGCCGCCTCCCCGAACAGGGTGCCGCACTTGGTTCCGCCGATATAAAAAGCGTCGCACAGCGCTCCCAGGTCCTTCAGGGTCACGTCGTTTTCCGGGCAGGCCAGGGCGTAGGCCAGCCGTGCCCCGTCCAGGTACAGCGGGATGCCGTATCCCCGGCAGGCTTCGCTGAGCTCCCGCAGCTCCCGCAGGGAATACAGGGTTCCGTATTCCGTCGGCTGCGAAATATATACCATGCCCGGCATCACCATGTGGTCCCGGTTCCCGTCCTGCAGCCAGCCTTCCATGCATTCCCGCACCGCCCGGGCGGAAATCTTCCCGTCCTCGTGCTCCAGCGTCAGCACCTTGTGCCCGGAGGCCTCCACTGCCCCCGCCTCATGAACGCTGATGTGCCCGCTCCCGGCGGACATAACCCCCTGCCAGGGCCGCAGCATCGCGGCGATCATCACCGCGTTGGTCTGGGTCCCTCCCGCAAGGAAGAACACATCCGCCTCCGGGGTTCCGCAGGCCTTCCGGATCTTCGCCGCGGCGGAAGCGGTGAATTCGTCCGCTCCGTATCCCGGGGTTTTCACAAGGTTCGTTTCCGCCAGCCGCCCGAGGATCAGCGGGTGGGCTCCCTCCATGTAATCCGAAACAAAGGAAGGCCTGTCCTCTCCGTTCATCCGCCTGTCTCCTCCTTACTGGCCCGCGTGCGCCTGCAGGCGTACCGCCCTGCGCACGGGAACCGTCAGCAGCGTTGCCGCGATAATCTTCACCGCGTCTCCCGGCAGGAAGGGCAGCACGCACATGGAAAGCGCCCCGCCCAGAGGATTCCCGGTCTGGATCATAAACCAGATGGTCCCGATCAGGTACAGCACCACCGTCCCCGCCACCATCATCACCGGCAGCTCCCAGGGAAAGCGTCCGTCCGTCCTGTCCTTCGTCCCCAGTCCCGTAAGGAAGGCGCAGGGCAGGTATCCGATCAGGTATCCGCCGGTCACTCCCGCCAGCTTCTGGAATCCGCCGCTGAAGCCGGAGAAAACCGGTACGCCGATCAGGCCGATCAGCAGGTACAGCGCAACCGCCAGGGTTCCCCGTTTGGATCCCAGCACCGCTCCCGCCATGTATACCGCGAAGGATGCCAGGGAAAGGGGAATGGGCCCCACGGCGATGCTCAGCGGTCCCGCAATGCAGATCAGGGCCGTCATAACGGCGGTCAGTGTCATATCCTTGGTGGTAATTTTGCTTTTCATTTTCTTTTGCCTCTTTTTCTTTCTTTTATTTCTTAAAATCTAAGGCTGACCTCTCCGAATCCCAGGCGGCTTTCCCCCGTCTCCGTCCGGATCACCAGCTTTCCCTCATCGTCAATGGCAACCGCCCGGGCCGGATACTCCCGTCCGCCCTCAATCACCCGGATTTCCCGTCCGATCACATTGGACCGCCGCCGGCTTTCCTCCAGGAATTCACCCGTTTCCAGCTGACCGTACGCCGTTTCCAGCTCGTTGATGATTTCCGCAGTCAGCCGGTTCCGGTCCGGCTCCTTCCCGGTCTCGTTGCCGATGGACCCGGCGATGTCCTTCAGCTCCGGCGGAAATTCCATCTTCCGCACATTCATGCCGATGCCCACCACCACGTACTCCAGCTGCCCCGTTTCCATGCCGAACCCGGCTTCGCTGAGGATGCCGCAGATTTTCCGCTTCCCGATGTACAGGTCGTTCACCCATTTGATGTGGATCTCCGCCCCGCTCACCTTCTCCGCCGCCCTTGCCGCCGCCACCGCGGCCAGGGAGGTGATCAGGGAAGCCCGCTCCGGCGAGCACTTCGGCCGCAGGATCACCGAAAGGTAAACCCCCGAGTGCTCCGGGGAATAAAAAGACCTTCCCAGTCTTCCCCTTCCCGCGCTCTGCGAATCCGCCGCCACGAGAAAGCCCTGGGGAGCTCCGTCCCCCGCCAGCGTTTTCGCCCGCAGGTTGGTGGAATCCAGCAGCGGATAAACCTCCATTTCCCTGCCGAATTCCTTTGTTGTCAGCCATTTCCGTATTTCCGCCTCCGCAAGCCGGTCCGGCACGGAAACCAGCCGGTATCCCCGGTTGGGCCCCGCCTCAATGCCGTATCCCTCCTGCCGCAGCTGGGAAACCGCTTTCCACACGGCGTTCCGGCTCACCCGGATCGTCTCTCCCAGCTTCTCCCCGGAAACCGTTCCTTCTTCCTCCAGCATCCGAAGAACCTGATCCCTGGTTGTCATCCGCTTTTCTCCCTCCTGTAACGGATTCCCGGGTATCATATCACTGCGTCTCCGGATCGTCAACCTGTTTTTGCGCAACAGGGTGACATTTGAAAAGGGAGGCCCGTAAGCCTCCCGTCAGGTGTCCATGGCCTTGCTGAACTGGGTCTCATACAGCTCCTGGTAGGTTCCCCCGGCCTTCACCAGCTCCCGGTGCGTTCCCCGTTCAACGATCTCCCCGTCCCGCACCACCAGGATCTCATCCGCCGCCAGGATGGTGGACAGCCTGTGGGCAATCAGGATGGAGGTCCGCTCCTCAATCAGCGGGTTGATCGCCTTCTGGATTGCCGCCTCGGAAATGGAATCCAGCGCAGAGGTGGCCTCGTCAAAAATCAGCAGCGCCGGATCCTTCAGCAGCGCCCGGGCGATGGAGATGCGCTGCTTTTCCCCGCCGGAAAGCTTCAGTCCCCGGTTCCCCACCAGCGTGTCCAGCCCCTCCGGCTGCCGCTGGATGAAGTCCAGGATATTCGCCTTCCTGCAGGCCTCAATCATCTCCTCCTCCGTGGCCTCCGGTTTCGCGTACAGCAGGTTCTCCCGGATGCTTCCGTTGAACAGGTAGGTTTCCTGGGTCACAACCCCCACTTCCTCCCGCAGGGAGTGCAGCGTCCAGTCCCGCACGTCTGTCCCGTCAAACAGCACCTGCCCCTCCGTGGCGTCCCAGAGCCGGGGAATCAGGTTCACGATGGTGCTCTTCCCGCTGCCGCTGGGCCCAACGATGGCAATGCAGTCCCCGCTGTGCAGGGTGAAGCTGATATCCTTCAGGATCTTCCGCTCCCCGTCATAGGAGAAGCCCACATGCTCAAAGCGGATCTCTCCCCGGGCGTCCTTCAGCTCCTTCGCCCCCGGCCGGTCGTCAATCTCCGGCTTCATGTCGTAGTATTCAAAAATCCGGGTGAACATCGCCATGGACCGGATCCAGTCCACCTGGATATTCAGCAGGCTGTTCACCGGTCCGTACATCCTTCCCAGCAGCGCCACCAGCACCGTGATGTCGCCCACCGTCAGGCTGCTGTCATATTTCATCATCAGGATGCCGCCCACCAGGTACAGCAGCATGGGCCCGATGGTGGTCAGGGTGCTCAGCAGCATGAAGAACCACCGGCCCGCCATCCGCTCCCGGATGTTCAGCCTGATCATCCGGCTGTTCGCTTCCTCGTAACGTTCATATTCCGCCTGCTCCCGCCCGAAAAGCTTCACCAGCAGCTGCCCGCTCACCGAAAGCGTCTCGTTCAGGATCCCGTTGATTTCATCGTTGCATTCCTGGGCCTTTCCCGCCAGCTTCCAGCGGGTTTTCCCCGCCATCCGGGTAGGCAGCGTGAAAAGCGGCACCACCACCATGCCCACCAGCGCCAGAATCCAGTTCTTCCGGAACATGGCAATCAGCGCCACAACCAGGGTGATGGTGTTGGAAAGGATGCTGGAGAAGGTGTTGCTCACCACGGATTCCACCCCGGAAATATCGCTGGTCATCCGGGTAATGATGTCCCCCTGGCTGGCCGTGGTGAAAAAGCGCTGGGACATCTTCTGCAGGTGCCGGTACATCTGGTTCCGCATGTCATAGGAAATATGCTGGGCAATCCAGTTGTTCAGGTACGTCTGCCCCACGCCGATCAGGTTGGAGCCAAAGTTCAGCGCCAGGGACAGCAGGATCAGCCGGATCAGGGCGGAGATCCCCTCGCCGAACCATCCGCCGGGATTCTTCCCCGTCAGCACGTCCACGATGTTTCCCGTCAGGATGGACGGAAACAGGCTGCACACGGATGCAGCGATGATGCAGAGGAACACCAGCGCCAGCTGCTTCCGGTAGGGCTTCAGGTAGGAAAACACCCGGAGGAGCAGCTCCTTCGTCACCTTCGGACTGTTCTGCTTCTCTTCCTCCGTCAGGAACATCGCTCGTCTGCCAGGACCCGGCATGGGCATCCACTCCTTCTGTTTCCAGAATAATTGTATTTTCTATTGTAATGCGGAAGGTCTGATGTTTTTTCCCTTATGCTTCAAAGAAATCCAGGATCTTCCGGTATACGGTTCCGTTGTCCTTCTCGTTCAGAATCTCGTGGCGCATTCCCTCAAGGTCCTCCGTCACGATGTTCCGGAATCCCGCCCGGGCAAGCCGGTCTTTGGAATCCGCCCTGCCCTTCGCCCCGCCGACGCAGGGATCCCCGCTGCCGGCAATCAGCAGGATGGGCAGCTCCGCCTGCACGTCCCGGTACATTTCCGGCTTGTTGATGTCCGCCAGCAGCCGGAAAAGGGCGTCATAGCTTCCCAGGGTGAAGGGAACGCCGCACAGTGGGTCCTGGGCGTAGGCCTGCACATTCTCCCGGTTCACGGAAAGCCAGTCCAGCGGGCTCTCCGCGTCCTTCACCGCCTTGGAGAATCCTCCCAGCACCATGGTGTCCAGCAGCTTCGAATATCCCTGGGGGGTCCGCATCGAAGCGATGGCAGCTCCCAGGCCGATGCCGATTCCGGCGGCCGGGTTCGGGTTCGGATACCCCGACAGCGCAACCTTCCCGAAGCTCCCGCTCCGGGTCTGCAGCCATTTCCGCGCGATGATCGTCCCCATGGAATGGGCGAAGAGGTACACCGGAACCCCGGGGTATTGCGCCTGCAGCTCCTTCAGCAGGGCTTCCTCGTCCTCCATCAGCAGCCGGTCCCCGTGCCGGTCGGCGATGTGGCACAGCTTCGGGGCGTTTTCCCCGTGTCCCCGCAGGTCCGCCGTAAGCACCGCGTACCCGTTTTCCTGCAGGAAGGTGGCAAAGGGAACATACCGCCCCTGGTGCTCCTCCATCCCGTGGATAAACAGGACCGCTGCCTTCGGATGCGGCGTATCGAAAAGGCGCGTGCTCAGGGCGTATCCGTCCGCGCTTCGAATCGTTTTTTCCGCGTAGTTCTTCATTTCCATTTTCCTTCGCCCTCCCTGGGGATTCGTCTTTTCCTGCCGCAGGTCGGTTCCGCAGAAACAAAATCCGGAACCCCCGCCCCGCGGAAGCTCCGGATGCTGATTATCTGCGCTTCTTCCGGGTCCGGCGGCTTTTATGCACGTCATTTTCCCTATCTTACCATGAAGCGCTCTGTTTTGAAATACCGAACTGCCCTTTTTCCCCTCCGGGCCTTCCCGGCAGCTCCTTCAGGCCTTTTTTTACTCCGCCTCTTCAATCCTGATATCCCCGGACACGGTGGTAATGTGGATCTTCCCGCTCCCGTCGCCGCAGGTGTAGGTGTTCCCCTGCTGGGTCACCGCCTGCTTCATCTCCGTCCGGCCGCTCACCGTGCTCACCTCCGCCCGGAATCCCGGCATGGAGGGAACCTGCAGCACTGCGGTGCCTGAAACCGTGGAAACGCTCACTTCCCCCAGCTTCTTCAGCCGGATCGTCGCCCCGGCGCTGGTGGAATCCACCTCCGTTCTCCCGCTCTCCGCAGCAGAGATTTCAATATCCCCGGAGGTGGCGCCCGCCTTGATCTCCCCGGCCTTCTCCGCCTCGATCCGGATCCTTCCGGAGGTGGCCGCCGCTTCAATCCGTTCCGTCTTTCCCGTCAGCTGCAGGTTGATATCGCCGGAGGTGGTTCCGGCTGTCACCTCCTCCGCTTCCGCCGAAGCGTTGAAGGTCCCGGAGGTTCCCCCCAGCTTCAGGGTCTTTGCCTTCAGTCCCGTAATCTCCGTGTCCGCCGAGGTCACGCTGATGTCGATCTCCTCCGGCACCGTCCCCTCCGGAAGGGCCACCGTCAGCTCCTTGTTCGGGTGGCTCAGCCGGATCCCCGGTTTCGCGAACCGGATCCGCAGCGTATCCCCGTCCAGCCACCAGCGGAGCTTCTGGTCCTCACTCAGCCCCGTCCCGGAGGTTTCGCTCACACTCACCGTGTCCTTCCCGTGGTACGCCACCGTAACCTTTCCGCTGACCCAGCCGATGTCCAGGTTCCTTACCTTCCCGGTAATCTCCGTGTCCCCGGCCGTGTACTTGTCCGCGTTGGCGTATCCGCCGACGGAAGTCCCGCTGAACATCCCCGTGGCTGTGAGGATCACCGCGCACGCCAGCACCGTCCCGCAGATGATCATGGCAATCCTGATCTTCTGGTCCCTTGTCATCTCAGATCCTCCCCCTGTTGCGAAGTATGCCCAGCACAACCAGCGCCACCCCCGCGGCGCATCCGACGGTCATCAGGAAGCTGCTGCCGTCCTGGCTGATCCGGATGCAGTTCATCATGTTCAGGAACAGCACCGCGTCCGCCGCCAGCACAATCAGCGCCTTGTTGGTCTTTCCGACCCATTTCTGCACGGGCTTTGCCCGGATCACAAAGGGAAGGAAGAGCACCGACAGCCCGAACAGCACCGCGCTGGAAGCCACCCAGAACCAGTTCCCCCTCGAAACCAGGCAGGTGATCCCCAGCAGGATCATCAGGCTGGCCGTAAAGGCGCAGAAGGTCCAGAACAGCTTGTCCTTCGGCACCAGGATCGGCACCACAACCAGGCTGGCTGCCACAGCCATCGCCGCCAGCACAATCAGGAACCATCCCATGGCGGATCCCGAAACAAGGTTGATGATCAGGCATACCAGGATCGGAACCATAAAGATTCCGGAAACCGTGGAGCCCACCGTCGCGCTTCTCCGCTTGAACCTCCGCTCGCCGTATTCTATAACATCCTGCTTTTCCTTTTGAAGGCCGCTCTCAATCTCGTCGTTGCGCAGCCTGCGCAGCATGCAGCTGCAATCCTGGCATTCCGCCAGGTGTTCCTCAACCAGGTTCCGGCTGGCCTCGCTGCAGGCGTCGTCCGCGTACAGCGGAAGCAGGTCCCGGATCACATCGCAGGAATTCTTCATTGCGCATTCATCCTTTCCTGTAGTTTCAGTCTTGCCCGGTGATAAGTGACCCGGGCCCAGTTTTCCGTCTTCCCGAAGATGGTTCCGATTTCCCGGAAGCTCAGCTCCCCGAACACCCGGAGCTCAAACACCTCCCGGAAGGGCTCCTCCATGGCGTGCAGCGCCACATGGATCCGAAAGGAGGAATCCCGGTCCGAAGCCATCTGCTCGATGCTTTTTCCCGAATCCGCAACCTCCTCGGGCATCGGTTCGGTCCTTTTCTGCTTCCTTCGCTCATCGTAGAAATAATTCTTCGCGATGGCGCACAGCCAGGTCACCTCGTCCGATTCCTTCCGGAACTCCCCGGATTTTGAAAACGCCCGGAAGAAGGTTTCCTGTGTGATTTCTTCCGCCAGGGTCTTTTCTCCGGCCAGTGTCATTGCGAAGGAGAACACCCGCATGTAGTGGGTCCTGTAGAGCTTTTCCGTCTGTTCCCGGTCCACCTGCTCACCTCCCTTCGCCTGACTTCATGGATTAGACGCGTGAATCCGGATTTCGTTACAAGGTTTTCAGAAAAAAAATGGAAAAC
>CAMHSI010000064.1 GCA_946187775.1 uncultured Clostridia bacterium
CCAGCAGAGCGAAGTCAAGTACGCCAGCGGCAGCGGCGTGGTGATCGAGAAGGATTACGTGCTGACCAACTACCATGTGGTTGAGGGCGCCAGCAGCCTGAAGATCTCCGTCGGCGGAGATGACAGCAACCTGTACGAAGCCACGGTGGCGGCCAGCGATTCCGACAAGGACCTGGCAGTGCTGCATGTGCCCGGACTGCCGCTGGAGGCGGTGGAGCTGGGTGACAGCGACCAGCTGCAGGTGGGCGACTGGGCCATCAACATCGGAAACGCCATCGGATTTACCGGAACGGTGACGGCGGGCATCATTTCCGCCCTGGACCGGGAGATTGAAAGCGACAACAGCACCACGACGGACCGGTTCGGCCGGATTACCGCCGCGAAGAACACCATGATCCAGACGGACGCGGCCATCAACAGCGGCAACAGCGGCGGCGGCATGTTCAACACCGCCGGACAGCTGGTGGGCATCCCGACCCTGAAGTACAGCGGCACCCGCTTCTCCAGCGGCGCGTCTGTGGAAAGCATCGGCATGTGCATCCCGATCAATGAAGCCAAGGATCTGATTGCCCAGGCGCTGAGCGGCAAGGAAACCACCGCGGAGAACGCGGACACCCCCGCGCAGGACGGCGAGACCAAACAGGCCCAGGGCGGCCGGATCGGCAAGCCCCGGCTGGGCGTTTCCGTGACGGACCTGCACACCAACGGCACGCTGCCCAACGGAGCCTACATCCTCAGCGTTGAAGCCGGAAGCCCCGCTGAAAAGGCAGGCCTCAAGCCGGGAGACACCCTGGTGGAGATCAACGGGGAAGTGATTTCCGGAACGGAACAGATGATGAGCGCCCTGGACGCCTTCAAGGCCGGGGACACCATCAAGGTGACCGTGTGGCGCCCGACTGAGGTGGCCAACGCCGAAAGGGCTGAAATCAGCACGGACGGCGAATACATCGAGGACATCGAAGTCGGCCTGGCCATGCTGGATAACGTGGCACAGTAACCGGACGCGGGCCCTGACCCCGGGGAGAGTTTTCTCCCCGGGCTTTTTTCTGCCTGCGGAAGACGGCATGGAATAAAAAGGATCAGAAACGACCAAATCTTCGCTTTTCAGACGCGTGAAAGTAAGCTATAATGATGATGTGTGTGTTATGATCCTTGAGACCGCGGAGGGAGGAGCACCATGACGGATTTCGTGAGCAGCTGGAACACGGATTCTTTTTTGACTTATCCGGTAGGTCCCCTCGGGCTGATTGCCATGCCCGGAACGGAAGAGATCGGCCAGAAGGTGAACGACTGGCTGAAGAAGTGGCGCGATCACGCTGAGGAGGCTACGGAGTCCGGCGATATGCGGACCACTCCCGGCATGGAGCGCCAGGATTTCCTGATCAGCGTTTCCTGCCCCCGTTTCGGAAACGGAGAAGGCAAGGGAATGATCCGGGAAAGCATCCGGGGATATGATATGTATATCCTTACGGATCCCGGCGCCTACAACGTTACCTACGAAATGTTCGGACAGCGGGTTCCCATGAGCCCGGACGAGCATTTTGCCAACCTGAAGCGGATTATTGCCGCCATGAGCGGCAAAGCCAAAAGGATCACGGTGATCATGCCGATGCTTTACGAAGGCCGGCAGCACCGCAGGGCCTCCCGGGAAAGCCTGGACTGCGCCATGGCGCTGCAGGAACTGGTGAGCATGGGGGTCAGCAACATCGTCACCTTCGACGCCCACGATCCCCGGGTGCAGAACGCGATCCCCAACGCCGGGTTTGAAAGCGTCATGCCCAGCTACCAGATTTTCAAGGCGCTGCTGCGCAACAACAAGACCCTGAAGATCGACCGGGAGCACATGATGATCGTTTCCCCCGACGAGGGAGCCATCGACCGGAACATTTTCTACGCCTCCGTGCTGGGGCTGGATATGGGCCTGTTCTACAAGCGGCGGGATTACACCCGGGTTGTGAACGGACGGAACCCCATTGTGGCCCATGAATACCTGGGCGACAGCGTGGAGGGCAAGGACGTTTTCGTGGCGGACGATATGATTTCCAGCGGCGAAAGCATTATCGACCTGGCCAAGGAGCTGAAAAAGCGGAAAGCCAACCGGATTTTCGCGGGATGTACCTTCGCCCTGTTCACCAACGGGCTGGAAAACTACGAGAAAGCCTACCGGGACGGACTGATTGACCGGGTGATTTCCACCAACCTGACCTACCGGAACCCGGACCTGGCAAAGACCGAGTGGTTTGTGGAAGCGGATATGAGCAAATATATCTCCTATATCATCGCGACCCTGAACCATGACCGCAGCCTGAGCCTGCTGCTGAATCCCTACGACAGGATCCACGCCCTGATCAAACGGTACAACAACGAGCAGAAGGAAGCCGGAATCCGGCTGGTATAAGCGGGCAGCAATAAAAGCGCCGGAGTCTGAAGGACTCCGGCGCTTTTCCCTGCCGCGTTATTCGGCGGTGAAGGTTCCGTTTTCAATGGCGGTGATCATATCCACCCGGCGCTGGTGCCGGCCGCCCTCAAACTCGGCGGTGAGCCAGTGGCGGGCGATCATTTTGGCCAGCTCCGAGCCCACCACCCGGGCCCCCATGGTGAGAATGTTGCTGTTGTTGTGGCGCTTGCTCATTTCGGCGCTGTAGACATCGCTGCAGGTGCACACCCGGATCCCCGGGACCTTTCCGGCGGCGATGCCGATGCCGATGCCGGTGCCGCAGATGAGGATGCCCCGGTCACATTCGCCCCCGGCGACGGCCTTCGCGGCAAGATAGCCCCACACGGGATAATCGTCGTCCCGGTTGGCGGCGTCAAAGTTTCCGAAATCCTTCCAGGCAAGGCCCATTTCATCCAGCATGCGGGCGATTTCCCCCTTCAGGGCAACACCGGTATGGTCACAGGCAAGGGCGATCATAGGCTCACTCTCCTTTGATTGTTTTGCATGTTCCGATTTCCTATGCTATAATACGCCAATATTCGGCAAAAAACAAGGAGGCCGACGAGATGCTTCACCATTGCGCGCTGTGCCATATCGACCTGGACAGGATCTCCGTGCGCCGCGGAGGACAGGTGCTGCTGCAGGATGTTTCCATGCATATCCACTGCGGACAGCTGACGGTGCTGATCGGCCAGAACGGCGCGGGAAAGACAACGCTGATCCGCGCGCTCCTTGGACAGATTCCCCACGCGGGGGTGATCCGCCACGTGGACAGCCGGGGGCTGGACATCCCGCACCTGCGGACGGGATACGTGCCCCAGGTGCTGCAGTTTGACCGGGAAATGCCCCTGACGGTGCAGGATTACCTGGCTTCCGCCGTGAGCCGGCGGCCGGTGTGGACCGGCATCGGGAAGAAGACAAAGGAAAAGGTGCGGCAGATGCTCCGGGACGTGGACGCGGAAGCCCTGGCGGAGAGGCCCCTGGGCCGCTGCTCCGGGGGAGAGCTGCAGCGGGTGCTGCTGGCACTGGCCCTGGAGCCGGCGCCGGACCTGCTGGTGCTGGACGAACCGGTGAGCGGCATCGACCGGAACGGCATGCGGATGTTCCTGGACACGCTGATGGAGCTGCGGAAAACCCGCCATATGGCGATCCTCCTGGTGAGCCATGACCTGCATTTTGTGCGGGAATACGCGGACCACGTGGTGCTGCTGGAAAAATCGGTGCTGACCCAGGGAACGCCGGAAGAGGTATTCGCGTCCCCGGAGTTTTCAAACGTTTTCGGAACGGGAGAGGAGGATTCCTGATGGAGGGCATTTACGGCATCCTGGAAGCGATCCTTCCCCTGGACGCGTTCCGGTTCAACTTTATGAAAAACGCGCTGCTGGCGGTGCTGCTGCTGACCCCGCTGCTGGGGCTGCTGGGAACCATGGCGGTGAACCACCAGATGGCTTTCTTTTCCGACGCCCTGGGGCATTCCGCCCTGACGGGCATCGGGCTGGGCATCGTGCTGGGACTGCACAACGACCTGCTGGCCATGCTGGTGTTCGGCGTGGTATGGGCGGTGCTGATCTGCCTGATCAAGCAGTCCGGGTCCGCCTCGACGGATACCATTATTTCCGTGTTTTCCTCCACATCGGTGGCGGCGGGGCTCCTGATCCTGGCCCGGGGCGGGCAGTTCGCGAAATACTCCGCGCTGCTGATCGGGGACATCCTGGCGGTGACGCCGCAGGACCTGCTGTACCTGCTGCTGGCGCTCATCGGGACGGTGATCCTGTGGGCGGCGCTGTACAACCCGCTGCTTATGACCAGCGTGGACCCGATGCTGGCCCGGTCCAGGGGCATCCGGACCCGGCTGATTGAGTGCGGATTCGTGGTGCTGGTGGCGGTGGCGGTGATGCTGTCCATCCGGTGGGTGGGGGTGATGCTGATCAACGCCCTGCTGATCCTGCCGGCAGCATCGGGAAGGAACCTGGCCGGAACCTCGCGGCAGCACGCAGCCTGGTCCGTGGGCATCGCGCTGGCCAGCGGCCTGCTGGGGCTTACGGCGTCCTATTACCTGGATACCAGCGCCGGCGCAACGATTGTGATTGTATCCGCGGTTTTCTACGCGGTGAGCCTTATGGTGCGGGGGATCCGGAAATGATGCGGAGAGAAACAGATGAAACCCGGAGAATGATCCGCCGGGGGCTTCGGGACGGCCTGCCCATCGGGATGGGATATTTCGCGGTGGCGTTCTCCCTGGGAATCACCGCCCGGGGAGCGGGGCTGAGCCCGCTGCAGGGCTGGGTGGCCAGCATCCTGAACCACGCCTCCGCCGGGGAATACGCCCTGTACGCCCTGATCGGCGCCCGGGCGGCGGTGTGGGAAATCGCGGCGGTGATCTTTGTGACCAACATGCGGTACCTGCTGATGAGCGCGGCCCTGAGCCAGCGGGCGGCCCCGGAAACATCCTTTTTCGGGAGGCTGGGAACCGGCTTCTGCATCACGGATGAGATCTTCGGCCTGGCGGTGGCGCACCCAGGGTATTTTTCCTGCGCCTACCTGTGGACGGCCTTCGCGCTGGCGGACTTTATGTGGGCAGGGGGGACCCTGTGCGGGATCCTCGCCGGGAATATCCTGCCGGCGCGGGTGGTGACGGCGCTGAGCGTGGCCATCTACGGCATGTTCCTGGCCATCATTATTCCCCCGGCCCGGAAGAACCTGGTGGTGGCGGGGCTGGTAGCCGCCTCCTTCCTGTGCAGCTTTGCCGCTTCCCGGCTGCTGCCGGGACTTTCGGAAGGCATGCGGACGGTGATCCTGACGGTGGCCCTGTCCGCGGCGGCGGCACTGCTGTTCCCCAGGGAGGATAAGGAAGAGGGGAGGGAAGCGCCTTGACGGAGCGGGAAATCTGGGCGGCCATCCTTGTGGCTGCGGTGGTGAGCCTTGCGGTGCGGGCACTTCCCCTGACCCTGATCCGCAGGCGGATCCGGAACCGGTTTATCCGGTCCTTCCTGTATTACGTACCCTACGCGACGCTGGCGGTGATGACCTTTCCGGCCATGATTGACGCGGCGGCGCACCCGGCGGCGGGGATTGCCGCCCTGGCGGCGGGGGTGATTTCCGCGGGCGCCGGCGCCGGACTCTTCCCGGTGGCGATTATTACCTGCCTCACGGAATACCTTGCCGGGCTGATCTGACCGAAAAAATCCCGGCCTGTTCTGCAGACAAGCGCACAGGGGGCCTGGGGGAAGGCGGAACGCTTTCCTTTACAACCCCGGATGAAACGCGTATAATATATAAGTATTTTTGTGCCCTCTCAAGAGGGGACGAAAGGAGTTTCCATGGGGAAGATTATCGCGATTGCAAACCAGAAAGGCGGTGTCGGCAAGACGACGACCGCCGTGAATCTTTCCGCCGCGCTGGCGGAGGCAGGGAAAAAAGTGCTGATGACGGACCTGGATCCGCAGGGAAACACCACCAGCGGCCTGGGCGGCCGGGTCAGCGACCGGAACTCCGTATATGACGCCATGATGGGCAGGGCTGCCCTGAAGGACTGCATCCAGAAAACGGAAATCAAAAAGCTCCACCTGATCGGATCGGATATCCGGCTGGCGGGAGCGGAGGTGGAACTGGTCAGCCTGGACGAGCGGGAGTTTTACCTGAAGAAGCTGCTGGGCCCGGTGCGGGGGGATTACGATTTCATTTTTGTGGACTGCCCTCCCAGCCTGAGCCTGCTGACGCTCAACGCCCTGGCGGCGGCGGACACCGTGCTGGTGCCGATCCAGTGTGAGTACTACGCCCTGGAGGGGGTCAGCAGCCTGATGAGCACCATCCAGCGGGTGAAGAAGTCCTTCAACCCCCGGCTGGAAATCGAGGGAATCCTGCTGACCATGCTGGATGGCCGGACCAACCTGGGCATCCAGGTGGTGGACCAGGTGAAGAAGCACTTCAAAAAGGCGGTATTCGCCACCACAATTCCCCGGAACGTGCGCCTGGGGGAAGCTCCCAGCCACGGCCAGCCCATCAACCTGTATGACCCGAAGAGCACCGGGGCCCTGGCGTACCAGTCGCTGGCCAGGGAAGTCATTGCCCGCAACAAGGGGAAGAAGTAAGAAGAGATTGGAGAATCGACTGTATGCCCAGAAAGACACACGCCCTCGGGCGCGGACTGGACTCGCTGTTTCCCGGGATTGAGGAAACGGGAGCCGGAATACAGGAAATCCCGGTAGGGGAGCTGGATCCGAACCCGGACCAGCCCCGGCGGACCTTTGACGATGAAAGCATCGCCCAGCTGGCGGAGAGCATCCGGGACCAGGGCGTGCTGCAGCCGCTGCTGGTGGTTCCCTCCAGCGGCGGGAGATACCGGATCGTGGCGGGGGAAAGGCGGTTCCGGGCCGGCCGGATGGCGGGCATGGAAACGCTGCCCTGCATCGTCAAGGATATTGACGTGATCCGGCAGATGGAGATCGCCCTCATCGAGAACCTGCAGCGGGAGGACCTGAATCCGCTGGAAGCGGCAAAGGGCATCCAGGCGCTGATGAAGCAGTGCGGATATACCCAGGAGAAGGTCAGCGCCCGGCTGGGCAAGAGTCGGCCGGCGGTGGCCAACCTGCTGCGGATGCTGACGCTGCCGGACGAGATCACCGAGATGGTGCGGGACGGGATGCTTACCGCCGGGCACGCCCGGGTGCTGGCCGGACTGGCAAAACGGGAGGACCAGATCCGGCTGGGAAAGGCTGCGGCGGAGGAAGGCATGAGCGTGCGCCAGCTGGAAAAACTGGCTTCAGCCGCCAAGGCCCCCAGGCCGGAGCGGAAGCGCAGGCCGGTTCCCCTGCCGGCGGAGCTGGGTGAGCTGCAGGACAAGATCCGGCTGAAGACCGGGATGAAGAGCGTCCTGACGGGCAGCATCTCCAAGGGGAAAATCGTGCTGCAGTACTCCACCCGGGAGGAACTGGAGCACCTGAACGACGTGCTGGACATGATCGCCGGGCAGTAACCGGCGGCGGAGGAGGAGAAAGAATGGGGAGGAAGGATCTGCCGGAGATGCCATACTGGGACGGCCCCCTTTCCCATCCCTTCTACAGCAAGGTGGTCAAGCGGGTGCTGGACCTGGTGCTGGCGGTGATCCTGCTGGTGCCGGGACTTTTGATCATGCTTCCCCTGGCTGTATGGGTGAAGCTGGACTCGGAGGGGCCCGTGCTGTACAAGGCGGTGCGGGGAGGATACCATAACCAGCCCTTCCGGATCTGCAAATTCCGGAGCATGGTGGTGGACGCGGATAAAACCGGCGGATGCACCGCGAAGAACGACGCGCGGGTGACCCGCGCCGGGCGGGTTATGCGGCGGCTGAAGCTGGATGAGCTGCCCCAGCTGTTCAACATCCTGAAGGGGGACATGAGCTTTGTGGGCCCCCGGCCGGAGCTGCTCCTGTACACGGAGCAGTATACGGAGGAGCAGCAGTGCATCCTGTGGGTGCGGCCGGGCGTTACGGACCGCAGCAGCATCGTTTACATTTCCCAGGACGAGATCGTCGGGGAGGAAGACCCGGTGGGCAACTTCGAGCGGCTGATCCTGCCGGAAAAGAACCGGCTCCGGGTGGAATACGCGAAGAACCAGAGCTTCCTGCTGGACGCGCGGCTGCTGCTGGAAACGGTGAAGGGCGTTTTCGGCAAGGCGGAAGCCATGGCAAAGGAAAAGAAACAGTAATCAGAAACAAGCCTGAAGAGGGAAACGCATGGAGAATTATGAAGCGCTGGTGCACGAAGGGTTTCCGGGCGGGAAACCGGACGCCGGCCGGCCGGAGGTGCTGGCCTGGCTGATCCGCCGCAACGGCCTGGAGATGTCCCGGATCAGCAGGGGAAGCCATATCGGCAGCGTGTTCAGCGTTGCGGATATCCTGGCTGTATTGTACACGGGGATCCTTCATGTGGACCCCCGGAATCCGCGGATGCCGGACCGGGACAGGCTGATCCTCAGCAAGGGGCACGCGGGCAGCGCCGTATACGCTGCCCTGGCGGAAACCGGGTTTTTCCCGGTGGAGGAGCTGAAGAACCATTACGGGAACGGATCCGTCCTCAGCGGCCATGTGACCCACAAAGGGGTGCCCGGGGTGGAGGTTTCCACCGGTTCCCTGGGACACGGGCTCGCCATCGGCACGGGCATGGTGCTGGGCGCCCGGATGAACGGGGAGGATTGGCGGACCTGGGTCATCCTCGGCGACGGGGAATGCGACGAGGGCTCCGTGTGGGAGGCGGCGCTGCAGGCGGCGCAGTTCGGCCTGGACCGGCTGTGCGCGGTGGTGGATTACAACCATATGCAGAGCCTGTTTACGGTGGAGAAGACCCTGCGGCTGGAGCCCTTTGAGCAGAAATGGAAGGATTTCGGATGGAACGCCCAGAGCGTGGACGGCCACGACCTTTCCGCGCTGCGGCAGGCCTTTGAACGGGCGAAAGCCGGGGCGGGAAGCGGGAAGCCCAGCGTGATCCTTGCGCATACGGTAAAGGGGAAAGGCGTCTCCTTTATGGAAAACAATATCCTGTGGCATTACCGTACTCCCCAGGGAGAGGAGTATGAGGCGGCCCGGAAGGAACTGGAGGCACAGCGGCCGTGAGAGACGCGTTTGTACGGGTTCTGATGGAGGAAATGGCCCGGGATGAGCGGATCGTGCTGATTACGGGCGACCTGGGCTTCGGCGTGCTCCAGCCTGTGTGGGACCATTTTCCGGACCGGATCATCAACGCCGGCATTGCCGAGCAGGGAATGGTGGGCATGGCTTCCGGACTGGCGGCCACGGGGAGGATCGTGCTGGTTTATTCCATCGGCAACTTCCCGACGCTCCGCCCCCTGGAGCAGATCCGGAACGACTGCGCCTACCCCGGGATGAACGTCAAGATCGTCTGCGTGGGCGGGGGATTCGTGTACGGAAGCCTGGGCATGAGCCACCACGCCACGGAGGATATGGCCGTGATGCGGGCGCTGCCGGGGGTTACCTGCTTCGCGCCGGGGGATCCGGCGGAGGCGGA
>CAMHSI010000065.1 GCA_946187775.1 uncultured Clostridia bacterium
AGACTTATTTCCAATTGCCGCCCTCGGTACTGGAAGCAACCTTTTCACTTCAGCTTCCGAAAAGAACCGGAAAAAAGTGCTTTACAAAGTGGAAAGGATGTGGTAAGATACCATCTGTTCGGGGCATTAGCGCAGTTGGTAGCGCACAACACTGGCAGTGTTGGGGTCAGGAGTTCGAATCTCCTATGCTCCACAAAGAATCAGGATATCCATCACGGATATCCTGATTTCTTTATGCGGGCACGGAGTGTCCGCATCTGCTGATCAAAACACTGCCAGTGGCAGGGTTGGGGGAAAAGCGCTGTCGACCGCCGGTGGCGGAAATTTCGACAGCGCTTTTCTCAACCGATAAGGTGCGAGCTGCCCAGTGGGCAGTCGCGCCTATATCGGTTGCGGACAGGAGTTCGACGCGTCTTGACCGCCGGTGGGCAGTCGCGCCTATAAAGTTTGCGGACAGGAGTTCGCATGATAAATCCGGGCAAGGCCGCCATGGGATGTCTCGCGGTATTTTTCGCTCATGTCCTTTCCTGTGCGATACATGGTCTCAATGACATCATCCAGTGAAATTTTCCGGGTTGAATAAAGAAACCGGGACAGGTTCACCGAAGAGATGGCGCGCATAGCTGCAACGGCGTTACGCTCGATACAGGGAATCTGGACCAGGCCGCCAACGGGATCGCAGGTCAGCCCCAGGTTATGCTCCATGGCGATCTCTGCAGCATACTCGATCTGTTCGTTATTAAGCCCGTACAGGGAAGCCAGAGCTGCCGCCGTCATGGAACAGGCACTGCCGATTTCCGCCTGACAGCCGCATTCCGCACCGGAGATGCTTGCGTTGGTACGGATCACGTTGCCCACCAGCGCTCCAACCGCCAGTGCATCGAGAATTTCCTTCTCCGGAAAGCCCCGGTCGTGCTGCATATAATACATCACCGCAGGCAGAACACCACAGCTTCCGCAGGTAGGAGCAGTGACCACCAGTCCTTCATCGGCATTCTCTTCACTCACCGCATAGGCATAGGCTGCTATGACCCGGTTCATGGTCACATCCGCGCTCTCGTTATAGCAGCGCGTCTCAAAGAGGATCTTTGCCTTCCTGGCCAGGTTCAGGCCACCCGGAAGGGTGCCCTCCGCCTGCAGTCCACGCTGCACAGCCGCCTGCATGGCGCCCCAGATTTCCCGCAGGTAGTCCCTGAGGCCGGGGCCCTCACAGTGGTCCATAAGGTCGTTGAGAGAGATGTTCTGCGTGCGGCAGACGGTCAGGAAGTCATTGAAACTTTTCTGTGGATAGACCTCCCTGTCCTCATCGTCCTCCTCTCCTTCAAAGCGGACGGAACCTCCGCCGATGCTGAAAACCCTGTTTGCAGCAATGACACTCCCACCCTTCAGCGCTTCGAAAAGAAGGGTATTGGGATGGGGAAGCTCTGTTTCCGGCACGTCCCTGCGGAAGACGATCTCTGCCCCGGGCAAGCCGGACCGGATGGACTTTCCGGTACCGTGGCCCTCCCCTGTGGCGGCCAGGGATCCAAAGAGCGTCACCCGGAAGCCGTCCGCATCCGGATGGCGGCGGCCAAACTCCAGGGCAGCCCTGAACGGACCGACCGTATGGGAGCTGGAAGGACCGTGGCCGATCCTGTAAACGCTGCGAATACTTTTCATGCTTTTATTCCATCCTTTTTCATGTTCCAATGGAACCGTCCCGCATCAGGCTTCCGTTTCCGTATTGCCGCCTTCGGAAGCGGCCACCGGCTCAGAAGATTCTGAATGTCTTTCGCTTCCGCAGGAAACGGACGGTTGCCCTCAATGGCTCCTGCGCTGCCCAGCGCAAGCACACAGACGAGCGGGAGGAAAAGAACAGCGGTTCCGATCTGATTCAGCTTTGAGCGGCACTTTCTTCGGAATCTATTCTAACATGGACCGCCTGCCGGGACAAGCATGGAAAGCGGGGGAAGATACCCGGGACGCCGCCTGTAAAGCCTGCGGACAGGAGTTCGACGCTCCGATGCAGGATTTTAAGGGTGCTCCGGCGAATCAGCTTATAAACGATCATAAAGGAAATCCGGGGGCATAAGCACAGATGACATTATGGGAAAAACTGGATAGAATCCTGATCCGGGGCGGCTCATGGAAAACGATCCTGGACGGCCTTTGGGTCACGGTCCGGATCTCTGCCCTGGCGCTGCTGATCGGCACGCTGCTGGGGGCTTTGGTCTGCCTGCTGCGCACCAGGAAGAATCCGGCTGCCCGGGGCTTTGCTTCGGTCTATATCGCGGTGCTGCGGGGAACGCCGGTGCTGATGCTGCTGCTCCTGTTCTATTACGGCATCTTTGCCCGGGCAGGCCTGAAGCCGGTTACGGTGGCGGTGATTACCTTCGCCATGAACGTGTCCGCCCATGTGGCGGAGCTGCTGCGCTCGGCACTGTCGGCAGCCGACCACGGGCAGGCTGAGGCCGCGCGGACACTGGGCTTTTCGGCCTGGGACGCCTTCCGGCTTATTACCCTGCCGCAGGTGCTGCGCATTGCCAAGCCTGTATACCAGTCCACCATTGTGAACCTGATCCAGTGGACCAGCGTGGTGGGCTATGTGACCATCACCGACCTGACCCGGGTGATCAACAACACCGCTTCCCGCACGATGCAGCCGATGCTGACGATCATCATCGGCATGCTGATTTACCTGGCGCTTTCGTACATCATCTTCGGCCTGTTTGCGCTGTCGGACAGGATTCGGGCGAGGAGAAGGGGGGCGGCCGCATGAGCCTGCTGGAAGTCAAAGGCCTGAAAAAATCCTTCGGCTCCCTGGAGGTGCTCAGGGGGATTGACCTGACGGTTGAGCAGGGCGAGCGCATCGCCATCATCGGCGGAAGCGGCTGCGGGAAGAGCGTGTTCCTGCGCTCCCTCTGCCTGCTGGAGAAGCCGGACGCGGGGCAGGTTTTCATTGACGGAAGGGAAATCACCGCCAAAGGCGCGAACGTGGACCGGATCCGCCGCAGCATGGGGATGGTGTTCCAGAAGTTCCACCTCTTCTCCGAGATGGACGTGATGGACAACCTGTGCCTCGCGCCGACGCGCCTGAAGGGAATGAGCAGGGCGGAGGCCGAGAAAAAAGCGATGGAGCTGCTGGGAACGGTGGGCCTTTCTTCCCGGGCGCATTCCTGGCCGACGGTGCTCTCCGGCGGACAGCAGCAGCGGATCGCGATCTGCCGCTGCCTGATGATGGAACCGAAGCTGCTGCTGTTCGACGAGCCCACGAGCGCGCTGGATCCCACGATGGTGGGTGAGGTGCTGGCCGTGATCCGGATGCTGGCGAAGCGGGATATGAGCATGCTGATCGTGACCCATGAAATGAACTTTGCCCGGGAGGTGGCCAGCCGGGTGCTGTTCCTCGCGGAGGGCGGGATTTATGAACAGGGCACCCCGGCGGAGATCTTCGACGCCCCGAAGCGGGAGAAAACGATCTCCTTTATCAACAAGATCAAGTATTTCAGCTTTGACATCCGGACGCGGGACTTTGACCTGATGCAGCTGCAGGGCGGCATCCAGACCTTCGGGGAAAAGTACGGCATGGACAGCCGTAAGATCAGCCGGCTGCAGATCTGCTGCGAGGAGCTGATCATGGAGATGCTGGAGCATGCGTATGATCCCGGAACCGGGACGGTGCAGCTGCACCTGGACGTATCCTATGCCGAAGCGGACAGAACCACCGGGATTTTCCTGAGCTGCGCCGGGAAAGCCTATAATCCTTTTGATCAGCCGGACGACGGCCTGGGGGTGACGATCCTGAAAAAGATGGCCAGGAAGATTGAATACGCCCACGGGAACGGAACGAACCGGATTGCCATAGACCTGGACGCCTGATGGGAACCCCTGTACCGAGAAAATGAAAAGGAGAGTAACCTGCAATGAAAAAATGGATCTCAACGATACTGGCATTCGTGATGGCCCTTTCCCTGTGCCTGCCCGTGTGGGCCGAGGAGAACGCGGATACCGGCGAAGTACAGAAATACGGCAACATCGGCCGGCTGTCCAAGCTGAACATCACCGAGGATGAACTGAACGACGTACTCAAGGACATCATGGTCAACAGCATCTGCAACCGGTATGTGTTCTACAATACGATGACGGACATGCTTATGGCGCTGTACAGGGGCGACATCGTCGTGCTTGAAACGGACCGGAATACCGTTCGCTATATCGAATCCAGGAATGAGGGTATCGTGGACCGGCCGCCGTATCTCAACCCGAACACCCTGATGTTCAGCATCCTGCTGCGGGGAGAGGACGAGGAGCTGCGCGCGAAGATCTCGGAGAGTATTGCCGCGATGAAAGAGGACGGCACGATCGAGGCGATGACAAAGCGCTACATCGAGGACGTCATCGAGGGCGAGGACCCCGAAGCAGTTGTGCCGGAGGTCTTTCCGGACGCGCAGAGGATCAAAGTGGCTGTGACGGGCGACCGTCCGCCCATGGACTTTGTTTCCGCCGGAGGAGAACCCCTGGGATTCAATACGGCGCTGATTGCCGAAATCGCCAGGCGGCTGGGGATCAATATTGAATTCGTCCCCGTGGACTGCGGAGCCCGGGGAACCGCCCTGGCGACCGGCGTCTGCGACATCGTTTTCTGGATGGAAATCGGGGATTTTGAAAACTGGGAAGGCGCCGATCTCGAGGACCAGCCCGAGAACACGATTGTGACAGAGCCCTATATGTCCGTTCCCCTGTGGTGGGCCGTCCTTTCCACGTCCCCCGTGGTGAACATCTATAAGGATCAGTAACGGGGGAAGCCGGCTGAAGAAGCTGAAGCTGATCTGATCAGTGCTGGATGGCGGCATCCCCTCCGGCCATCTTCCGGGCAAGGAGGGGAGCGATCACCCGGAGCACCGCCGGGATCAGGGCGTGATCGAAGTTCTTCCGGACCTCGCAATTCTCGCCGATCACCATGGTGTTTTCGCAGCCGGGACGGCACGCCGGCCAGGCGGGAAGCAGGGGATTGGACGGGTTCCCGGTGCGGGCAAAGGCCAGGACGCTTTGGAACACCTGCTCCTGCACCCGTTCCGCAATGGCATTGTCGCCGTCGGGGCGGTGGGTATGCTCCGCCAGGTCCATGTTATGGAACACATAGGGAATATCGCTGCAGTGCCAGGGAGGCGTGCTGCCGTTGAGGGGCTGGTCCAGGCTGAACAGGTAGGAGAAGGTGCTTTCGTTCAGGGCGGAACGCTTTGCGATATATTCAATCTCCGGAGAGCGGAAGATGAAATCCAGCTGCATCAGGTCCAGGACGTCCCTTTCGGGCCAGGCTTCCCGGAAGAGGGGAAGCAGCGCGCCTGCGCCCTCAGCGCCCAGGACCTCCCGCAGGGTTTTTTCCTGCTGCGCGGGGGACAGGGCGGCTTTATCCCAGGGAGAAGGGGAGAAGGTGTTGAACTCGCCGAAGACGCTGCCCACCATCAGCGGGATGTGGGCGGTTTCCTTCCGGAAACCCGTGACGCAGGGATCTCCGGCATAGAAGGCGTTGGGATGGGGCTTGCAGCCCACGTATTTTCCTTCCGCCTGGAAAGCGGGACGGAGCTTCAGGTACGCCCGGGCCAGCAGGCGGTAGTCCACGGTTTCCAGCTCCCGGACAGATGAAAGGCCCAGCTCGGCCATGAGCGCTTCGGCAATTTCCCTGCCGGAGCCTTTTTCGTCCGCCAGCAGGCGCCCGATGACGCCGCTCATATTGATCCCTTTGGCATACAGGCCGTCCGCCGCGGGGGTCTGCAGCAGGGTGGTGATCTTGGCGCCGCCCCCGGACTGGCCGAAGAGCGTGACATTTTCGGGGTCTCCGCCGAAGGCGGAGATATTATTATGCACCCACTGCAGGGCGGCGATGAGGTCATCGGTGCCCGCGTTGGCGGAATTGGCGTATTCCTCCCCGAAATCGGAAAGATCAAAATACCCCAGGATATTCAGCCGGTGATTGACGGAAACCACCACCGCATCCCCCAGGCGGGCCATATTGGCGCCGTCGTAGGCTGCCTGCTCGATGGAGGAGCCGGCTTCGAAGCCGCCGCCGTGGAGCCACACCAGCACGGGGCACTTCCTGTCATCCAGCCCCGGGGTCCAGACGTTCAGGTTCAGGCAGTCCTCATCCATGGGCCAGTACCGGTGGGGCACATACAGCTCCCCGTTGGGCCGGTCATTGGCCAGGAGGGGGCAGACGAAGCCGTAGCTGGCGGCATCGAAGACGCCGTCCCATTTCTCCACCGGCTCCGGCGCGTGGAAGCGCTTCGCTTTCGCGTAGGGGATTCCTTTGAAAATGCTCAGGCCGTTCTGTTCATAGCCCCTGACCGGGCCCTTGTCCGTTTCCGCAAGCGCCGCGGCACTGTCCCACCTGAAGGTCTGCTTCATGATCCGTCCCGCCTTTTTATTGTTTTGTGCTGCCGATTTCCTTTTCCGGACGGCAGATGGCTTCTGCAATGATTATATATCACCTTCCGGAGAGAAGTCCAGCGGCTTCGGAGGGGATTCCGGATGATGAAAAAAACAGCGCTGAACCGCAGGGATCAGCGCTGATGGTTTTGAGTGAGCCGGTTATGCCAGCAGGGCAACGGCCACATCGTTGACATTGGTTCCGGTGGGGCCGGTCATGATCAGTCCGCCTGTTTTCTCCAGGGCGTGGTAGGCGTCATTGTCCTGCAGGACGGCCTCCACCGAAAGGCCGCAGGCCCTGAGCTCCCGGCAGGTGTCCCCGTCCGCGTATCCGCCGGCGGCGTCCGTGGGCCCGTCCGTTCCGTCACTGCCGACGGAGAAGACCGCGGCCCGGTCCATTCCGGCGATGCCGGCGGCGGCGGAGAGGGCGATTTCCTGGTTCCTGCCGCCGAGGCCGTGGCCGGTGAGCTTTACAACGGTTTCCCCTCCGGCGATAAAGGCAAGTGCCTTGGGATCCGAAGCGTGGGTTTTCAGGACAGAGGCCAGGAAGCTGCCGGCCTCCCGGGCCTGGCAGCAGAGCTGGTCCGTCAGGAGGATGGGCTCATAGCCCAGCTCCCGGCAGGTTTTCGCGGCGGCGGAGCACAGCTCCCGGACGCTGCCGTTGATCTGGGTATGCACATTGTCCAGGACCTTGGGGGTTTCGATTCCAAGCAGGCGCTCCGCCTCGCCGGAGAGGCGCAGGTTGTATTTGGCCCGGATCCGCTGGGCGTCCTCTGCGGTGGAGGAATCGGGACAGGCGGGGCCGGAGGCAATCATATCCAGCGGGTCCCCGAGGATATCCGAAAGCACGACGGCCTCCACCTTTGCGGGCCAGCACAGCTGGGCAA
The DNA here is from genome assembly GCA_946187775.1 of uncultured Clostridia bacterium. Lineage (GTDB taxonomy): Bacteria > Bacillota > Clostridia > Christensenellales > Aristaeellaceae > Aristaeella. Next base: position 7,293 of record CAMHSI010000065.1, read on the forward strand.
AGCGTCCGCCCTTGACCTGGGAAAGGCGCTTGCGGATGGTGTTGATCTCCACGATATCCGCGCCGCAGGCGAGGAGCTGGCTGGTGATATCCTGCAGCTCCTCCCCGGGAATGAGCGGCTTTTCAAACAGGGCGCTCCCGCCGCCGGAAAGGAGGAAGAGCACCGTATCCTTCTCCGACAGGTCCGACACCAGGTCCAGGGCGGCCTGGGTGCCCCGGAAGGAGTTTTCATCCGGCACCGGATGGCCGGCTTCGAAACAGGTAAAATTGGCAATGGGCCCCATGACGTGCCCGTATTTGGTGACGACGACGCCGTTTTCAATCCGGTCCCCGAGACAGTCGGAGGCGGCTTTGGCCATCTGCCAGGCGGCTTTGCCCGCCGCCACCAGCAGCACCCTGCCGGGGAAATCCCGGCCGCTGACCGCGCGTCGGACGGCCGCGTCCGGCTGAACGGCGGCGATGGCTTCCCGGACGATCCGGTCCGCGTGATCCCGCAATTGCTGATTCATACAATCCTCCTGCAAAAAAGAAAAGTACGCGCCAGGCGAGGGGCCTGGCGCTTAAAGATTTCCCATCAGAAGATGAGGCTGAGGATGAAGATTTCCACCATGGCGGCGATACCGATCACCAGGGTCATCATGGTCTGGGTCTTGTAGCCTTCCTCCGGCTGCATTTCGCCGAAATTGGTTACCACCCAGAAATAGCTGTCATTGGCATGGGACACGGTCATGGCGCCGGCGCCGATGGCCATAACCACAAGGGCGATCTCCACGGGGGTAGTGAAGCCAAGGACGGAAAGCAGCGGAGCCACAATGCCCGCGCTGGTGGTGATGGCCACTGTGGAGGAACCCTGGGCGCTCTTGAGGATGGCAGCCAGCAGGAAGGGGAAGAAGATGCCGACGGCCTCCAGGGTGCCGGCATGGGCCGTGATGAAATTGACCATGTCGGAGGAGGAGATGACCTTGCCCAGGACACCGCCGGCCGCGGTTACGAAGAGGATCGGTCCCACGGTTTTCAGGGTGTCATTGGTCATGTCGTAGAAATCCTTCTGCTTTCCGGCAGTGAACAGCTGGACGATGGCCAGGACGGTACCGACGGCCAAGGCCATGATGGGCGTTCCCAGGAAGGCCAGGAAGTCCGCGATGGCACCGGTCCATCCGGCCATGGAGGAGACGGAGGAAAGGGCCATCAGCAGGATCGGGACAACCAGGGGAGCCAGGGCGTTCAGGCCGCCGGGCAGCTTGCCGTACTCAGCCTTGAGCTGCTCATAGGTTTTGACGGTTTCGCCGGAAGTGTTGAGTTCGTCCGCGCTCTTGATTTTCTTTCCGATGAACTTCGCGTAGATCAGTCCGGCGATCAGGGGGCACACGGAGCACAGCACACCGATACCGATCACCAGCAGCAGGTTGTCACCCACCCCGAGGGTCTGGGCAGCCGCGATGGGGCCGGGGGTCGGCGGGATGAACACATGGGAAATATACAGGCCGCAGGAAAGGCATACCGTCATGGCCACGGAGGACACGCCGGTGCGCTTGACAAGGGCCTTGCGGATGGGGTTCAGGATGACGAAGCCGCTGTCGCAGAAGACGGGGATGGAAACCACCCAGCCCATGAGCTCAATGGCGAGCTGGGGATTCTTCTCGCCCACAAGGCGGATCACCATGTCGGCCAGCTTCAGGGCCGCGCCTGTTTTTTCAAGCACGGTACCGATAAAGGCGCCGAGGATAATGACGATACCGATGGAGGTAAAGGTGCCGGAGAAGCCGGAGCCGATGATTCCCGGGATCTGCTTCAGCGGAATGCCGGCGACGATGGCAAGCAGCAGGGAGATGGCCATAATCGCCAGGAAGGGATGGACCTTCAGCTTGGAGATCAGCAGGATCATGACAACGATAGCCACAACAAAGGCTATAATGAGAGGAAGACCGGTCATTGGGTAACGCCTCCTTAGAAATATGAAATTGGCTTACCAGATACTGTTAATTATACGGCCCGGGCATTGAAAAGTCAATACAAAGTCAGACATCGACGAAGCGACGAAGTCAGACATCGACGAAGCCGACGGAGCTGTCAAACCGGTCGACATAGACCGGGACGGTTCCGGCCTTCA
>CAMHSI010000066.1 GCA_946187775.1 uncultured Clostridia bacterium
CTGCAGTATATCGCCCCCTATTCCGGATGCGCCATGGCGGAGTATTTCCGGGCCCAGGGGAAGGATGTGCTGATCGTCTACGATGACCTGAGCAAGCATGCCGTGGCCTACCGGGCCCTGAGCCTGCTGATCCGCCGGCCTCCGGGACGTGAAGCCTATCCCGGCGACGTATTCTACCTCCACAGCCGCCTGCTGGAGCGGGCAGCCTGCGTGGCCCCGGAATACGGCGGCGGTTCCATTACGGCCCTGCCCATCATTGAAACACAGGCAGGCGACGTTTCCGCCTATATTCCCACCAACGTGATTTCCATTACCGACGGCCAGATCTTCCTGGAGACGGAGCTGTTCCACAGCGGCATCCGCCCCGCCATCAACCCCGGTATCTCCGTGAGCCGCGTGGGCGGCGCCGCGCAGATCAAGGGCATGAAGAAGGTGGCCGGCGAGCTGAAGCTGCTGTACGCCCAGTACCGCGAGCTGCAGGCCTTTGCCCAGTTCGGCAGCGACCTGGACGCGGACACGAAGGCACGGCTGGCGCTGGGCGCCCGTATCGTGGAAGTCCTGAAGCAGAAGCGCACCTCCCCGGTGGAAGTCGGGTGCCAGGTGGCCATCGTCTACGCCGTGATCAACGGCTACCTGAACGATGTGGAGCCGGAGAAGGTCCGGGACTACGAGGCCGGCCTCTTTGAATACCTGCGTGCCCGCTACGGCGCGCTGCTGGGCCGGATTGAGCAGGGCTTCTGGGAGAACGAGGACGTCGAAAAGATGAAGGAAGCCCTGAAAGGGTATAAGGGGTAAGAAGAAACATGGGTGCAGATATCAAATCTCTGAGGACCCGGATCCGCAGCGTGGACTCCACGCTGCACCTCACCAAGGCCATGGGCCTGGTGGCCTCCTCAAAGATCCGCCGCGCCACCCGGGACATGAACCGTACCCGGGAGTACGCTTCCGCCATGCAGGACGTGGTGGATGTGCTGCGGGCCGCCCCGGAATGTGAGCGGTCCCCCTACATGCAGCCCTCCGGGGAAGGAACCCGCCTGATCGTGATCGCCGGGGACCGGGGACTGGCAGGAGGATACAACGCCAATGTGTTCCGCCTCGCGGCCACGCTGCCGGAGGCGGAGGTGATCGCCATCGGGAAACGGGCCTGCGACCGGTACGGCCAGGAAACGGTTTCCTCGGAGCATTATCCGGCAACGGAGGCGAAAAAGCTGGCGGACCGGCTGTGCCGGGAGTTCCTGGAGGGAAAGTTCAGCCGGCTGGGCATCCTGTTTACCCGGTATAAATCCATGATCAGCCAGGAAGCCACCGTGCAGTGGATCCTGCCGCTGGAAAAGGCGGAGAAGAAAGAGGGCGGCGGCGACACCATCTTCGAGCCGGACGAGCAGACGGTGCTCGGCGGCGCGGTGCCGGTGTATGTCAGCGGAATGATCAGCGCCTGCGTCCGGGAAAGCTTCGCCAGCGAGGTGGCGGCCAGGCGGATGGCCATGGATTCCGCCGGCAAGAACGCCCAGGAGATGATCGACCGCCTGCAGCTGCAGTACAACCGGGCGCGGCAGAATTCCATCACCCAGGAGATCACGGAAATCGTGGCCGGCCAGGGATCGGACCGGATATAGCGGGAATGATTACGCAAGGTCGGAAACAAGTAACCGTTTGAAGGGCTTTCATGTAACCATGTAACCGTTCTGCCTGCCGGGCAGCCGGAACCCGAATGAAATCGGAAGGGAATGAAGACAGTGGAAAAGAAACATACCGGAATCGTAGCGCAGGTTATGGGCCCCGTGGTGGACGTCCAGTTCGGGGAAGACTACCTGCCCGCGATTTACAACGCGCTGACGCTGCCCGTCGGGGACAAAACCCTGACGGTGGAGGTTGCCCAGCACATCGGCGATGACAAGGTGCGCTGCATCGCCATGGGATCCACGGACGGACTGCAGCGGGGCGTGACCGTTACGGATACCGGCAAGGGAATCAGCGTACCGGTGGGCCGGGAAACCCTGGGGCGCATCTTCAACGTCCTGGGCGACGTGGTGGACGACGGCCCCGAAGTGAAAACGGAGGAGCGCTGGGATATCCACCGTCCGGCCCCCAGCTATGAGGAGCTGAGCACCTCCACGGAGATCCTGGAAACGGGTATCAAGGTGATCGACCTGATCTGCCCCTACGCAAAGGGCGGAAAAATCGGTATGTTCGGCGGCGCCGGCGTCGGCAAAACCGTTATGATCATGGAGCTGATCAACAACATCGCCAAGCAGCACGGCGGCCTTTCCGTGTTCACAGGCGTGGGCGAGCGTACCCGCGAGGGCAACGACCTCTACTTCGAAATGAAGGAAAGCGGCGTGCTGGCCAATACGGCCCTGGTCTACGGCCAGATGAACGAACCGCCGGGAGCCCGTATGCGCGTCGGCCTGTCGGGCCTGACCATGGCGGAGTATTTCCGGGATCAGGAAAACCAGGACGTGCTGCTGTTCATTGACAACATTTTCCGCTTCACCCAGGCGGGCAGCGAGGTCAGCGCCCTGCTGGGCCGCGTGCCCTCCGCCGTTGGCTACCAGCCGACGCTGGCTACGGAAATGGGTACCCTGCAGGAGCGGATCACATCCACCCACAAGGGATCCATCACCTCCGTGCAGGCGGTTTACGTTCCCGCGGATGACCTGACGGACCCGGCCCCGGCCACCACCTTCGCCCATCTGGACGCCACCACGGTGCTGAGCCGTTCCATCGCCAGCCAGGGTATTTATCCCGCGGTGGATCCCCTGGATTCCACCAGCCGGATCCTGAACGCCGACGTGCTGGGCGAGGAACACTACAGGATCGCCCGGGAAGTGCAGCGGATCCTGCAGCGGTACAACGAGCTGACGGATATCATCGCCATCATGGGTATGGATGAACTGGCAGAGGAGGACAAGCTGCTGGTGAGCCGTGCCCGGAAGATCCAGCGCTTCCTGAGCCAGCCCCTGTTCGTCAGTGAGAAGTTCACCGGCATTCCCGGGGTGTATGTTCCCATCAGCGAAACCCTGCGCGGGTTCCGGGAAATCATCGAAGGGAAGCATGACGACCTGCCGGAGAGCGCGTTCCTGTACGTGGGAACCATCGACGAGGCCGTGGAGAAGGCGAAGAAAGGCGGGAACGCGTGAGTACTTATCCTTTGCTTATCTCCTCTCCGGACGGAGACCTGTTCCGCGGGGAAGCGGAGATGCTGATCCTGCGCGGAACGGAAGGAGACCTGGCGGTGATGGCGGGCCATGTGCCCTTTGTCACGGCGGTGAAGAAGGGAAGCTGCGTCGTGGTTACCGCCGGCGGGGACCGGAAAGAGGGAACCATTGAGGACGGCCTGCTGACGGTGGACAAGGAGCAGGTGACGGTGCTGACATCGGCGCTGGAACTGAATAACGCGTAATCAGAGGGGGCGGACGGGAAACTGTCCGTCCTTTTCAGCCGGTTGAAGGAAATCCGGAGAAAACAGGAGGGGAATATGGATATGCTGGAGCAGTTTCTGAATTTTGCGGAACAATCCCCGACGGCCTTCCATGCTGCGGCGAACCTGGAAGCGATCCTGCGGGAAAAGGGCTTCAGGGAGCTCAGGGAGACGGACCCGTGGCTGGTGGATGCCGGCGGGAAATACTACGTGAAGCGGAACGATTCCGCCCTCATTGCCTTCCAGGTGCCGGAGACCGGGTTTGCCACCTTCCGGATTGCCGCGGCCCACAGCGATTCCCCGGCCTTCAAGCTGAAGGAGCGCTTCGAGGACAAAACCGAGGCCTATGTGCGGCTGAACGTGGAGCCCTACGGCGGCATGATCATGAGCACCTGGCTGGACCGGCCCCTGTCGGTGGCGGGGCGCCTGGCCGTGCGGGAAGGGGAAGGCGTGGGCGTACGGCTGGTGAACCTGGACCGGGACGCGGTGCTGATTCCCAATATGCCCATCCATTTCAACCGGGAACTGAACAAAGGCTACAGCTTCAATCCCCAGGTGGACCTGCTGCCGGTTTACGGGGACAGGGACAGCGCCGGGGGCCTCATGCGGGAGATCGCGGAGGCGGCCGGGGTGGAGGAGAGCGACATCCTGAGCCATGACCTGTTCCTGTACGGACGGGAGCGGGCCAGCGTCTGGGGCGCGGGGGACACTTATTTCTCCTGCGGCCGCATTGACGACCTGGAGTGCGCTTTTGCCTGCGTTACGGCGCTGGCGGAAAGCACCGCCCGGGATACGGTGAACGTCTGCGCCGTGTTTGACAATGAGGAAGTGGGTTCCGGCAGCCGGCAGGGAGCGGATTCCGGCTTCCTGTACGACACGCTGACCCGGCTGGGGTTTGCCCTGGGGGCTTCCGACGGGGAAATCCGGGCGGCCATGGCGGGCAGCTTCATGGTTTCGGCGGACAATGCCCACGCCGTGCATCCCAACCATCCGGAAAAATGGGACAAACAGAATGGCCCGGTGATGAACGGCGGGGTGGTGATCAAGCACAACGCCGGCCTCAAGTACACCACCGACGCGCTGTCCTCCGCCCGTTTCGCGCTGGCCTGCGAGAAGGCGGGGGTTCCCGTGCAGCATTTTGCCAACCGGTCGGATATCCCGGGAGGATCCACCCTGGGGCACATTTCCGCGGCGCATGTGAGTGTGGAAACCGTGGACATCGGCCTGGCCCAGCTGGCGATGCATTCCCTGTATGAAACCGCGGGCACGAAGGACCTGGAATACCTGGTGCGGGCCCTGGAGGAAATGTGGAACGGTTAAGGCGGCAAAAGCAGTACGTACGAAATACAGCCGCCGCAGGCGGAATATGATACAATAGGCCATCAAAACCGCGATGGCAGAAGGATGGGAAGGATGAAGAACACGGTATTTACCGGGGCGGGCACAGCGATTATTACGCCTTTCTCCGGCGGCGGGGTAGACTGGGACGCCTTCGGAAGGCTGATCGATTACCAGCTGGAGGAAGGAATCAACGCGATCGTGGCCGCCGGAACCACCGGCGAGGGATCCACGCTGACAGCGAAGGAACACGAGGAGGTCATTTCCTTCACGGTGAAGCGCGTTGCCGGGAAAGTGCCGGTGATTGCCGGGGCCGGCTCCAATGACACGGCCCGCGCCATCGAGGCTACGAAGACCGCCTGCGCCGCCGGCGCGGACGCGGTGCTGCTGGTGACCCCCCATTACAACAAAACCACCCAGCGAGGGCTGATCGCGCATTTTTCCGCCATTGCGGACGCCAGTACCGTTCCCTGCATCCTGTACAACGTGCCGTCCCGCACGGGGCTGAATATGCTGCCGGAGACGCTGGCTGTCCTGGCGGACCATCCGCGGATCGCCGCGGTGAAGGAAGCCTGCGGGAACATGAGCCAGGTGGCGAAGGAGCTGCTTCTGTGCGGAGACCGGATGGACGTCTATTCCGGCTGCGACGACCAGATTGTTCCCACCCTGAGCCTGGGAGGCAAGGGCATCATCTCCGTTGTGGCCAATGTGCTGCCCGGGAAAACGGCGGAAATCTGCCGGAAATTCTTTGCCGGGGACGTGGAAGGCGCGGCGCGGCTGCAGCTCAGCATGCTGAACCTGATGAACCAGCTGATGATTGAAACCAATCCGATTCCGGCGAAGGCAGCCTGCGCGGCCATCGGCTTCGGGGAGAATTCCCTGCGGCTGCCCCTGGTGCCCATGGAGGAAGGAAACCGGCAGAAGCTGCTGAGATACATGCGCGAGCTGGGACTGGAGGTTCGGGAATGAAAATTATACTGACGGGATACGAAGGCCATATGGGCCGGGAAGTCCGCGCCTGTGTGGAGCGGGCGGCAGGCTGTGAAATTGTCCTGGGCGTGGATCCCATGATTCCGGAGAGCGGTGAAATCTGCAAGAAAACCTTCGGGGAGTGCGCCGGGGAGGCAGACGTCATCATCGATTTCAGCCACCACAGCCTGACCGGGGACCTGCTGGTTTTCGCCGAGAGCCGGAACCTGCCGGTGGTGCTGGCCACCACGGGCCAGACGGAGGAGGAAAAAGCCCGGATCCGGGAGGCGGCAGGGAAGATTCCCGTTTTCCTGGCGGCCAACTACTCCCTGGGCGTCGCGGTGCTGACGGACCTGGTCCGGAAGGCGGCGGCCCTGTATCCGGACGGGGAAATTGAGATTGTGGAGCAGCATCACGACCGGAAGCTGGACGCTCCCAGCGGAACAGCCCTGAGCCTGTTCAACGCCGTGAAGGATGTCCGCCCCGGCGCGACAGCCAACTGCGGCCGCTTCGGACAGGGAAAGCGCACGCCGGATGAAGTGGGGATCCACGCCATCCGGATGGGAAATATCGTCGGCGTTCATGAGGTGATGATCGGTACCCAGAATGAGCGGATCACCCTGAAGCACGAGGCCTTCAGCCGGGGCGTGTTTGCCGAGGGAAGCCTGAAGGCCGCGGCCTTTATCATCGGAAAGCCGGCGGGGATGTACGACATGAAGGACCTGCTGGCGGAGGGCTGACGGTTCATCGGCGCGGGAAATTGAAGGTTGCGGAGGAGAATGGTATGAAGATTGCGATTTACGGATACGGGAACCTGGGACGCGGCGTGGAGGCCGCGGTGCGGCAGAATCCGGATGTGGAGCTGATGGGCGTGTTCACCCGGCGGGATCCCGCCTCCCTGCAGACGGAAACCGGCGTGCCGGTATACCCGGCGGAGACGGTGCTGGACTATACGGCGGATATCGACGTGATGATCCTCTGCGGCGGCAGCGCCACGGACCTTCCGGTGATGACCCCGTCCCTTGCGGAGCATTTCAACGTGGTGGATTCCTTCGATACCCACGCGAAGATCCCGGAGCATTTTGACAATGTGGACCGGGCCGCCTTCAGCAGCGCCCATACGGCGCTGATCAGCGCCGGCTGGGATCCCGGCCTGTTCTCCCTGGCCCGGCTGTACATGAACAGCGTCCTGCCGGAGGGAAAGGACTACACCTTCTGGGGCCGGGGCGTCAGCCAAGGCCACAGCGACGCCATACGCCGCATCGCCGGGGTGAAGGACGCCCGCCAGTATACCGTGCCGGTGCCCGAAGCGCTGGAGAGGGTTCGCAGCGGGGAGAATCCGGACCTGTCCACCCGGCAGAAGCATACCCGGGAATGCTTTGTGGTGGCGGAGGAGGGCGCGGACCTGGAGCGCATTGAGCGGGAAATCCGGGAGATGCCCAATTATTTCGCGGATTATGATACCACCGTCACCTTTATTTCCGAAGAGGAGCTGAAGAAGAACCACGCGGAGCTGCCCCACGGCGGCACGGTGATCCGCAGCGGAACCACCGGGGAGGGCGGAAAATACAAGCATACGATGGAATTCTCCCTGAAGCTGGATTCCAATCCCCAGTTCACCGCCAGTGTGCTGGTGGCCTGCGCCCGGGCGGTGGCCCGGATGCATACCCGGGGCATCTTCGGATGCAAGACCCTCTTTGATGTGGCACCGGCGGACCTGTCTCCGCTGACCGGGGAGGAAATGAGGAAAAAGCTGCTGTAACCGGCAGCTTTTTTTGTTTCCCACTTGGGCGGCATGCTTTAAAAAAAAGGAAAACTGTGCTATTCTTGAAAAAAAACAAAACGGAAAGGGATGCCTGATGGAAGCGCCTGATCCCGTATTGCTCAAATACGGGAATACCAATACGTTCCTGGTCCCCGGGAAAAAGGGGAACCTGCTGGTGGATACCGACTATTCCGGCCTGATGCCCCGCTTTTTCAAATCGATCCGTGACGCCGGCGTCCAGGTGAAGGATATCACCTGGATGATGGCTACCCATTATCATCCGGACCATATGGGCCTGCTGGGGGAACTGCAGGAAATGGGAGTGCAGCTGCTGATTCCCGATGTTCAGGTCCTTACGGCCTCCATGGCGGAGGATCTGTACTATCCGAACAACAGCCAGTATGTGCGGATGAACCTGAAACAGGCAAAAAAAATCTCCTGCAGGGAAAGCAGGAAATTCCTGAAGACGCTGGGAATCGAAGGGGAGATTGTGCCCCTGCAGAGCCACAGCAGGGACAGCGTGGCCCTGGTGCTGGATTCCGGCGGCTGTATCGTGGGGGACCTGGAGCCGCGGGAATTCCTTGCCGGCTATGCAGGCAACCCCGGGCTGGCGGAGGACTGGAGGATGCTGATGGAGCACCGGCCGAAGATTGTCTATTTCGGTCATGCCAACAGCAAGCGGCTGTAAGTCAGCCGCCTTTTTCCCGGGAAGAAGCAATTAAGTTCCCGCAAAGGTCCCGGATCACTTCCCCGGCAATAATCAGCCCCGCGGCGGAGGGAACGAAGGCGGTGGACCCGGGAATATCCCGGCGCACCGTGCATTTCCGGGTGCCGGGAGGACAGATGCAGTTCTGGCGGCAGGCAGCGGAGGCGTCCTCCAGCGGCCGGACCGGCGTTTCGGTGGAGTAGACGACCTTCAGGCGGCGGATGCCCCTTTTCCGGCATTCGCTGCGCATGACCCGGGCCAGGGGGCAGACGGAGGTTTTGTAGATATCCGCCACACGGAAGGCGGAGGGGTCCAGCTTGTTGCCGGCGCCCATGGCGCTGATGATGGGGGTGCCGGCTTCCTGGGCCTGCTCGGCCAGGGACAGCTTTCCCTTCACGGTGTCAATGGCGTCCACGACATAATCATATTTGGTAAAATCGAATTGTTCACGGCTTTCGGGCATGTAGAAGGTTTTGTAGGTCGTTACGGCGCAGTTCGGGTTGATATCCAGGATCCGCTCCCGCGCCACGTCCACCTTGTACTTTCCGACGGTGCTGCGCAGGGCAAAGAGCTGGCGGTTCAGGTTGGTGAGGCAGACCCGGTCGTCATCGATCAGGTCCAGCGCGCCGACGCCCGAGCGGGCCAGCGCTTCCACCGTATAGCTGCCCACGCCGCCGACGCCGAATACGGCCACCCGGCAGCGGGCCAGGCGTTCCATGGCCTCCGGGCCGAGAAGAAGCTGCGTTCTTGAAAACTGATCCGGCATATGTGCTTCACCCCTTTTTTCCTGTGCTGAAAAGCACAGGGGTATATTCTACGCGCTTCCTGC
>CAMHSI010000067.1 GCA_946187775.1 uncultured Clostridia bacterium
ATAAGTTCAGGGTTCTCCCGAAAATCCGACAGGTAATCCCTGCCCATTCACCGCTCAAAATATGGACGTTAACCGCCGCATGGGTGTATTTTTCAGTTTTTTTCAGATCCCGGCCTCCTGGATTCCAGGGCCGGTTTTGTTTCCCGCCAGTACCGGTATTCCGTTTCCGCATGGCAGATTTCGCAGTACCGGGCGTCCGGGGGGCAGAAGTGCCTGGGCTGGTCGTATTCCGGGCAGCAGAAGTTCCTGCGGCTGACGCCGCAGTTTCGGCACAGGTCCCCGCCGAAGGGGGTCTCGCCCCCGCAGAGGGGGCAGGTTTTTTCCAGGGGCGGGAGGAAGAAGACCTCCGGGGGATCCATGGGGTTGGGGCCCGGGAGCAGCTGCTCCCCGCACATGCGGCAGAACCTTGCCCCCGGGGGCACATGGAAGCCGCAGGCGGGACAGGTCTTCTTTTCCATGGGGATCCCCAGCTCCCGCATCCTCCTGGCTGCTGCGGTCTCCGACACCAGCAGGGACACGGACGCCTCCCTTGGGGAGCGGAAAAGGCCCATGACCTCCTCGGGCATCAGGAGGCCTGCGGCAAAGGCGTCCGCCTCCCGGTCCTCCAGGAGGAGGGTGTCCCTGTTTTTATATTTCGGCGGGATTTTTACATGGCCCAGGACGATATGCCCCAGCTCGTGGGCCAGGGTGAAGTTCACTCTTCTTTTTGAGGAAAAGCTTTTCCAGTTTGCCGGAAGCCGGGGGGTGATCACCAGGTAACAGTCCTCCCCGGGAAAATAAAAGACCACCGCGTCAAATCCGTCCCGGATTTCCCCGGTGGTCTCAAGGGTCAGGTCCAGGGAATCGGGCCCCTTCCGCTTCCAGTCCCGGAGGAGGGCGAAGCAGTCCAGGGGGACACTGGGGAGATCATATTCCTCCCGGAACTTTTTCAGGGCCAGGTCCACCCGAAGCATTGCGCCCTCGCTTAAGTTCCCCTCCATGGCTTACTTCCCCTCTTCCTTCCGCCGCTTCAGGAAGGACATGGCCATGTCCGTGAGGATGGAGCGCTCCCGCTCGTCCAGCTCCCGGCTGACCCGGAAGGCCGCGTTGGCCCAGGCCGCGTCCCGGGTCATCATATCCCGGGCGCCGCTGGTCAGGGCCACGATGTTTCCGTTTTCATCCAGGAAAACCTGTTCCGGCTCCTGCTCCGGAAGCTCTTCCGCCTCCCCGGCGGAATACCCGGCCAGCTGCATCAGATAGGGATAGCTGACCAGCAGCGCCTCCGAAAGGGCGTGCAGCAGCGCAGGGGAAGGCTTGACGCGCTTTCCCGCCTCCAGCCGGCAGATCTCCGACGCGCAGGATCCGCACTTCTCCGCCAGCTCCCGCTGGGTGAATCCCCGCTCCCTCCGGGCCAGGGCCAGGTAGGATCCCAAATCCATGCCCATTTGTCCACACCTCCACGCTTATTGTACTGAAAAATTGCTTTTTGTCAACTTTTTTCTGCTTTTTTGTTGTCAACCGGGTTGACAAGGGTCTTTCGGGTGTTTTATACTGCGTTTGTTGCTGAATGGCAACAGACAACAATATGGATGTTGACAAATGTGAGGAGGCGTGCCCATGGACCCCATGACGGTTGAATGCTGGACTGCCCTGGCCAACGCCGTGATCCTGCAGGCAGCGGAGGATTACGCGGATGCCTGCCGCCGCTCCCGCCTCCGGCCCACCCGGCAGTCGGAGGCCCGGCGGCGCTCCCTGGAGAAGTTCTTCACCTCCCGGTGGTTCCGCACCCTCTCCGGGGCCGACGGGGAGGCGCTGATGAAGCGGATCCGGGACGGGGAGCAAAAGCAAGGGACGAAGTAAGGGGAATCAGGAACGGTCAGGAAGTAAAGGATAAAAAAGCAGATTGTAAAGGAAAGGAGCCTGAATTGCCATGACGAAAATCTCCTATCTCTCCCAGGTGGGACAGCTTACCCGACGCATTACCTACCATACGGAGCGGCTGCTCCGGCTGCGGCGGGAGGCGGACGCCGTGTCCTCGGTTCGATTAGGGTTTGGGGGCGGGCACGTGCCCGCCGCCGACGCTCCCTTTGCCCGGATGCTGGAGCGCATTGAAGAGGCCGGGGAGGAGCTGGAAAAGGAAAACGACCTCCTGGACCGGCTCCGGGCCCAGGCGGAAGCCTCCATCCTTTCCCTGAAGGAGGAAAAGCTGCGGCTGGTGCTGCTGTATCGCTACCTGGAGGAGAAAACCTTTTTGCAGATCGGGGACCTGCTTTACATGGACAAGTCCAGCGCCATCCGGAACCACCGGAAGGCCCTGGAATCCCTGGAGCTGCCGGAGGACTGCATTGAAATTACGCAACCTGCACCGGATGCACCGATTGCCTCCTGACGCAACGCCCGCCTCCGTGTTATCCTATCCTCGAAAGGAAACGCAAGGAGGTAACACGGCCATGGGCGAATCACAGGTCCTGCGGGGATACCGGCGGGAAATGACCAAGGAAGCCTTTGAGGAGCTGGGGGCCCTGCAGTGCGAGGTGCCGGAAATCCTGGGGTATATCGGCACGGACCGGGCAAAGCTGGAGAAGTGGTGCCGACGGGTTTACCGGAAGGATCTTTCCGAGATCCTGCAGGCCGTCCGGCAGGACGGGCTTATCCAGATCCGCCGGGCCTCCTTTGAGCAGCTGAAGAAGAGCGCCGCCCTCATCTCCCAGCAGTATAACCGCTTCCTGCCCCCGGCTTCCGCCGACGAAGCCGCCACCCGGGCAGCCCTGGCCGCCCTGACGGCCTCGGTGCAGCTGCCGGAGGAGCAGGTGCGGGAGCTCTTTGAATGAGCGCCTTTGCCCTGAAGCCCTTCTCCCGGAAGCAGAAGCAGTGCCTCCTCTGGTGGCGGCCGGGCTCCGGCCATGAGGACTGCCGCCTCTTCCTGGCGGACGGGGCCATCCGCTCCGGCAAGACCGTTTCCATGATCCTCTCCTTCCTCCTCTGGAGCCAGAGCAGCTTCCAGGGGGCGGACTTCATCCTGGCCGGGGTTACCGCCGGGGCCCTGAAGCGCAACGTCCTCTCCCCCCTCTTCGGGATGCTGGAGGCCTTCGGGATCGGGTGGGAATACCGGCGGACGGAGGGGAAGGTGGTCATCGGGAGCAACACCTACCACCTTTTCGGGGCGGACAACGACTCCGCCCAGGACAAGCTCCAGGGCATGACCGCCGCCGGCGCCTACGCCGACGAGGCCGCCCTCTTTCCCCGGTCCTTCATCGACCAGATGATCGGCCGGTGCTCCGTGGAGGGCAGCAGGATCTTCATGAACTGCAATCCCAACGGAGCCTACCACTATATCAAAACGGACTTCATCGACCATGCCGGGGAAATCGGCCTTTACCGCCTCCATTTCACCATGGACGACAACCTGACCCTCTCGCCCGGGATCCGGGAATCCTACGCCCGCAGCTTCGCGGGGGTATTTTACCGTCAGTACATCCTGGGGGAATGGGTGAGCGCGGAAGGCGCCGTATATCCCATGTGGGACGACGGCGCCAATACTTTTTCGGATGAAGATCCGCCGAGATACCGGGAGGCGCGCCGTTTCGCGTCCATTGACTACGGAACGGCAAACCCCTGTGTCTTCCTGGACGCCATGGACGACGGAACCGTCTTCTGGATCATGAAGGAATACTACTGGGACTCCGCGGCAAAGAGAAAGCAGAAAACCGACGCGGAATACGCCGCGGACCTGGAGGAGTTCCTTGGCGGGGACCGGAACACGACGGTCATCGTGGATCCCAGCGCCGCCTCCCTGAAGGCGGAGCTGCGGAGCCGCGGCTTTCGGGTCCGGGATGCGAAAAACGACGTCCGGGAGGGCATCGCCGCCACGGCGGTGGCCATCGGGAGCCGCAGGGTCCGGGTCCACCGGGACAACTGCCCCTGCTTCCTCCGGGAAATCCACGGATACCTGTGGGACGAAAAAGCCCGGCAGCGGGGGGAGGAAAAGCCCGTCAAGGACCACGACCATGCCATGGATGCCCTCCGTTACCTGATCCATACCCTCTCCGGCCGCTTCCGGGGCTGAGTCCTGAGCGGCAGAAAGGATCCTATGCGAAAAAGAAACCGTTCGCGGCGGCCCTCCCGGCCGCCGCCTTCTTCTTCCCCTGCTTCTGCTTCTTCCTCTCCTTCATCTTCCCCGTCCCTTTCCTCTTTCCGGGCTTCCGACGGGTATGCCAATCCCGCCGCCTTCCTGGGGGAGGATTCGCCGCTGCTTTCCGCCGGGTTTTTCCGGCGCAGCGGCCTGACGGCGGACACGGACCAGCTGACGGTCATGTACCGGGAAAACTGGCTGGCCATGCGGATCATCGACATGCCGTCGGAGGACATGACCCGGGCCTGGTACCGGTTTTCCGCCCCCTTTCCCGAGGAGGACCTGGAATCCCTCCGGAGCCTCGAGGCCCGGCACTCCCTGCGGCAGGAGCTGACCAACGCCATCCGCTGGGCCAGGCTCTACGGGGGCTCCATCGCCCTCATGGTCCTCCGGGGGGAGGAGAACCGGCTGGAGGAGCCCCTGGACCTGGGGCTCCTGCTGCCGGGATGCTTCCGGGGACTGCTGGTGCTGGATCGGGGGCAGGGCATTGAGCCCTCCTCTGAATTGGAGGAGAACCTGGACGACCCGGATTTCGGGCTCCCGAAGTTTTATACCGCGGAGCTGGAGGGCCTGGGTACCGTAAAGATGCACCATTCCCGGGTGCTGCGCTTTACGGGGCGGGAGCTGCCCCGGCGGGAGGCCCTGGGGGAAAACCACTGGGGCGCCAGCGAGCTGGAGCACCTGCTGGAGGAGCTGCAGAAGCGCTCCGCCGCCTCCGCCAACATCGCCCAGCTGATCTTCCAGGCCAACGTCACCACCCTGAAAATCTCCGACTTCGGGGACCTGTTGGCCATGGGCACCGAGGACCAGAAGCGCCGGATCCGGGAGGCCGTGATGGAGGAAAACCGCTTCCGCACCTCCTTCGGCCTGCAGGTCCTCTCCTCCGGGGATACCCTGGAAAACCATCCGTATACCTTCGGGGGCCTGGCGGAAATCTATGAGCAGTTCATGCTGGACATGGCCGGGGCTGCGGAAATCCCCGCGGCGAAGCTCTTCGGCCGGTCCCCCGCCGGCCTCAACGCCACCGGGGAATCGGACCTGCGCAATTACTATGAGTCCATTTCCCAGCTGCAGGAGCGCACCCTGCGTCCCGCCCTGGAAAAGCTGCTGCCGGTGCTGGCCCTCTCCGCCTGGGGATACCTGCCGGAGGACCTGGGCTTTGTTTTCAATCCCATTGCCGCCGCCTCCCCCGGGGAGACGGCGGAGCTGGTGGACCGGCTGTCCGACTCCGTGATCCGGGCCTATGCCGCCGGGCTCCTGACAAGGGAGGAGGCCAGGAGCGAGCTGCGGATCCGGGGCAGCCCCTACGGGGTGTGGCAGCACGAACCCTAGATCGAAAGGAGGAA
Organism: uncultured Clostridia bacterium; assembly: GCA_946187775.1. Classification (GTDB taxonomy): domain Bacteria; phylum Bacillota; class Clostridia; order Christensenellales; family Aristaeellaceae; genus Aristaeella. The sequence goes on from CAMHSI010000067.1 coordinate 5,458, forward strand.
AAGAACATTTTTTACTACGGAACACGGCTGTCGGAAAACATCTCCCGCCGGGAGCCGGAAGGGTACCTGCTGTGCCTGAACGTGCCGGTAGCCCGGACGGGAACCCAGGAATACCTGCCCCAGGAGCTGGGGCTTCCCCCGGGGGAATATCCCCGGGATGCCCTGGTCCCCGTTTTCCGGCCGGAGGAGGAGGTCTTCTCCCCGGAAACCCTGGCTTCCTTTGAGGGAATGCCCGTCACCAACGACCATCCCCGGGACGGGGTGGACCTGGAGAACATCCGCCGGCTCCAGGCCGGCCACGCCCACAACATCCGCCGGGGCACCGGGGCGGAATCCGACCTGCTGCTGGCGGACCTGATCATCACCGATCCCATCCTCATTGATGCCATCCTCGGGGGGAAGCGGGAAATCTCCTGCGGCTATACCTATACCCTCAGCGAGGAGGACGGACAGTTTGTCCAGCGGAAGATCCGCGGGAACCACATCGCCGTGGTGGACGCCGGGCGCGCCGGTTCCCGCGTTTCCATCAAAGACCACAAAAGTGAAAGGAGAAATGTACCCATGAAGAACACGAAAACCCTGAAAACCCGCAAGCCCCTCCTGAAGCTCCTGGCCCGGGCGGCCATGGACGGGGAGGAAACCGCCGCCGAGGTCCTGGAGGAGCTGCTGGAGGAAACCCCTGCCGCCCCCGCGGCAGGCGAGCCCGCCGTGACCCTGGAGGTGCCGGAAGGCCGGGAGGTCACCGTGGACGAGGAAGCTTTGGCCGCGGTCATCGAGCGGCTGGATACCCTTATCGCCCTGCTGGGCGCGCTGCTGCCTCCCGCCGCCGACGAGGATCCTGTGGACCCGGAGGATCCCGACGCTCCCGGCACGGACGGGGAGACCGGGGAGATTGCGGAAATCATCGGGGAGGTGCTGGAGGAGGCCGCGGATCCCGAGGCCAGCATCACCCTGGAGGAAAAGGAGACGCCTACCGCCCGGGACGCCCTGCGGGCCGCGGTCATGACCTTCCGGCCGGTACTGGGGCAGATGACCCCCGCCCAGAGGCGCAAGGCGGGACGGGACCTGGAGCGGAACCTCCGGAAGGTGCGCTCCTCCGGGGACCGGAACCCCTATGCCGCCCTGGCCGCGGCCGGGGGAAAGCGCAGGCCCGGGGACTTCCAGGACCTGGGACGGAAAATCATGGCCAAGCACAACGTCAATTACAGAAAGTGAGATGATTCCATGGGCCAGGTACTCAGCCAGTTCCGCAGCGGTTTCCCCGGGGCGGTCTCCCGCTCCGTGGACTACGTGATCCAGTCCCACCGCAACGCCTCCGAAGGGGAAATCCCCTTCGGGGCCCCGGTGTTCCACGTGGCCGGGGAATGCGCCTGCAAACCCTATGACGCCTCCGCCACGGAGGAAAACTTCTTGGGCATCGCCGTGCGCGCCGCGGCGAAAACCCCGGATACCTACGGGGAAAGCACCGCCGCCTTCGCCCCCGGCGACCTGGTGGACGTTATGGTCCGGGGCTCGGCGGTGCTGTACTTCGGAAACGCCACCGCCCTGCCGGGCAGCAAGGTTTACCTCCGCAAATCCGACGGCGGCCTCCAGACCATCCCCGGGGCCGACGGCTCCACCCTGCTCCTCCCCGGCGCCACCGTGCGCACCGCCCGGGACGGCAGCGGCTGCGCGGAGGTCGTCCTGACCCGGCGCAACCTGCTGTAAATTTGGAAATGAATGAGGTGAAAACGTGATCCAGCATCCCGCAAGACATCCCATCCCCCGTAATCCCCTGGTGACGGATCTGCGCGCCGACGACTCCTATCTCTTCCTCATGAAGGAACTGGAGAAGATGGACGAAAAGATCCTGGAGCCCCTGACCGGGACCGACTGGCCCCGGGACATGCCGGTCATCACCGGCGGGGGCATCACCGAGTCCATTGCCACGGTGGACGTGACCTACGCCTCCACCGGCAAGGACGACGACAACCTCTTTTTTGACGCCGCCAACGACATTCCCGTGATCCAGGCGGACATGTCCAAGCAGGTGGTCCGGACCTTCAACTTCGGCGAATACATGGCCTTCAGCTACATGGAGCGCATGAAGATGCTGGAGGTGGGAAGGGACCCGGAAACCTTCCTGAACAAGGGCATCCGCCTGCACCTGGACAAGATGCTGGACCGGAATGTGTACGTGGGCTTCAAAAAGGCCTCCTCCACCGGCCTTTGCAACAATCCCGCCGTGACCCGCTCCGCCGCCGCCCAGAACGCGGCGGGCACCTCCACCCTCTGGCGGGACAAGACCGCGGACGAGATCCTGAACGACATCAACCGGGCCCTCTCCGCCGTGTGGGAAAAGAACGACTGCTCCTCCGACGCCCTGCCCAACCAGGTCCTGATCCCCGTGGAGCAGTACGGCCAGCTGGTGGGCCGGAAGGTTTCCCACGATTCCGAGCGCAGCATCCTGACCTACCTGCTGGAAAACAACATCGTCACCCGCCAGGGGAAGACCCTCCATATCCTGCCCTGCAAATGGTGCAAGTCCGCCGGCTCCGACTATTCCGACCGCATGGTGGTCTACATGAACCAGGAGGACCGGATCTGCTTCAACCTGACCCTCCCCCTGCAGCGGTGCGAAACGGAATCCATCCATATGAGCATCCGGATTCCCTACATCGCCCAGTTCTCGGAGGTGCGTTTCCTCTACCCCACCACCGTCCGCTACATGGACGGCATCTGAGAAAGGAGGTGTCCCATGCTGCTGCTTTCCCGCGTATGCGCCGAGTTCCTGGACCGGAACGGCGCCGTTCTCTTTGCCGTCACCCCCGAAACCCGCCTCACCTTCCAGGAGGCCCCGGAGGCCATCCGGCAGGATCCCCTGTTCCGGATGCTCCTGAGTGACCACAGCATCGAGGTCACAGAGGACAAAAACAAAAAGAAGGCACTGGAAAACGATCCCCTGACGCCCGTCCCGGAAACTCCCGAAAGAAACGAGCCTGCCGACAAACCCGTAAAGCCCGCCAGGGCCCCGGAGAAGAAGGCATAAAAAAGCAGCCCCGCGAAAGCGGGGCTGACTCTTTTCCGAAGGCTCAATACTTCTTGATCCACAGGTACTCGCCGTCGATGATCATGTTGGTGGAGTGATCAATGTGGGGGTTCCACTCACGGATCAGCTTCCAGTCCGGCACCTTATACCGATTGGCGATCCGGATCAGGGTATCCCCGGGGCCCACTTTGTGCTGCAGCCAGCCGGCCTTGGGAGGTTCGGGAGAGAAGTGGCGCTTGCCGCCGGTTACTTCTTCCAGTTCGTTCAGATTCAGTTCATCCATTTTAGGTTCCTCCTTCTTTTTTATCTGCCGTATCCGGCATTTCAATTTGTTTTCCGCCGGTTTCCGCCCGGCACTTTTTTATACGCACATCCCCCGCCCCCTGGCAGTGAGTCATGGGGACGG
>CAMHSI010000068.1 GCA_946187775.1 uncultured Clostridia bacterium
GCGTCGTTGGCTTCGCTGCCCCGCATGTCCGCCAGGGCGAACCCCTCGCCGAATTCCACGCCCTTCACCCCGGGAATCGCGAAAAGACCGTGGGCCAGGAGGCTCTCCAGCGTATCGAACCAGGGCTCCCCGACGCCTGCCGGCAGCCCCGTCACCGCCGTTTCCAGCACGCCGCCGACGCTGTCTCCCTCCGCGGCGGCTTTTTCGATGGCGGCGCGCATCTCCGCCCCCTTCTCCGCATCCAGCACGGCAAAGGCCGCTGCGTTCAGCCGGTCCATTTCCTCATCCGTTCCGGAAAAATCCGCGTCACGGATCCCCGCGCACCGAAGGATATGGGTTCCGATGCGGATACCCCGTCCCGCCAGGGCCCCGACGGCCACCGCGCCGGCCGCCGTCAGCGCCGCCGTGATCCGGCCGCTGAAATGGCCGCCTCCCCGGTAATCCTCAAACCCGTGGTATTTCACCCGGGCGGTATAGTCCGCGTGGCCCGGCCGCAGGGTTCCCCGCCGGTAATCCCCGCTCCGGGTGTCCGCGTTGGGAATCAGGATCGTCAGGGGCGTGCCCGTGGTTTTTCCCTCAAAGACGCCGCTTACAATCTCAAACGGGTCCTGTTCCCGCCGGGCGGTGGAAATGCTCCCCGCCGGCCGGCGCAGCTCCAGCTGCCTTGCAATCAGGCCCTCATCCACCGGAATTCCCGGGGCCAGCCCGTCAATCACCGCGCCGATCTTCGCGCCGTGGCTCTCCCCGAAAAGCGTAACACACACGCTGGTGCCGTAGGTGTTTTTCATGCTTCCGTCCTCCCGAATACCGCGGTATACCGCTCCGCCAGCTCTTCCGGCGTCATCCGCTGCTCATAGAAGCTTCCGGCCCGGTCCGTCCGGATGGCGATGATTCCGTTTCCGGACGCCTTTTTGTCATGCAGCGCCGCCTCCATCACCCGGGATGCCTCCTCGCCGCAGCGGGTGGGCAGTCCCAGCCGGAGCAGCACCTTTTCCAGCCGGACCCGGATCTCCGGGGAACACATGGGCAGCATCCCCAGGGCAACGCATTCCCCGTGATACAGGCCGTTCTCCCCCTGCAGGGCCTCGATCCCGTGCCCCAGCGTGTGCCCGAAGTTCAGTGCCCGCCGCAGCCCGTGCTCCTTTTCGTCCTGCTCCACCACGCTCTTCTTGATCCGCAGGGCGGCCTCGATGATTCCGTCCATCCGGCTCCCGGCGTCCTCCGTCTCGAAGCGGGAAAACTCCTCCGCGTCAAAGCACAGCGCCATCTTGACCGCCTCCGCCAGGCCGTTGGCCGTCTGCCTTGCCGGCAGGGTCCCCAGCGCTTCCGGGTCAATCAGCACCTTCCCCGGCTGGTGGAAGGCGCCCACGATGTTCTTGATTCCGTCCAGGTCCACCGCCGTCTTTCCCCCGATGGAGGAATCCACCTGGCTCAACACCGTGGTGGGACAGTTGTAAAATTCGATGCCCCGCATATAGCAGGCCGCGGCAAACCCGGCCAGGTCCCCGCATACGCCTCCGCCCACCGCCGCCACGCAGTCCTCCCGGCGCATGCCGAAGGCCAGCATCCGGCGCAGCAGGTCCCGGAAGGTGTCCAGGTTCTTGCTTTTTTCCCCCTGGGGAAAACAGAAAACCTCCGCCGTGTCACATTGCTCCGCCAGCGCGCGCACCCATTTCTCCGGCACGCCGCTGTCCGTCACAATCATGACCTTCCGGCGAAGGTTCAGTATTTTCCCGGCCCGGCCGAGGCCTCCACGCTCCAGCACGATGTCATAGCTGTCTTTTCCCAGGTTCATGGGAATCACAACACTGCCCATCCGGTGTGACCTCCTTTGTTCAGGCCTTCTGTTATTTTTTCAGCTGGGGAATCTTCCGAAGGGAATGATACAGCAGCAGTCCCAGTACACCGCAGCTGATCACCTCGCCGGCTCCCACCGTCACCATCAGCATCCAGAACAGGGAATTCCCCGCAAAGGTATGCCCGAATACCGTTAAGTCCGCCACCCCGTATACGTGCAGGAGCACCAGGGGGACAATCACCATATTGCTGACCACCGGGGGAATCCATGCCAGGAAGGGCTTCTTCCGCAGCAGCCAGGTTCCCACCGCGCCGAGCAGCGTGGCCAGGGATCCGAAAACCACATCCCAGAGCGCGCACCCCGTCAGGAGGTTCGCCAGCAGGCAGCCGATGGCAAGCCCCGGAACCGCGGCGGGGATCAGGACCGGAAGAATCGTCAGCGCTTCCGAGAAGCGCACCTGGATCGCGCCGCTGGCCAGGTTCAATGTCGCGGCCGCGCAGGTCAGGACCACATAGAGGGCGGCAACCGCGCCGCCGAAAGCAATCTGCTGTACCTTGTTGTTTTTCATTTTTTCTGCTCCTTAGTTTTGTTTGGGGAACGCCGGAGTGATTCCCCGGTGAGGATGGTTTCGAACTCACCGCATCATTGAATGCAGGTGGCAGTATACCTTATTTCCCCGCTTTTCGCAATGCCGGTGTTCCTTTTCTTCCGCGGATATGCTATACTTTTCCCAGCCTGATTACATTCTTATATTTTGTTGTTTTTTCAGTGTATCTTTTTTATCGGAGGATGGCATGGAAGAAAAAGTCGATATCATCGACAGGCCGAAATGGATCGGTGTCTGCATGTCACAGGCGCATACCTTCCTGAAGGAGGATTTTCTCTGCGAGCTCGGCAAGGCTGCCGAAGCGGAAGGCTTCGGGGTCCTTGTGTTCAATTCGTCCATGGACTGGTACTGGTCCACCCGGGGCGGAAATGTCACCGGCTGTGTCTACGACATGGTCCGGTATGACCTGCTTTCCGCCCTGGTGATCCTCCACGGGAACATCTATGATCCGGACCAGCTGGAGCGCCTGATCCAGGGCGCCCGGAGCCGGAAGATCCCCGTGCTGTACCTGGGCGGCCGCCATCCCCTTTGCGACAGCGTGATCGACGACTATGAAGCTCCCTACAAGGAGCTGATCCGCCATGTTCTCCGGAAGCATCAGGTCCGGGACAGCTTTTTCATCGGCGGCCTGCCGGAGGAGGATAATTCCCGCCTGCGGCTGAAGTGCTGGCAGGAGGTTATGCGGGAGTTCGGCCTTCCTTCGGGGGAGGACTGCTTCGCTTACGGGAATTTCCTGGACACGGTTGCCGTGCAGATCGTACGTTCCCTGATGCAGGAGCGGGAAAAGCTTCCCCGGGCCATCTTCTGCGCCAATGACAGCATGGGCGCCGCCGTATGCGACCTCCTGATCCGCAGCGGCATCCGCGTCCCGGAGGACGTTATCGTCACCGGCTTTGACGGAACCCCCACCGCCTACCTTGTCCAGCCCCAGCTGACCACCTGTGACAGCAATTCCCCGGAGCTGGCCCGGATTGTCATGGACCGCATCCTCTCCTTCGATCCCTCCCGGGAGGAGGAACCTGCCGTCCTCACCCACCATTACAGCAATATCTTCTCCGAATCCTGCGGCTGCCCCGCCGTCCTGCATGAGCGCTTCAATGTCCTGCATACCCTGCGCCAGGCGGAGGTCCTTTTCACGCATGAAAACACCATGTACTACGACGTGGACCGGATGCTGGAGGAGAAGGAGATGTATCCCTTCTTCGGAAAGGTAGCGGAAATGCTCCTTCCGGGCTCTGCGCTTTATCTCAACCGCAGCCTCCTGGAGACCAATCCGGACATGGATCATATGCCGGATCATCCCGAAGAGGAGCTGCTCATGATTCCCCACAGCGACCCGGACCAGCCTCCCGCCCTGCGAAAGGTGTATCTCCGGGACCTGCCCCTGCCCTGCCCGGCCTCCACCGGCGTAACCATCCTGAACATCGTTCATTCCGACACCCGGGTCTGCGGCTATTTCGCCGCCCACACCCGGGACCTCACCGCTGACGCCCAGCTGATCAAGCGGCTGTCGGATGTGCTGAACCTGATTGCCTCCATCCAGCTGGGCCGCATGCGCCAGCAGCAGCTGGTAGCCCGGCTGGAGAATAACCTGTACACGGACAGCGTGGCCGGCATTTCCAACCTGAAGGGGCTCACCCGCTGGTATGAGGGCTTCGCCGGCCAGGAAAATTTCCGGAGCAGGATCCTCTCCGTTTCCGTATACGGGCTGTCCCGCTATTCCTGGATCTATGAAACCTACGGCATGGCCGAGACCGAAGAAGTAATCCGCACCGTGTCCCGGGCGCTGCTCTCCGCCAATCCGGAGGCCATGCACATTGCCCGGATCAGCGAGGATATGTTCGCCGTGGTGGACGCCCCCACGGATGAAAAAGAGCTGGACGCCCTCATCCGGCGCAGCAGCTCCTCCTTCTTCCGCCAGATCGAAAAGTACAATTCCGGAACCACCAAGCCCTATTACCTGGAGGTCAGCAGCGGCGTCACCCACCTGGACAGGAACTGGAATCCGGTACCCCTGGAAAGCCTCCTCTCCATGGCTACCGGCGAGCTGTACCTCAACCGGCTGCGCACCGCGGAGCCCCGGGAAAGCAGCGGAGCGGACCCGGCCGGCAGCAGCCTCCTCGGCGCCTTCAATCTCCTGATGGAAAAGAACCTGTTCCGCTTCCACTTCCAGCCCATTATCGACGCCCACAGCGGCTCCATCTATGCCTATGAAGCCCTGATGCGCACGGATTCCATCATTAACCTGACTCCGCTGGAAGTCCTGAAGATCGCCCGGGAACAGGGCCGCCTCTACGAGGTGGAGCACGCCACCCTTTTCGGCATCATGGAACAGTATGTCCGCAAATACACGGACTTTCAGGGACGCAAGGTGTTCATCAACACCATCCCCGGCCATTTTCTCAGCGAGGAGGACTGCAACGCCCTCATCGGCAAATACGAGGGATTCCTGGACTGTTTTGTCTTTGAACTGACGGAGGACAGCCCCGCCTCCGACGCGGAGCTGGAGCGCCTCAAGCGCATCTGCAAGCCCGGTGCCCAGACCCAGATCGCCATCGACGATTTCGGCACCGGCCACTCCAATATCCTGAACCTGCTGCGGTATGCCCCCCAGATCATCAAGATCGACCGGGGCCTCATCTCCGGGATCTCCACGGATTCAAACCGCCGCCTCTTTGTCCGCAACACCATCGATTTCGCCCATCAGAACGGCATCCGGGCCCTGGCGGAAGGCGTGGAAACCCCGGACGAGCTGCGTACGGTCATCGACTGCGGCGTCGACCTGATCCAGGGATTCTATACCGGCCGTCCTTCGGACGTTCCCCTTCGCTCCGTTTCGGAAAAAGTGCTTCGGGAAATCCGGGATGAAAACCTCCTGGCCTCCCAGGGCAGCAGGGAGCTGCGCGTCTATGAGCCGGAGCCCGGTGAAACCATGGACCTGCTTGACCTTGCGCTCCGCAGGTACTCCTGCATCCTGCTGGGTCAGGGAGAATACACCCTCCGGGGCGAGAAATCCCACAGTACGGATATGTATATCCGGACCCGGGACGGCGCGCAGGCCACCCTGAACCTGCACCACATCAACCTCAGCGGCCCCACCGAGCCCTGTATCCGCCTGGGAAACCGCGCTTCCCTCCTGCTGAACCTGGAGGGGCAGAACACCCTGAACCGGGACGGAATCCTGGTTCCCCCTTCCTCCCGGCTCACCGTCCGGGGAAAGGGCAACCTGCTCATCCATAACGCCCGGAACTATTCCGTGGGCATCGGCGCCAACTATAACGATCCTTACGGCACCATCCTGCTGGAGATGGAGGGCACGCTGGTGATCCGCTCCTCCGGGGACAAAACGGTCTGTATCGGCGGCGGCACCAGTGCCGGAAAGGGGGTTCGGATCCGCGGCGGCACCCTGGATCTCGACGCCAGCGGCATCAGCGTGGTGGGCATCGGCTCCTCCGTCGGCGAAGCGCAGCTGGACCTGGAGAACGTTCACCTTTCCCTGCATGCGGAGGGAAACGATGTCCTGCTCATCGGCAGCTTCTCCGGGGATGCCGGAATCCGGCTTTCCGGGGATTACCGCCTCTCCGCCGCCTGTGAGCGCGTCACGCTGGTGGGCACCATGAACGGAACGGCGGACATGCTTTTCTCCTCCTGCCGGATCATTTCGGAAGTCCGCTGCGACACCGGCGCCATCCTGGGCACCTTCAGCGGGGAAGCAAAAGCCGTCTTCAGGGATTCCGACGTCCGGATCCACGGGGAAGGGAACCGCCTGGCCGGCTTCGGCAGCGTGAACGGCGCCTGCGACACCCGGATCGAGTCCGGGGAGTATTCCGGTGAATTGCTTGCCGGGGAACGCTTCCTCATTGGCAACAACCATTCCCGCTTCATGGTCACCGGCGGCAACTTCCGCCTCTTCCCGGAAGGGGAAACCGTCCCTGTCTCTCCCGGGGGCAGGCCCCTGGTATACAGGACTCCCAAAGGAGACCGTTTTGAACAGACCTTCACCGACCGCCGGGCCACCTGGACCTACCGGGCCCAGCGGAATGACGACGGGCACCTCGGCGTCTGGATCCCCCAGGAATAACCGGCGGCATCTATCCTTCCCATTCCTGCCATACGCCTGTTTCCTCCAGGAAGCGCCGCAGTCCTTCCGGCATTTCTCCCGCGGTTTTTCAGTCCCCTCCGAAGGAATCCAGCGGGCCGAAGGCAATCATGCTCCCCAGCGGCCTCTTCTGTTTGTCCCATCTTCCCTGGATCAGGGTTTTCCCGTTGAACACCATGGTGGCGGTTCCGCCTCCGTCCAGGTTCAGGGCTTCCGTGCACCCGTATTCCAGGAGCTTGTCGATGATCCAGTCCCCGCTGGCTCCCACGTTTTTATTGTCTGTCGGCATGCCTACCACCATCAGGATGTAGTGGAAGGGCTCAACCATTCCGATCACCGCCCGGGGTTCGGAATTCCCCATGGCGGAATACTCCGCCACGTTTTCATTCCGCTGCCCGTCCCGGATCAGCCAGGGACCGAAGGAGAACACCTGGGTCGCGCCCTGTTCCAGGTACTCCTCCGCCGTCATCTCGTCGCAGACCCGGACCTTCATGCTCCCGTCCGGATACACCGCCAGGGTGTCCAGCGGCGGAAAATCCCGTTTTTTCGAGCTGTTCCGGGTCTTCGTATAGAAGATTTCCCCGTTCCTCAGGATAATCCCGGTGGGCCAGGTCGCTTTTTTCAGGTCCCGCCGGTACTGGCGGTATCCGTAATAGTCATCCGACATGGCCAGGATCACCGGAAACTCCTCCACCAGGTCCTCCGGCTCCACCAGGCGGTATCCGTCCGGCCGGGGCGAGCCTTCCGGCTCCGGCGTCATAATGCTGAACAGCGGGGAACGCTCGCTGGCGTACACCTCCGCCACGCAGTACAGCCGGACGGAGCTGTTCTTTTTCTTCTTTCCGTTCTCCACCGGATCCTCAAACCGCGTCACCCGGATGGAAAGGTCTGCCGTGGCGTACTGCCACACCCCGTTTTCCTCATCCTCCGAAAGGTAGGCTTCCCCGGGGTTTTCCCCGGTGAGGAATCCTTTCGCGTCAAAGTGCCAGCCGTCCTTCTCCGTAACGGCTGCCGCTTCGCCGGGAAGGATCTCTTCCGTTACCATGCCTTCTCCCGCCGCGGCGGAAACAGCCAGCCCCGCCGCCGCCAGGAGGGCAAGGGTTCTCCTGATCCGGTTTGTCATGCTTTCCTCTTCCTTCTGATGTAGTATTTCCGCAGCACCGTCCTGTTGATTTCCGCTCCCAGGAACCGGTGGATATACACTGCCAGGTGCTGGTCCGCGCTGGCGATCCGCTTCCGGAAGGGGATCCGTTTCCGGTCCAGGGTCCGGGCAATCTTCCGCCCCAGCCGGTCCGGATCCGATCCGCTGTTCTCATCCCGGCGGATCCTCCCCGCGGCGCTTTCAAACTCCTCCGCGTACGGGGAATCGGGCGTCATGGCCGCGGCCCGGGGCCGGTATTTTTCGCTTCCGCTCCGGTGATCCCCGGGTTCAACAAGCATCACCCGGATTCCGAAGGGCTTCACCTCCGCCGCCAGGCATTCCGCATACCCCTCTATGGCGTGCTTGGAGGCGGTATAGGCGCTCTGGAACGGAATTCCCATCAGGCCGTTGATGGAGGAGAACAGGACGATTTTCCCGCCTCCCCGCTCCCGCATCCGGGGCAGGACCTCCCGGTTCATCCGGACCATTCCCAGGAAGTTGGTGTCCATCACCCGGCGGTATTCCTCCGTCTCCGTTTCCTCGCAGGATCCCAGCACCAGCATTCCGGCGCACTGCACCAGCGCGTCCGGCGGGGAAATCTCCCCTGCCTTCCGGCAGAATTCCCGTACGCTCTCCGGGTCCGTCACATCCAGCGGAAGCCGGATAACCCCGTCCTCCTCCGTGTTTTCCCGAAAGCTCCGGGCGCCGGCGATCACCAGCCACCCGTCCTCCCGCAGTGCCCGGACCGTGTGCAGTCCCAGGCCGCTGGAGCCGCCTGTCACCCAGGCTGTCTTTTGCTCTTTCTTCACGCTGCCAACTCCGAAAAAGACGCTCCCGAGGCTGTCGGGAGCGTCCGAATCATATCCAGTATTACTTGTTCATAGCTTCCTGCACAGCCACGGCCACCGCCACGGTCATACCGACCATAGGGTTGTTGCCGGCGCCCAGGAATCCCATCATTTCCACGTGGGCGGGAACGGAGGAGGAACCTGCGAACTGCGCGTCGGAATGCATCCGGCCCATGGTGTCGGTCATGCCGTAGGAAGCGGGACCCGCCGCCATGTTGTCGGGATGCAGGGTACGTCCGGTGCCGCCGCCGCTGGCCACGGAGAAGTACTTCTTGCCGGCTTCCCAGCGTTCCTTCTTGTAGGTGCCC
>CAMHSI010000069.1 GCA_946187775.1 uncultured Clostridia bacterium
GACTGGATTGCCCCCTCGGGTTGGACATGATAAAATAATCCATACAGGCAAGCGGGAAAACATCCAGCATGGAGGGAAAACGCATGTATATCATGGATGATGGCATCAGACTGAACGCGAAACTCGACAGGCCCTGCAACGGCGGTGAAAAATGTCCGCTGGTTATTGTGATCCATGGATTTACCGGACATATGGAGGAGCGGCATATTGTGGCGGTATCCCGGGCGCTGAACGAAATCGGATTCGCTACGCTCCGCGTGGATATGTACGGTCACGGAAACAGTGACGGGAAGTTTGAGAATCACACGCTTTACAAATGGCTGACGAATGCGATGACGGTGATTGATTACGCCAGGAACCTTGATTTTGTTACGGATATCTGGCTCTGCGGCCATTCCCAGGGCGGGATGACGGTCATGCTGGCCGGCGCCATGAAGCACGATGTCATCAAAGGACTGATTCCGCTTTCTCCCGCATGGATGATCCCTGAAGGCGCAAGGAACGGAACGCTGCTGGGCCGGCATTTTGATCCGGACCATATTCCGGATGTGCTCCCGGCCTGGGGAGACCGGGGCTTAAGCGGAAATTATGTCCGTGTTGCCCAGACGATCCGCGTGAAGGAAGCGATTGACCGCTTTGACGGTCCGGTCCTGATCGTACACGGGGACCGGGATGAGGCGGTGCCGGTGGAATACGGAATCCGGGCAGCGGAAAGATACAGGAACGGCAAACTGGTTATCATTCCCGGAGACACGCATTGCTATGATCATCACCTGGACCAGGTGCTGGATGCCGTAAAGGATTGGATGCGCGAAGCGGCGGCCGGCAGCCTGCACTCCCGGAAGCGCTGAATTTTCCGCGCAGGCCGCATTCAGGAGGCTGTAAAGCGCCTGTATCACGATCTTGACACGCATTGTAAATGAATATAGAATTCCGGCAGAAGGTCTTACAACAGCGAAACCGTTTCATGAAAAACGCAGATCATTCATTTGCAAAGGAGGAACAAACGTGAAAAAACTCACAAGCTTCATCCTCGCAGCACTGATGCTCCTGGCCGCATCGGTTCTTCCCGCCCTGGCGGAAAATCCGCCCCAGGGGCCCCAGGAAGAAGGTCCTGCCAGGAAAACCGGCATCCTCACCCTGCTGAATACCACGGAGGAGGAATATACCGCATACAAGAACGCCCGCCAGGCGATCTACGATCTGCTGACCAGGGACGGCTCCGTCCAGAGGGAGGTGCCGGACCGCGGCGATGACGTTCCCGATGCAGAACTGCCTCCGCCTCCGCCGGAAGGCCCGTTCCCCGGTCCCGACGGCCAGGAAGCCCCTGCCGAGTCCGGGAAGGGAAACCCGCCGAACGGAATCATCTTCTATGATTCCCTGGACTCCATGATCATGGCGCTGGAAGCCCGGGAAATCAGCTCCATGGAAGTCTATCAGAATACGGCGAAATATATCTGTGCCAACAATGACAGCCTGGTTATGATCCATCCCATCGACCTGAGCAAAGAGCGCAGCAAGCATGCTGAAATTGCCATCAGCACGAGGCTTTCCAACGATTTTTCCTTCCTGATGCTGGAAAGCAGCACCGCCCTGCGGGATGAGTTCAACACAGCCATCCTCGCCATGAAGGAGGACGGTACACTGGATCAGCTGATCCGGGAGCAGATTACCGACCTGATTGAAGGCAAAGAGATTGTTCCGGTGAAGATGCCCGAATTTGAAGGCGTTGACGCCATTACCGTTGCAGTTACAGGCGACCTGCCTCCCATGGACTATGTGGCAGCCGACGGCACCCCGGCCGGTTTCAACACCGCTGTGCTGGCGGAGATCAGCCGGCGGATCGGGAAACCCATCAAGCTGATCGTTGTGAGCAGTCCCGCGCGTGCCGTGGCCCTGGCTTCCGGAAGGGCAGACGTCATATTCTGGACCCGGGCGTGCACAGTCTCCGACGCCCTGTCCATGATGAGCGAGGAGGAGCGCAGCGCATGGAAAGCGGAGAGCGAGGAAGGACTGTCCGAAAATGACGCAGCCCTGGTCGAATCCATCGAGGCGATGGCTCCCGCAGCATCCATCGGGAACCAGGATATGCCCCAGGGAACGATTATTACAGAACCGTATTATACCGACGTGCTGGTTTCCGTTGAGCTCAGCCAGGGTTCCTTCCAGGCCGCGGAATAACCGGCTGCCTGATCCAGTTGGATCCCATTGGCTGACCATGCGGGGGAATGATCCATCCGAAGAGCGGGAGGAGAAAACATCATGGACGAGAAGAAGACGCGCAGCGTAAGCCTGGAGGAAGCGGACCGGATGTCCGGCGGATCCGTCGTCGCTCCGCGGCCTGACAGGAAGGAAGAGGAAAAGGAACCGGTTGAGCCCCTGCTGAAGGGACCCGTCCCCGTGATCAGCCTGAATCCGGGGCCGCAGGGCAGTCCGGAGTGACCCGCAGCCCCGGGCTGCATCCGGCGAAGCGCCGAAAAGGGGCTGAAAAAATGATATGCTCCCTTCACAAGAGACAGTAAAATGAAAACTGTCCTGTGGAGGGAGTGTTTTTATGCACAAAAGCAAATTGTCAGCAGAGCAAAAAGCCGAGATTGTCAGGGACCGGCTGCTGCATCACAGGATTCGCCGGGGAAGGTGGCTGGATATCGAGCTTTCCTGAGGACTTTTTATTGCGGGACAGGACCCGTTGTGTTATTCTTGAGCGCGGAATGACAGCCGCCCGTGGGCGGCAGCCTGCGCATTCCCGGGGGATCAGGATGAAAAAGACTTATGTCACCACAATGCCGAACCACATCGGCGCGTTTTTAAAAGCCAGCGAATGCTTCGCCACGCTGGGAATGAACATTACCCGCGTCAGCTATAACAAGGCGGTGGATTCGCACACGCTTTTTATCGACGCCGAAGGCACGGAGGAACAGATCCGGCAGGCGGACGCCATGCTGGCCGGGATCGGCTACCTGAAGGGGGATGAACAGGCCAGGGCTGTTGTGCTGCTGGAATTCATGCTGAAGGACCGGCCCGGGAGCGTAACAGAGGTGCTCCGCCTGATCCAGGAATACAGGCTGAATATTTCCTACATCAGCTCCCAGGAGAACGGAACAGATTACCAGGCGTTCAAAATGGGGCTCTTTGTGGAGGACGAAACAAAGCTGCATGAATTTGTGGCCCGGGCAAAGGAAATCTGCCCGGTCCGGGTCATCGACTACAACCACAGCGAGAAGGTTTTTGACAACAGCATTTTTTACCGTTCCTTTGTGCTGGGCCTGATGGAAGAGACGGGCCTGCCGGAGTCCGCCCTGGAAGGCCTGCTGGTGAACTCCAACATGATCATGCAGATGCTGGATGAAAACGGTCTTTCTCCCTTCAAGACCTTTGAGAGCATCAGCCGCTTCGCGAAGCTGCTGTCCGTGTCCCGGGGCAGCGCGTTTACCCCCAGGATCTCAAGGCACAGGATTACGGAGGATACGGAAATCATCCTGATTGAACCACCCTGCGGAAGCAACACAGCGATCCTCCGCAGCCGGGGTGAAACCCTGTTTATCGACTGCGGCTACGCCCTGTACAGGGAAGAAATGGTTTCCCTGTTCCGGGAGCTGCTGCCGGAATGGGAAACGATGAAAAAAAGCATCCTCGTCACACACGCGGATGTGGATCACTGCGGACTGCTTTCCCTGTTTGACGAGGTTTTCGCCAGCGAAAAAACCAGGGAGTGCCTGCTGCTGGAATATGAAGGGAAGAACGGATTCAGGGAGCAGAATCCGCTTCACCGGCCTTATATCAACATTTGCAAAACGCTGACGGGATATCGGCCCGTGACGCCGGAGAAGGTTACAGCCCTGTGGGGAACAGGAGAAGACCAGGGAGAGCCCCTGAAGCAGATCGGCTTTTTCCGCTTCGGCGAGCTGCGCTTTGAAGTATATGAGGGACAGGGCGGCCACCTGCCCGGGGAAATCATACTCATTGACTATGCGCATCATATTGCGTTTACCGGGGATGTGTTCATCAACACCCACGGCATGACCCGGGAGCAAAAAGCGTACAATCAATATGCCCCGGTGCTGATGACTTCCGTGGATACCGATCCGGAGCTGTGCGCGGAGGAGCGCCGGGCGTTCATGCAGCGGCTGGGGGCGGGAGCATGGCAGATTTTCGGCGCCCACGGCATGAAAAAGGACTATCAGGTACAGGCCGGCTGATCCGGCCCGTTTTTCTGTTGCCTCCGATTTTACGGTATGTTATGATTGGAACGAATCTGTGCGACCATCTTTTTGACATTGATACATGAAGGGAGCGAACCGCCCATGAAGACGAACGAAGCCTGCGGAGTCCAGCTTTCCCGCCTCGGTCTCGGATGCATGCGCCTGCCCCAGACGGCGGAAGGCGCCATTGACGAGCATGAGCTGCAGCACATGGTTGACTATGCCATTGCCCACGGCATCAATTATTTTGATACCGCCTGGCCCTACCACGGCGGCCGCAGCGAAATCGCCATCGGAAAGGCGCTGGCGAAGTATCCCCGGGATACATGGTACCTGGCGGACAAGTATCCGGGCCACCAGATCCTTTCCTCCTATAATCCCGCGGAGACCTTTGAGGAACAGCTTCAAAAGTGCGGCGTGGATTATTTTGATTTCTACCTGCTTCATAACGTCTGTGAGGAGTCCTTCGGCGTCTATACCGATCCCAAATGGGATATCCTGAATTACTTCAAAGAGCAGAAGCGCGCAGGGCGGATCCGTCACCTGGGCTTTTCCAGCCACGCGCGGCCGGACGGCCTGGAGAAGTTCCTGGATTATGCCGGGGACAGTATGGAATTCTGCCAGATCCAGCTGAATTACCTGGACTGGACACTCCAGGACGCCAAGGCAAAATATGATTTGCTGACCGGGCGGAACATCCCCGTATGGGTGATGGAGCCGCTTCGGGGCGGAAAGCTGGCCTCCCTGCCGGAGGAGGACGAGGAGCGCCTGCTGCAGCTGCGTCCCGGCGAGAGCGCGGCCGCCTGGGGCTTCCGCTGGCTGCAGAACCTGCCGAATGTGAAGGTAGTGCTTTCCGGCATGTCCGATTTTGAGCAGATGGTGGATAATGTGCATACCTTCACCGGCGGGGATCCCCAGACGGAAGGGGAGGCGGCGCTGCTGGCGGAGATTGCCGAAAAGATGAAGGATTCCCTGCCGTGCACCCGCTGCCGCTATTGCTGCGACGGCTGCCCCATGCAGCTGGATATTCCCATGCTGATCCATGCGTATAATGACCTGAAGTTCGCAAAAAGCATGACCGTTCCCATGCAGATGGATGCGCTGCCGGAGGATAAGAAACCCTCCGCCTGCATCGGCTGCGGCGCCTGCGCGGCGATCTGCCCCCAGAAGATTGATATCCCGGCGGTGATGGAGGAGTTTGCCGGGCGGCTGGCCAATATGACCAGCTGGGCGGAGATGTGCCGCCAGCGGGAAGAAGCGGCCAAAAAACTGAAGGAGTCCAGGTCATGATGATTCTTTATCATACTTCCGATCGGGAGATTCAGCATCCGGACATTCACACAGGCCGGAAAAGGGAGAAACGGAGGCAGTCATTCCTACAATGTGTGCAATGAAGGTGTTCGCGCCGGATTACTATTCCGGCTTCCGGTGCACCGCCGGGGCGTGCAGGCATACCTGCTGCGCGGGATGGGAGATCGATGTGGATCCGGAGGCCCTGCAGCGGTACCGTGCCATGGAGGGCCCGCTGGGAGAAAAGCTGAGGCGCTGCATTGCTCCTGCCCCGGAGCCCCATTTCATTCTTGGCGGGCAGGAAAGGTGCCCGTTCCTGAATGAGGGGAACCTGTGCGAGATCATCCTGCAGGCGGGGGAGGACGCCCTGTGCCAGATCTGCGCGGATCATCCGCGCTTCCGCAATTACTGGTCCGACCGGATTGAAATCGGCCTGGGCATGGCCTGCGAGGAAGCGGCAAGGCTGATCCTGGAAAGCCCCCGCCCCCTTCGCCTGGTGCCCCTGCCGGAGGAAGCGGGAGAGCAGCCGACGGTCCCTTCGGAAGAGGAAACGGAGCTGAGAAGCTGCCGGGACCGGCTCCTGGCATCCGTGCCGGGGGACGGCCCTGCTGCCAGGCTCCGGGAATACCTGATCTACCGCCACCTTGCGGACGCCCTGTATGACGGGCGGGTGGAGGAGCGGATCCGCCTGGTGGACCGGGCTTTTGAACGGATCACGGAGGGATGGGACGGGCAGTCGGTCCAGGACCTTGCGGAAAAGGCCCGCGTTTTTTCCAATGAAGTGGAATATGACGATGAGAAGCTGGAACAGCTTTTGACGGAGTGAGGACAGAGGGAGGACAGCAGAAGGAAATGCGGGTGTTTTTCGCACCGATGGAGGGGATCACGGACGCGGCGCTGCGGCGCGTCCACCGGGAGATTTTCGGCGGCGTGGATGTATATTGCCTTCCTTTTCACAAACTGACCCAGACCATGTCCCTGCTGTCCCGGGAAAAACGGGATATCGACCCGGAGGAAAACAGGGGACTGGAGGTGCTGCCCCAGGCGCTGACCAGGGACCCGAACCAGCTGCTTGCCTGGCTCGCCTGGGTGAAGGAGCTGGGCTATACCTGCGGGGACCTGAACCTGGGCTGCCCGTCCCCGACGGTGACAAAACGGGGCCGCGGCAGCGGCATGCTCCGGGATCCCGGCTACCTGCAGTCCTTCCTGGATTATGTTTTTTCCCAATCTCTTCCCGTATCCCTCTCCGTGAAAACCCGCATCGGATATGAAGAGGCTTCTGAATGGGAAAGGATCCTAAGGATTCTCTCGGAGTATCCCCTGGACCACGTTACGGTTCATGTGCGGACCATGAAGGAGCAGTATACGGGCGGAAAGCATCCGGAAGCCTTTTTTGAGGCGGTCCGGAGCGGCCTTCCCCACCCGGTTTACAACGGGGACCTGCGGACGCCGGAGGATGTTTCCGCCCTGCTGGACCGGTGCCCGGAAACGGAAGCGGTTATGATCGGCCGGGGCCTGCTGGCGGATCCCGCCCTGGCCCGGCGGCTTCGCGGGGGGCCTCCCGCCGGCAGCGGGGAACTGACAGAATGGTATACCCGCCTGTACCGCGAATGGGAGGGCAGGTACCTGCCGGTCCAGGCGCTGGGAAGGATCAAGAAGCTGATGGAATGGCCGGCCGGAGGGGACATACGGAAAAAAAGAATGCTGAGAAAAGCGCAGGGCATCGAAGAATGTATCCGGGCTGTGCTGCAGGACGGTGAATGAAACCCCGGAGGGGTATTTGACGCAGAAGGGGAGAGAAGGTCAGCGGCTGCGCGCTTCCAGGCGGATGGGGGAAAGGTGCCGGGGAATCACGCAGGGAACCAGGCCGCCGTACTTGGCGTCCAGGTAATCCGCGAAGGCTTCCGGATCGCCGGGGTTGTCGGCGAACATGTCCCAGTGGCCGGGGATCACAAGGCCGGGACGAAGCTCCCCGGCAAGGTCGGCCGCTTCCTGGAAGGTCATGTTGCCGATGCAGTTCCGCCGGTACCGGGAACCGTCGCGTCCGTTGATGGGGAGAAGCGCGGCATCGACCGGGCCGCAGGAATGCAGCAGGGGAAGCATCCCTTCATAGCGCAGGGTATCCCCGGCATGGTAAATGCGTATTCCGTTGCCCTCAATAATATACTGCAGGCAGGGATACAGGCCGGTTTCCGGATCCCGGGAAAGGAATTCATGGGCCGCCGCAACGGCATGGATCTTCACATCCCGGACCGTGCAGCTGCCGCCGCCGTTCAGGCCGCGGCATTTTTCTTCCGGGACGCCGTCTGCCAGGACGGACTTCCGGTGTGCCTCCGGGAAGACGAAAAGGGCATCCGGGCACCGGCGGGCCCAGGTGCGCCAGGAATCGTGATCGATATGATCCAGGTGGTCATGCGTGCCGAGGAAGGCAGTGACGCCGGCCATTTCCCCGGCGGGGACAGGCGGCGGAACCTGCCGGTCCGGGGAGGGGGAGGCGTAATAATCCACGCACAGCAGCGTCTCTCCCATTTTGATCAGCAGCCCCATCTGCCCGAGCCACCACAGAACGGCCGTGCCGTACGGGGCGGGGGTATCCGCAACGCTTTTCAGGAAACTGTTCATATGGATTCCTCCTGTGCCGGACGCCCGGCATTTTCTGCCGACGGAAGATTCAAGCATGTTTTCGCCGCACCCCGAGGTTTATCCTGCCCCGGAGGGAGCCGAAAGGGGAAGCGGGTTGCCACGGCTCCTTCCGGCATGGTAAAATCGAAAAAAAAAGAAGGAGATCACCGGCCCTATGCTGTACATCATGCGGCACGGCCGCACAGACTGGAATGTGCGGCACAAGCTTCAGGGAAGAACGGATATACCGCTGAATGAGGAAGGCCGCCGGATGGCAGAGAAAGCAGGGGAGGAGTACAGGGATGTTCCCCTGGATATCTGCTTCTGCTCGCCCCTGGTTCGGGCGAGGGAAACGGCGGAAATCGTGCTTCGGGGCCGGGAGGTTCCCATCCGGACGGATGACCGGCTGATGGAAATGTGTTTCGGGGAGTATGAAGGCACGGAAAACAGCTTCAGTATACCGGACTGCCCCATCAACACGCTGTTCCGGAAGCCGGAGGAGTATACA
>CAMHSI010000070.1 GCA_946187775.1 uncultured Clostridia bacterium
TTCCAGTTCCTTCCCTCACGCTTCGGTACTGGAAGCAACCTTTTCACTTCAGCGTCCTGCAGGCGGTTGGTTGCCTTTTTTGCTTTATCGTGTTAAAATACTTTAACCGGTTTTCCGGAATCTGATTTATACAGGAGTGAATGAAGTATGGCCAACCTTTCGACAAACCTGCTTTCCGGCATTATCGCCATCATTTTCGCCCTTACCAGCGTCATCGGCGGCATGGGCGCGGCGGATCAGCCCGTTTCCGCGGACATCAGCCTGGAAGCTTCCGGCGATTTCGCCGCTGCTGAAGGCTCCACCATTCCCGTGGACGCCGTCCTGAAGCTGTTCAACGGTCTTTCCCTGCATTACGCAGCCCAGAAGGACGCTGCCCAGGTGCAGTTCCTGCTGGGCGGCAAGCCCGTTGCCTCCCTGGCCGTGAAGGCGCAGGACGAGGGCTGGGCCGCTGTGTCCAACCTTTTCCCCTCCACGAAGCTGGTGGTGAGCAACGAGTACCTCCAGGCCAATAACCCCTTCGCCCAGCTGAGCCAGCAGCTCACAAACGCGTTTGGGGGCACCGATATCCAGGCGCTGATTACCGCCGTGTCGGCCCCTCTCACCGAGCTCTTTGCCAAGGTCAATGCCGCTGTGGGCGAGCCTGAAACCGGCACCTTCACCGTGAACGGCAAGGAATTCACCACCAAGGTTCCCTTCAACCTCACCACCAAGGAAGCCGTCACCATGGTCCTGACCGCCGTGGACAGCATCCTCAGCAACGAGGCCGCCGCTCCCCTTAAGAATCTCCTTGGCGACCGGTTCAATCCGGAAACCGTCAAGAACGCCCTGAAGAACATCGCCGATACCCCCGATGAAAACCTGCCCGTGCTCTCCGCCGCTATGTACACCAATGCCGCGGAGGAAAAGTGCGTGGACGTCTCCCTGGTGAAGGACGCTCAGTCCATCACCTTCAACGCCCTCAGCGCCGGCCAGGTAACCACCGTTACCCTGAAGGCCCTGGATCAGCTGAATGTCCAGCTGGTTGCGGATAACCAGAAGCAGACCCTCGATGTGGACGCCTCCCTGGTCAATGCCGCTTCCGGAATGAACCTGGCCCTCACTGTCAAGGGTGAAAACCTGGCGGACACCCCCAAGGTTTCCGTCCACTTCGATGTCAAGGCTGCTGCCCAGAGCTTCAGCTTCGGCGTCAACGTGGCAATCGGCCATGAGGCTCCCGTGTTTGAAGCCGGCGCTGACCTGAAGGAGCTCAAGGTTGCGGAAATGACCGAAACCGACTCCTCCCTCTTCAACACCGAGGTGCTCTCCGGCATGATGACCATCCTCGCCAACCTGGCCCAGGAGAACCCCGAGCTCGTCAACATGTTCGTGCCCACCTCCGGTCCCGCTGTGGAGACCCCCGAGGATGCCCCCGCTGTTGAGACCGAGGAAGCTCCCGAAGCCGAGGAAGCTCCTGCCGCCTGATTCCGGCAAATACATATTCCCTGCCCTCCCGGATCCTCCGGGAGGGCATTTTTTGTCCCTGTAAATTTGTCTGGACAAATCTTGTTTTTTCCTTTTTTATCCACTATACTGTATACAGATACAAAACATTCCCAGCCCTGTCAACCCTCAGAGAAAGGCGGAAACATATGCGCAAGGAAATCACCGTCCGTCCCGGGGACACCGCTCCCTTCAACAATCTCACCGATTACTGCGTCGGCACCGGCCGGCTGGACCTCGCCCTGCATAAGGAATACCAGGAGGAGCTTTCCGCCGTGCAGAAGCTCTGCCATTTCCGCCATATCCGGGGCCACGGGCTCTTCAGCGACCAGATGGGCATCTGGCAGGAATGGGGCCCGCCCTTCGCGGAGAAGGTGCAGTGGCTCTGCTTCACCTACCTGG
The DNA here is from genome assembly GCA_946187775.1 of uncultured Clostridia bacterium. Classification (GTDB taxonomy): domain Bacteria; phylum Bacillota; class Clostridia; order Christensenellales; family Aristaeellaceae; genus Aristaeella. The sequence goes on from CAMHSI010000070.1 coordinate 1,882, forward strand.
ACCGGGTCATCGATGCCTGGCTGGAAAACGGGCTGGAGCCCTTCCTGGAGCTGGGCTTCATGCCGGAGAAGCTGGCCTCCTCCCCCCATACCCTTTTCTACTGGAAGGCCCACACCGTTCCGCCGAAGGATCCGGAGGCCTGGTGCACCCTCGTTCGGGAAACCCTGAAGCACCTGGTCCGCCGCTACGGCCGGGAGCGGGTGGAAACCTGGCCCTGCGAGATCTGGAACGAGCCCAATCTCCACGGCTTCTGGGAAAATGCCGACAAGCCCGCCTACCTGGAGCTCTACCGGATCACCGTCCGTGCCGTCCGGGAGGTGCTTCCCGCCATGCGGGTGGGCGGCCCCGCCATCTGCGGCGGCGAAGGCAGCCAGCAATGGATTGCCGATTTCCTCTCCTTCTGCCGGAAGGAGAACCTCCCCGTGGATTTTGTCACTCGCCATGCCTATCTCGGCCAGAATCCGGAGCACAAAGCCCGCTATCTGTATCATAAAATGAACGCCCCGGAGGTCCTGATCCGGGAGATGCAGGAATCCAGGAATATCATCGATTCCTTCCCGGAATACAAGGGCATTCCCATGTATATCACCGAGTTCAATACCAGCTATAACCCCTTCTGCCCCATTCACGACACGAACCTGAACGCAGTCACCTGTGCCGCCCTGCTTTCCCGCCTGGGGGATGTGGCCGACGGCTACAGCTACTGGACCTTCGGGGACGTCTTTGAGGAGCAGGGAATTCCCACCCGTCCCTTCCATGGGGGCTTCGGCATGATGGCCGCCGGCCTGATCCCCAAGCCCACCGTCTGGGCCTTCTCCTTCTTTGCCGGACTGAAGGGCGGCTGCGTCTTCCGGGATGAGCATTCCGTCATCGTCCGCCGGGACGATGGGAGCTATGAGGCAGTCCTCTGGAATCTCTGCGAAGAAGGCAAAAAGGAAGCCGTCACCCTGGACCTGACCCTTCCCCTGGAGGGCGACGCCGCCGTCCTTGCCGACTGGGTGGACGAGGAAACCTGCAATCCCCTTGCCTGCTGGCACCGCATGGGCGAGCCCGCAGACCTGACGGAGGAGCAGCTGTCCTTCCTGCGCGCCGCCGGCCAGCCTGCCCGCCGGGTCCTCCCGGCAGAAAAAAAGGACGCCGGCTGTCGGGTCTCCCTGACCCTTGAGCCCAACGCCCTCGTCCGTCTCCGCGTTCTCCCCGTCACCAGGACGGAAGATCCCGGTTACGATTATTCCTGGTACTGCTCCTGACGCTTTCCGTACAGGCATCCGCAGTAGTCCTGCCGATACAGCCCGTACTCCTCCGACAGCTGCAGGGACCGCAGGTAGCCGTTCTTTTTCTTGAAATCCGCATACAGGTATTTCACGCCGAACCGCCGGGCCGCTTCCTCCCCCGCGCGGTTCACGTTTTCCGCATTCTTGTGGGGACTCACGGAGAGCGTCGTGGTGAAATACTCAAATCCGTGCTCCTTCGCCTGCCTTGCCGTTTCGTTCAGCCGCAGGGCGAAGCAGGCCAGGCAGCGCTTTCCGCCCTCCGGCTCTTCCGCCATGGCCGGGGCAAAGGCCTCGAAGGCTTCGTGGTCATATTCGCAGGGGAGCCATCCGGCGTCCCATCCCGTCTCCTCCAGCAGCCGCTGCTGCTCCGCCCGCCGGTGCAGGTACTCCTCCTCCGGCTCAATGTTGGGATTGTAGTACAAAACCGTCACCCGGAAATGCTCCCGGATCCGCTCCAGCACCGCGCTTGAGCAGGGTCCGCAGCAGCTGTGCAGCAGCAGCGCCGGCCGCCGCCCGTCCAGCCGCTCAATCTCCGCTTCCATTTCCTTCTGATAATTCCGCTTCGTTTCCATGCTCTTCCGCGCTTTCCTTCTGTTTCCGTTTTCCCAGTCCCAGCAGCGCCCGTTCGTTCAGCACCGTGAAAACCCCGGCAATCAGGAACAGGTAGTACGTGAAGAACCGCCACACCAGCAGTCCCAGGCCGATGGTTCCGTCCTTGAAAATCCCGGCGAAGTACAGCAGGAATCCGCCCTCCTGGGCGCCGCTGGCCCCCGGCAGGGGCGTGTAGCTGGCGCTGACAAACAGCAGGCAGCTCAGCGTCAGCACCCGGATCCACGGCACCCCGGACTGGCCGAAGGCGTAGTAGGCAAACACGACGCTTCCCGTCAGTCCCAGCAGGCTCACCGCGCTGCAGCCGATCTGGGTCAGGATCTCCCCCGGCCGGTGTATCAGCTCCGTCAGCGCCTCGTGGTAGGTGGTCAGCACCTCCGACACCCGCTCCAGCGAAGCCTCCCGGTCCTTGATCAGGCGCATCCGCGCCCCCAGGGCGGTCAGCTTCTCCGCCGCCTTCATCATCCATTTTTTCCGGAACGCCGCCAGCAGCACCAGCGGCACCGAGGCGAAATTGATCAGCCATCCGATCCTGGCCGCCCAGATGGCGCCCTGCAGCTGGCTGTACACAAATTCCCGGTTCGCCAGGAACAGGACCAGCGTCATCATGCACACCGTAAACTGGTTTGTCACAAACCGGATCGTCAGCGCCAGGGTCCCGTATCCCACCGGGATCCCCGTCTTCCGCAGGGAGTTCACCTGCATGGGCTGGCCTCCAGCCGCGCTGGGGGTGATGTTGCTGTAATACATCCCGATCAGCACCGTCCAGAACACCTTGATCAGGGAGATCCGGCATCCCCGCCGCCGCAGGCAGTTCCAGGTTCCCGCCGCCTCCAGCATGGCGTAAACCAGCCAGCACAGGAACAGGCCCCCGACCCAATGAAGGTCCAGCCGGGAAATCGCCTCCCAGGCGTTCCCCATCTCCTTGTTGCTGAAGGCGATAATCACCACGACGGAAACGGAAACGGCAATAAAAAGGATGCTCAGGATCCTTTTCACTTTCGGGTTCATCCGCTCCGCCTCCTCTTCTTTCTTAAAACCGGATCATTTTTCTCCCCGTCCGGTATACCAGCACCAGGAACCGCTCCCCGATCCTCCCCGGCAGGCAGGTCACCCGCCCCAGGGGATTCCTCCGCAGCGCTTTGTACAGCTCCGGGTCAAACTCCCGGATGGTGTCCCACAGCTCCCGGTTCATCCGCCGGCTCCGCTCCGAGTTCTCAATGAACTCCAGCGAGCAGGTGGTAAACAGCTGGCCGCAGGCGTTGTTCATCAGGTACTTCCGCAGGTGCTTCGGCAGCGCCTTCAGCTCCGCCAGGCTGTAGGAGGTAATCTGCTTTTTCGCGATTTCGTTCATCTGGTCCAGCCGCTTCAGCATGTTCTTCTCGTTGATGGACTGTTCCTCCTGCCCCACCCGGTATCCGTACAGCGCCGCCGGGTGGTACAGGATCTTCCTTGTCTTCGCCAGGGGCTGGTAGATGTACAGGTTATCCTCGTAAAAAGTATGCTCCGGCAGTGTGAACCCCAGGTCCCGCAGGAACTGCGTCCGGTAGATCAGGCTGTGGATCATGAACTGGTTCCAGATGTGGAAGGGCCTCGTGTCCTCCCAGGTCCCCAGCGTATCCGGCTTCATCTTTCCCCGGTAGGTGATGCGGAAGGTGTTTTCCTTCTCCGGCCGGTCGTATACGTAGTCGTGGAAAACCAGGTCCGCCTGCTTTTCCGGCTCCGCGTGCTCCCGCAGCAACGCCATCAGCCCCGGAATGTTCTCCCGGATCATCCGGTCGTCCGAATCCACCACCTTGAAGTAGATTCCCTTCCCGTGGGCAATGCCGTAGTTCAGCCCGGATCCGTGTCCCCCGTTGGCCTGGTGATGCACCCGCACAATCTCCGGATGCTCCCCTGCCAGCCGGTCCGCCAGCGCCCCCGTTCCGTCCGTGGATCCGTCGTCCACGATCAGGATCTCCAGCTCCTCCCCGCCGGCAAGCATGGACTCCACCGTCCGCTCCAGCGTCTTTTCGGAGTTGTAGCTTGGCACCACGCAGGTCAGCAGCTTCCGCTCCCCGGCCGTGCCTGTCTTCATCCCGCTCATGCCTTCAGCTCCTTTGCGGCCTGCTCCAGCGCCGCCCCGATCACCTGGTCCATGTCGTAGTAGCGGTAGCTGCCCAGTCGGCCTCCCATGATCACCCGTCCTTCCTTCGCCGCCAGCTCCGCGTAGCGGCTGTACAGGGCGGAATTCCTTTCGTCGTTCACCGGGTAGTAGGGCTCGTCCCCCGGCTTCCATTCAGAGCTGTATTCCCGGCTGATCACGGTCTTCCCGCTGTCTTCCCCTGCCGGCGGATCAAACCATTTGTGCTCGATGATCCGCGTCCAGGGGGTCTCCGCGTCCGTGTAGTTCACAACGGCGTTTCCCTGGAAGTTCGGGGTATCCAGCGTCTCCGTCTCAAAGCGCACGGACCGGTATTCCAGCGCTCCAAGCCGGTATCCGAAGTAGGCGTCCACCGGCCCGGTGTAAATCACCTTTCCCGCCAGCGCGTCCAGCTCCTCCCGCCGCTCCAGGTAGTCGCAGTTCAGCCGGACCTCGATACCCTCCAGCATCCGCTCCACCATGGCCGTATAGCCTCCGGTGGGAATGCCCTGGTACCGGGCGTTGAAGTAGTTGTTGTCAAAGGTCATCCTCACCGGCAGCCGCCGGATGATGAATGCCGGAAGCTCCCTGCAGGGCCGGCCCCACTGCTTTTCCGTGTATCCCTTTACCAGCTTTTCATACAGATCCCGGCCCACCAGCCGGATCGCCTGCTCCTCCAGGTTCCGGGGCTCCCCCGTGATCTCTCCCCGCTGCTCCGCGATGCGCGCCTCCGCCTCCTGCGGCGTCACCACGCCCCACATCCTGTTGAAGGTGTACATGTTGAAGGGCAGGGAGTACAGCTCTCCTTTATAATTCGCCACCGGGCTGTTGGTGAACCGGTTGAACTCCGCGAAGCGCCCGGCGTATTTCCAGACCCGCTCGTCGTTGGTGTGGAAAATGTGCGCCCCGTAACGGTGCACCTGGATGCCCTCCACCGCCTCCGTATATACATTTCCCGCGATGTGCCCCCGGCGCTCCGCCACCAGCACGGTCTTCCCGGCGTCCGCCAGTTCCCTGGCCATGACCGCCCCATACAGTCCCGCGCCGACAATCAGATAATCGTACAACCTGCCACACGTCCTGTCTTTTTCTCCGGCTTTCCGTCCTTCGGAAACCCGTATTTTTTATTATATCACAGCGAAGCGCAAAACACTATTTTTTTCGTTTCCCCGGCTCCTGCCCCGATTTTACCTTGCCTGAATCCCTTTATCCATGATAGAATAATTTTCGGCTTTCTGCCAATCCTGTTCAGGGAGGGATGTCTTGTGGCCCTGGATTCCTTTTTCCTCTCCGCAATTTTCAGTGATGAGTCTCCCCTTTTCCGTACTCCCGTGGAGCCGGATCCCGGGGATACCGTCACCATCCGGATCCGCGTCGAGAAGGACAGCGTTTCCCGGGTCTCCCTGGTTTTTGAGCCCCTCAATGCGGGCTCCGTCATGCGGAAAGCCCGGTCGGATGATTTCTTTGATTATTATGAAGCCTCCATCATCTGCAACCGTACGGAAATCGCTTACCGTTTCCTGATCGAAAGCAGCGAAGGGGTTGAGGTTTCCTTCGATAAATGCGGCGCCCGCATCCTGGATATGAATAACCCTTCCTTTATCCCGGGATACGCCTTCCGCTTCATTCCCGGCTTCCACGTGCCCGCCTGGTCCCGTGGCGCCGTGCAGTACCAGATCTTTACGGACCGGTTCCGCAACGGCGATCCCACCAACGATGTCACGGACAATGAGTATTACTATACCGTGGGCCATGCCAAGCATGTAAAGGACTGGGACGCCCTCCCCAACGACACGGATTTCCGCTGCTTCTACGGCGGGGATATCCAGGGCATCCGCGAAAAGCTGGATTACCTGCAGGGCCTGGGGGTTCAGGTGCTGTACCTCAACCCCGTCTTTGTCTCCCCCTCCAACCATAAATACGATACCCAGGATTACGATTATATCGATCCCCATTTCGGCGTCATCACCGATGATACCGAGCACGCCATGGAAGCCTGGGAAAAGAATAACGGCCATGCCGAGCGGTATATCCGCCGGGTCACCTCCATGGAAAACCTGGAGAAGAGCAACGCCCTCTTCGCCGATTTCTGCGAGGAGCTCCACGCCCGGGGCATGAAGATCATCCTCGACGGCGTGTTCAACCACTGCGGTTCCTTCAACAAGTGGATGGACCATGAGGAAATCTACCTGGGGAAGCCCGGCTTCCAGCCCGGCGCCTTCCAGAGTCCCGACAGCCCCTACCGCTCCTATTTCCATTTCAACGATTACGGCAGCGGCCGCACCCCGGTCTATGAGGGCTGGTGGGGCTACACCACCCTCCCCAAGCTGAATTACGAGGAGTCTCCCGAGCTGCAGGAGGAAATCCTCCGCATCGCGGAAAAATGGGTCTCCCCGCCCTTCTGCATCGACGGCTGGCGGCTGGATGTGGCCGCGGACCTGGGCCACAGCCCGGAGTTCAACCATCAGTTCTGGAAGAAGTTCCGCGCCCGGGTCAAGGCCGTCAATCCCAATGCCCTCATCGTCGCGGAGCATTACGGCGACCCCACCCCCTGGCTCAACGGCCTGGAGTGGGACAGCGTCATGAACTACGATGCCTTCATGG
>CAMHSI010000071.1 GCA_946187775.1 uncultured Clostridia bacterium
ATACCGGTGGCGATCAGCATCAGATAGGGGATGCCGATCCAGATGTTGATGATGATCACCATGATCCTGGCCAGGAGGCCGTTGTTGGCGGTATCGCCCCAGAAGTCAATGGCCTGGCTGATCCATCCCATGTCCAGCAGGAATCCGTTGATGATCCCGTTCTTTGCGAACATCTTGGAAACATACAGCAGCGAAATGAACTGGGGAATCGCGATCGTCAGCACCAGGATGGTCCGCCATCCCTTCTTGAAACGGATCCCCTTTTTGTTGATGGCCATAGCCACGAACATGCCCAGGAAATAGTTGGTGAAAGTGGCGAAGAACGCCCAGATCAGCGTCCACAGGAGCACCTCGCCGAAGGTGGCGGCGTAGCTCTGGGTGCCGCCTGCGCCTCCGCTCCAGGAGAGCATGGTGTTGAAGTTGTCCAGTCCGACCCACGTGAAAAGGCTGTTGGTGTATCCGTTGTGGGTGCCGTCGTAGTTGGTGAAGGCCACCAGCACCATGAAGATGATCGGCAGCAGGGTGAATACGATAATCCCCGTCATGGGCAGCGCCAGCAGGGTTTTGTGGAACTGGTCGTCCACGATGCTGCGGAGGTCATCCTTCCCGCTTTTCAGTTTCTTCCCGGAGGCCAGGATCTTTTCCGCCATCTTGTTCTGCCTGATGTTCACACGCCAGGTATAGATGAACGCCACAATGAAAAAGATGGTCAGCACGCCGTACAGCAGGATCTGGAAGGAGTTGTCATTGTATTTCGTGATGAAAACGTCCAGATCCTCATTGTATTCCTTGCTCGGCCCCACTTTGCCCAGGGAAGGCAGCATGCTCAGCCAGTATCCGCCGGACAGGATCATGTAGCCGATAAATACGATCTCAAACAGCAGGAACAGGATTCCCCGCAGGATCTGCCCCCGGGCCAGGCATCCGAACCCCATGACCAGGTAGCTGAGCTTCGTCTTCCAGTCGCCGTTGGTGAAGGTCGTCACGATGTCGGAAATCTCCCGTCCGACCGCCGCTCCGCACTTCTTCAGTCCTTCCCATATTTTCAGGAAAAAATTACCGATTCCCTTCGGAATTCCGGTGAAAAATTTACCAAGCCTGTATCCGAACTTTCCCCATCCGGACAGTTTCAGATACTCCAGATCACTGAGCTGTGCCATATTCCGTGATCCTCTCCTCTCCCATTTTCAGGCTGGTTTTCCGGGGGTCCCCCGAAAAAAGCCGGAGCCGAAAGATTCTTCAGCTCCGGCCATCATATCCTGATTCAGCCTTCGTTGCCGTTCTCAGTTCTTTTTGACGGTAATGGCAGTGCCGTCCCAGGTCACAGTGTAGTTTCCGGCTTCGGCAAACACGATGTTGTTATCGGGATTCTCCGCGCCCAGGTCCTTCACCAGTTCCTTGCCCTCGGTAATCTGGGCAAAGCCCTTGTCGGTGCCCCAATCGCCGGGCTTCACGATCCGGCCGCCCATGTAATCGCTTTCCGGAACGTCCAGGGTCACGCTGCCGTCCTTCAGGTAGTAGGTCTCGGCTTCGTCCGCGTTGTTCCAGCCGTTCCACGCGCCCACGAACAGCAGGGCGTTGTTGTCCAGTTTGAACAGGCTGGCGATCTTGTTGTAATAGTTGTCCAGTGCGGCCTGCAGTCCGGCATCGTCGGTAGCTGCCTTGACGTCGTCACCGATAACCTTGGCGATATCCCACCAGGAGCCGTGAATCTGGCCCTGCGGCACGGAATAGGGAGCCTGGGCAATCAGCGCGGCCAGGCCGGCGTTGGCCTGAACCTCTTCAGAAGCCTGGTCTTCCTTGTTGGAGGGACCCCAGGCCAGCGTTTCGAACCGCTCCATCTGGCACTGTGCGCCGGTCAGGTACTGGACCAGCTTGTGAATGGCAGCGCCCTTCACTTCGTCCACCTGCGGCTTCACGCCCATCAGCTTGCATCCGTTGAAGGAACCCAGGTGATATTCCTTTCCGTCCACCTCAAAGGAGGGCAGATCGGTCACGCCCATATTGTCTCCCAGGTATTCCTGGACCTTGGCGAAATCCCAGGTGCCGCTGACCAGGATGGCCGCGCCCTGCTGGAACTGGTCCGCGCCGCCGGCGCTCAGGTGATAGGGGGAATCCACCAGCTTCTTCATTCCCTTCACGGCGATCAGGCCTTCGGGGCTGTTGAAGGTGTCATGCACGGAAACAAAGTTGCCGTCGTCATCCGTCGTCCACTCGGAAACGCACCCGGTAGCAAAGAAGAAGGAAGCCAGGTACCAGGCGGAAGTCTGCTGCTCAAAGGCGAAATACTTCTGGGCTTTCTCGCAGTCCGCAATCAGCTTCTCAAGGGAGTCAACATCTTCCTCCGGAATGACGCTCTTGTCGTAGTACATGAAGTAGCCGTTGTCCGCGGTCAGCGGATAGGCGTACAGGGTGTCGCCGGACAGGGCCGCCGCAACGGTGCCGGCGTCGTTGTTCTCAATCACGGTCTCGCTGGCCTTCTTGCCCAGGGGATCCAGGGCGCCGGCCTGCACCAGGCGGGCAAACTGATCCTGCGCGAAGCAGTAGATATCGCCGCCGGCTTCCACGTCGGTGATCATCTGTGTCGCGGCGTCCGCCTCGGAAACCGCCTCGACGGTGGCGTTGAAGGTGAAGCCGAATTCATTGTTCGCGTTGAAAGCAGCTACCTGCTTCTCGGTCAGCTCCTTCGCCGCTTCCGCGACCCAGATCTTGACGTCATAGGTATTCTCCGCCGCCGCAAAGGACACCATGGACAGCGCCATCACAGCAGCCAGCACAATGGCAAGAAACTTTTTCATACTCTTCTCTCCTTTTTATGTTATTTTTGCGGACCCCAAAGCGCCTGCCCTTCCGGGCAGCTGTGCGCTCTGTTCCGTCCAAATTCGTGCTTATTTTATCCTTTTTGCTTTTCCGTGTCAATACTCTGTTTTTCCGGAACCCCTTATTTTGCTGAATTGGTATCGTTTCCGGTCCCGCTGCGCCGAAAGCCTTTCAGCGCACTGAATTCAGCAGCGCGTCGTCGATTTTTCCCCAGGCGCCGTTCCCTTCCCCTTCGCATTTCACGTAAATGCCAACGGTAACTTCCTCCCCGGTCCGGCAGGTAAACTCCGGGATCACTCCCGCATGCCAGTCGTTGTATCCGGTGATGGGAATCTGCTCCGAACGGGCGGCTTCCTCCCCGTTGATCTTCACATAAGCGTAAATCTCCGTTGCCCCGCAGTCTCCGCCCATCACGGAGAGGGAAAACCTGTATTTCCCCTCCGGCAGATCCCGCAGCGTCTGTTCCGCCGTGAACTCCACGCTGTTTTTCGCCGCGCTCCAGAAATGCAGGTGCTTTGACCCGGTCAGGGAGTCCGTTTTCTTGTCCTCCACGTACAGCTCGTCGGCTTTCTTCAGGTCGGTAAACTTCCATGCCTCCCCGCCGTCCTCAAAGCTGTAGTCCTTCATGTAGTTGTATTCGATCATGGACACATAACATTTGGCTTCCATGCCTCCGGCCTCTCCGGTAATCACATACTGCGCCGGACCCCCGGTGTGCATCTTCCGGTCCTGCTCCTCCGTCAGGTTCCACCGCACCGGCACAGCCTGCCTGCTTTCATCCGTCAGCACGGCGTTCACTGTCTCCGGAAGCTCCAGCGGCAGGTTCAGGTCACAGATCACCGAGGGCTCCTCCAGCGCGTCCGGCACCGGTGTCACCTCGTTTCCCGTGCGCATCAGCCGGAACACCTTCAGGGATTCCAGCGGTTTTCCTTCCGGGTCAAAGAAAGCCTGGTTGTCCACGGCGCTTCCGCCGTAATATTTCCCCGCGTCCGCCGGGTCGTATTCCGCCGCGAAGCTGGAGGCCCAGCCGGATCCGAATTTCTCCCACTTTGCCTGGTTCTCCTCCCGGCTGTTTCCCCCGACCGTGATCCACGCCCCTTCCCAGTAGCATACGCCGATCCCTGCCGGAGTCCGGTTCACCACCGTGTCCGTGATGTTCCGGATGCTGTTGGCCTGCCCCTGCGGCGTGAAAGGATAGTCCTTCACGATCCCGCCGCCTTCCCCGATGGTATTGGGCGAATAATCGCTGTCCTCCGCCGTGTACGCGTAGGAGGTCTCCATCACCATGACCTTCTTGCCGTATTTTTCGGATATTTCCGTCAGGATGGAAGCCAGGTTGTCCAGCGTTCCGTGCCAGTATGGATAGTAGGAAGTAGCGAACACATCGTAGCCGATCAGGCCGTTCTTCTCGTAGTAATCCATTTTTTCCGCGTAGGTTCGGTAGCTTTCCGGTTTTTCCGGATTCGCGAAGTGCAGGGCAATCAGCGCGTCCGGATATACCTCCCGCACAGCCCTGGCCCCCGCGTCCATGATCCGGGCGATGTTCATCCAGGTCTTTTCCCCGCAGAGCTTTCCGTTGGTTTCATTTCCCAGCTGCACCATCGCCACATCGGCGCCGGCCTCTTTCAGCTGCTTCATGCAATCCAGCGTATACTCGTAGGCCGCCTGTTTCTTTTCCTTGATCTCCATCCCTTCCCAGGCCCTGGGCGCCATCTGCTTTCCCGGGTCCGCCCAGAAGTCGGAATAGTGGAAATCCGCCAGCAGCTTCATGCCGCACTCCGCCGCCCGCCGGCCGATCTCCGCGGCTGTGCGGATGTCGCAGTTTCCCCCGCCGAAGCCGTGCCCCTCGCTGTCAAAAGGATCGTTCCAGATCCGCACCCGGATCGTGTTGATCCCGTTGTCCGCCAGGATCCGGAAAAGATCCTCCTCTTTTCCGTCAAAATCGTAGTATTTCACGCCGCTCTTTTCTTCCGCCAGCACGCTGGAAATATCCATGCCGAAAATAAAGTCCTCCGGCAGGTTCTCGACTTTCTTCACATACAGGGAGTCGGAATTTTCCGCTCCGCCCGCCCCGCAGCAGGCCAGCAGCAGGCTCAGCACCGCCACCGCGGCCAGGATCATCCGTCCGTTCATGGGGTTCCCTCCTTTTCCGTATTCGTTCCCGCCAACAGCTCCGCCGCCTTTTCCGCAAGTCCGTCCTCCCGGTGAACAGATTTTCCGCCGTAGTACAGCCGGAAAACGGATGGCGTTTCCCCTGTGTCAAAATATCTGAAGTACTCCCCGGCCACGGTCTTTCCCCCTGCCGGGTCCGCCATCACGGTTCCTGTCTCCTCCCCCAGCCAGTCGGCGTATTCCGCTTTCCGGCTGTCCGGAACAATGTACAGGTCCGCGCTCTTCAGCTGCTCCGATCCGAACAGGGCGAAGGAGAAGGGATGCACCTTCACCATCCGCACCGCGCCTTCCATTCCCTGCTCCAGTTTCTCCGCGAGTTCCGGCCCCTTCTCCAGCGGGCAGTCCGCGTAGATCGTAATCTTATGGGCCGAATCCGTATCCGTGATCCGGGTGAAAATGAATCCCGTCACCAGCACCGCCGTCAGGCTCCAGACCACCGCTCCCGGAAGAAACCTGCCGAATTCCCGGCGGATATTCCGCCAGGCGGAGGGGCTTTTCCGGGGGAATCCTCCGTCCGCCGTCTCCAGGATTTCCATGGCGGTGATGAATTTCCCGGCGGTCTCCGCCCGCACCAGGGATCCGTCCCCCGGAAGCCGGGGAAAGTATTTTGCGTTCAGGGTCAGGGCCAGGGTCTCCTCCCCCGTATCCAGCGATACCTTCACCGCCCGAATGCTCTTCGGGATACGGAATTCCTCCGGATCCGCCGTGATCCGTCCCGTCCGGACCGTTCTCTCCTTTTCCGCCAGGTTTTTCAGGTGGCGGCTTTCCGCCCGCGCCTTCTCCGACACGAGCTGGCGGAATGCCAGTATTCCCAGTCCCCACACCACCGTCCCGGCCATTGTCGCCGTTACCATGGTCCGGGCGTTCCCGGTCCGGGTCAGGATGCACATCAGGACCAGGAAAACCAGCCCGGCCCCGGCCGCGGCCCATTCCAGCCGCGTCAGCATTTTCGCCCTCTCTTCACTTTTCCGGATCATTTCCGGATCCGCAAACCGCATCCTTCCGGTCCCTCTTTCCGCTGTTCGGTTTTACCGTTTTTCTGAAATATAGCATCTTTCCTCCCCCTTGACAAGCCGGATTCCTTCGTTCATGATACAGGTATCATTCCTGCTGAAAGAAGGGAACAGCCTTGAAAAAAATGATTCGCCTGCTGTCCTTTTGCGCCGCGCTTGCGCTGCTGTTTTCCGCCGCCCTTGCAGAGGGCCCCGGGCTGAATCCGGAGGACAACCACCGGGTCTTTTATGAAATCTTCGTCGGCTCCTTTTCCGATTCCGACGGGGACGGCACCGGGGATCTCCGGGGCATCATCAACCGGATGGATTATCTCAACGACGGTGACCCTTCCTCCGGGAAAAGCCTGGGGATCGGGGGCATCTGGCTGACCCCTGTTTTTCTCTCCCCCTCCTACCATAAATATGACGTAACGGATTATTATCAGATCGACCCGGCCTTTGGCACAGAGGAAGACCTGAAGGAGCTGGTTGACCTGTGCCACCGGCGGGATGTGAAGCTGATCCTGGATCTTCCCCTGAACCATACCGGGAAGGATCACCGCTGGTTTGAGAATTTTTCAAATGCTCACCTGATGCATAACCCCTCCAATATCTGGTATGATTTCTATTCCTGGATTCCTGACGGGGATCCGGTGCCTGCCGGCCGCCACTTCAGCCGCGTACCGTACTGTGACATCCTGTATGAATGCAACTTCAGCGACAGTATGCCCGAGCTGAATTTCGACAATCCCGCCGTCCGCGAGGCCCTGCTGGAGATTGCCCGCTACTGGCTGAACCTGGGAGTGGACGGATTCCGCTTCGATGCTGCCAAGTATCCCTATTTCGGGGACCACGACAAAAACGTGGATTTCTGGACCTGGTATATGCGGGAGCTGAAGGCGGTACAGCCGGATCTCTATGCTGTCGCCGAGGTCTGGGACGGGGACGGGGTGCTCTCCCGGTATCTGAGCGCCTTCAACTGTTTCCACTTCTCCGTCTCCCAGGCGGAGGGCATCATCGCCTCCACCGCCAAAGGCGGGGATGTGAACCTGTATGCCCGCGCCCTGGAAAGCTGGCAGAACTCCATCCGGAGCGTCAATCCGGACGCCATGGATGTTCCCTTCATCGCCAATCATGACACGGACCGGGCCGCCGGTTACCTTTCCATGGCCAACGGCCGGATGCAGATGGCCGCCAGCCTGTATCTCCTTTCCCCCGGTTCCCCCTTCATCTACTACGGTGAAGAAATTGGCCTGAGGGGTTCCCGCGGAGGGGCGTCCACGGACGCCAATCGCCGCCTGGCCATGCTCTGGGGGGACGGCGATACCGTCGCCGATCCCGCCGGCAGCACCTATGACAGCCAGACGCCCTATTCCGTGAAGGACCTGGAAGCCATTCCCGGCTCCCTGCTGTATCATTACCGCCGCCTGCTCGCCCTGCGCAGGGCTAACCCGGAGATTGCCCGGGGAACCGTCACAGCCCTTTCCTTCCCCGGCAGCAAGGCCGGCGGTTTCCTCTGCGAACTGGACGGTTCCGTTGTCGGCGTTTTCCACAACACTTCCGGCAGTGCGAAGGAACTGGACCTTTCCGCGGCAACGGATCTCGCCTTCTCCGAGATCACGTTCATCGGAGAGGGAGAAGCTTCCCTGGAGGGCAGCCTCCTGACCCTGGATGCCCGAACCTCCGCAATCCTCCGGTAAAAAAGCCAAAAACAGAAAAAGATCCTCCGGGAAGCGGTTCATTTTCCCCGGAGGATCTTTTTTGTTGCCTGTATTTGCTTTTTACAGGTGTCCGTTCATGATGGACAGGATCAGGCCGCCGCTGTTGAACATGGGC
>CAMHSI010000072.1 GCA_946187775.1 uncultured Clostridia bacterium
GGACGCGGGACACCGGCCGGAGCGGCTGCAGGTGGACGGCGGCGCCAGCGCCAACGGATTCCTGATGCAGTTCCAGGCGGACATCTGCGGGATTCCCGTGGTGCGGCCCAAGGTGCTGGAAACCACGGCCCTGGGGGCGGCGCTGCTGGCGGGCATCGGCGCGGGGGTTTACTCCGGGGAGGAGGAAACCGCCAAGGTGTGGAAGCAGGACCTGGAGTTCCCCTGCCGGATGGACGAGGGGACGCGGCTTTTGCACCTGAAGGGCTGGCACCGGGCGGTGGAGCGGAGCCTGGGCTGGGCAAAGGAATAAAAAAAAGGCCGCGCGGCGCGCGGCCCGGGAAGACGCGGGTTACTTTTTCCCTTTGGCCCGAAGGGTTTTCAGGGCGCCGGCGGCGTAAACCACCAGGGCGGCCATGGCCAGAACCACGGTGACCCACAGGAGGAAGACATCCGGCGTGAGCCCCAGGAGGCGGAAGGATGCGGCCTCCAGGGAAGGATGGAAAAAGGAAAGCAGCAGGGACAGGATGAAGAAGACCTGGGCGGTTTTGCCGACATAATTGGCGTAAACCACCACGTCCCGGCTGAGCATGAAGATGCCGCCCAGGAGCATGACCAGCTCCTTGGCGCCCACCAGGGCCACGGCGGCCCAGGGGAAAACCCCGGCCAGGGCCTGGCACACCAGGGCGGTGACCACCATGACCTTATCGGCCAGGGGATCGAAGAGCTTGCCGAAATCGGTGATCTGGTTGAGGCGGCGGGCCAGCATGCCGTCGAAGAAATCGGTGATGCTGGCGGCGGCGAAGATGATGAGGGCGGCGATCCGGTCCTGCCCGGCGGGGGTGTTCCAGAACACCACCACGAAAACGGGGATCAGCACCAGGCGCAGCATGGTGAGCACATTGGGCACATTCCAGACATTGGTGAAGAGCTTACGGATACGATCTTTCACAACCATTCAGCCTCTTTCGAAGAAATACTCAAAACACATCAGTATTCCACAGGAGGGGGCCAAAACCCTTTTCAGCAGGAGGAAATGATCTATGACAGGAACAGGAACCCGGGCAGACGGAAGAAGACCGGAGGAAAAGCGCCCGGTGACGATTGAAACGGATTTTGTGCGGACGGCCTGCGGCAGCTGCCTGATCGCCACGGGAAACACCCGGGTGATCTGCACGGCCAGCGTGGAGGAGACGGTGCCCCCCTTCCTGAAGGGCAAGGGCCAGGGCTGGGTGACGGCGGAATACGCCATGCTGCCGGCCTCCACCCCGGAGCGGAAAAAGCGGGACGGCATCAAGAAGGACGGCCGGAGCGTGGAGATCCAGCGGCTCATCGGCCGCTCCCTGCGGCAGGCGGTGGATCTGAAGGCGCTGGGGGAGCGGACCATCACCCTGGACTGCGACGTGCTGGAGGCGGACGGGGGTACCCGCACCGCGTCCATTACCGGGGCCATGGTGGCGCTGACCTGCGCGGTGGACAAGCTGATCCGGGAGAAGAAGCTGCTGGTGAGCCCCATTGTCCACCAGGTGGCGGCAGTGAGCGCCGGCATCGTGGGGGACGTTCCCTGCCTGGACCTTTGTTACACGGAGGACAGCAGCGCCCAGACGGACATGAACTTTGTGATGAACGAAAACCGGGAATTCATTGAGCTGCAGGGCACCGGCGAGGGACGGGCCTTCAGCAGCGAGGAGCTGGCTACGCTGATGAGCTACGGGACCAAGGGGATCTCCGAGCTGATGATGGCCCAGCGGGAAGCCCTGGGGGACCGGGCACGGCACATTGCCCCCAAGCCCCTGCTGCTGGCGGCCACGGGGAACGAGCACAAGCTGCGGGAGCTGCAGGAGATGTTCCGGGACTACTACACCATCGCCCCCATGGGGGCGGCGGGGTTCTTCGGCCCCATTGACGAGAACGCTTCCACCTTCGCGGGGAACGCGGTGATCAAGGCGGAGGCGGTGTGCGCCGCCACGGGATACCCGGCCCTGGCGGACGACAGCGGACTGTGCGTGGAGGCGCTGGACGGGGAACCCGGGGTCTATTCCGCCCGGTACGCGGGAGAGCACGGGGACGATGACGCCAACAACGACCTGCTGCTGAGCCGGATGGAGGGCAAGGAGGACCGGCGGGCCAGCTTCGTATGCGCGCTGGCGCTGAAATTCCCGGGAAAGAAGCCCTACATCGCCGAGGGCAGCTGCCCGGGAACCATCCTGCACAAGCGGCAGGGAACCGGGGGCTTCGGATATGACCCGCTGTTCCTCTACGAGCCCATGGGGAAGACCTACGCGGAGATGAACGCGGAGGAGAAGAACGAGATCAGCCACCGGGCCCGGGCGGCGCGGAAGATGGCGCAGATCATGGCGGAGATCCAGAAAGACGGAAAATAAACAATTGCAGGGCCGGAAACCTTGACGGGGCAAAGGGAAAAAGTGTAAAATATCCGGAGAAATATGTGAAATATCAGGGAGGGCCGGAGATGCTGCAGGGAAACAGGATCTGGGTCGGAACGGGCGAAGACGGCCCGGTATATCTGCTTCCCTCCATGTCCAACCGGCACGGGCTGATCGCCGGCGCCACCGGCACGGGGAAAACCGTGTCGCTGAAGGTGCTGGCGGAAAGCTTTTCCGACATGGGCGTGCCCGTGTTCCTGAGCGATATCAAGAGCGACCTGAGCGGCATGGTGCAGCCCGGGGAGCCCAGCGAATCCCTGGCCAAGCGGCTGAAGGGCTGCGGCGTGGGGGAGGAGTTTTCCTTCCATGCCTATCCCTCGGTTTTCTGGGACGTGTACGGGGAGCAGGGGCATCCCATCCGCGCCACGGTGGAGCAGATGGGGCCGCTGCTGATGAGCCGGATGCTGAGCCTGAACGAAACCCAGAGCGGCGTGATGAACATCCTCTTCCGGGTGGCGCGGCATATCCAGCATCCGCTTTTGAACCTGGACGACCTGAAACGGATGCTGGTATACGTGGGGGAGAACGCCAAGGACTTCACCCTGCAGTACGGCAACGTGTCCACGGCCAGCGTGGGCGCCATCCAGCGGGCGGTGGCCGTGCTGGAGGACCAGGGCGGGGACGGCTTTTTCGGCGAGCCCGCCATTGACATCGGCGACTGGATCCAGACGGATCCGGAAAGCGGAAAGGGACGGATCAACATCCTTTCGGCGGACCGGCTGTTCAACAACCCCACCATGTATTCCACCTTCCTGCTGTGGATGCTGACCACCCTGTATGACCGGCTGCCGGAGCGGGGAGACGGGGAAAAGCCCGTAGTGGTGTTCTTCTTCGACGAGGCGCACCTGCTGTTCAACAACTGCAGCCGGGCCCTGATGGAAAAGATTGAGCAGGTGGTTCGGCTGATCCGGTCCAAGGGCGTGGGGGTCTTCTTTATTACCCAGAACCCGGTGGACATCCCCATGACCATCCTGGGCCAGCTGGGGAACCGGATCCAGCACGCGCTGCGGGCCTACACGCCCCTGGACCAGAAGGCGGTGAAGGTGGCGGCCCAGACCTTCCGGGCCAATCCGGCCTTCGACACGGAGGAGGCCATTACCACCCTGAAGACCGGGGAAGCCCTGGTTTCCTTCCTGGACGAGCACGGGGCGCCGGGCGTTGTGGAGCGGGTGACGATCCTGCCTCCCCAGAGCAAGATGGGCGCCATTGACGAGGAGTTCCGGCGGCAGTTCAACGAGAACAGCCCGGTGGCAGGCAAATATGAAACCCGGACGGACCGGCAGGAGACCCCCCGGGGGGCCGCGGCGCAGGCGGCTGTGATGCAGGGGATTCCGGCGCAGGGGATTCCCATGCAGGCATACCCGGTGCAGCCGATCCAGGTGCAGCCCCTCCAGCCCACGGGGATTCCCGGGGCGGTTCCGGTGCTGCAGGTTCCCGGGGCCCAGGCGCCGGCCACGGAGCCGGCGGCGGCTGTGCAGTTCATTCCGGTGAACGGGATGCTGCGGCAGGTGGTTCCGGAAAGCCAGGCCCGGGAGCACGTATTCTACAACGGCAAAGTGTGGCCGATCTTCTGACGGCCGCTTCATGCAGTCCCTGTTTCCCCCAACGACCCCTCTCACGGCGCAGGTGAGCACCGTGCGGCAGAAATGGCAACATTCAAGGTTTTTGACCCCACAACCGGACAGTATGTGGAAAAAGAGATCGAAGGCATGACCCAGCCCGTACAGGAAGCGGCGCAGGCGGTTCAGCAGGCGGCGCAGCCCGTGGTGCAGGCGGTTCAGCAGGCGGCGCAGCCGGTGGTGCAGGCGGTTCAGGAAGCGGCACAGCCTGTGGTTCAGGCGGTGCAGGAAGCGGCCCAGCCGGTGGTGCAGGCGGCGCAGCCCGTGGTACAGGCAGTGCAGCAGGCGGCGCAGCCCGTGGTGCAGGCGGTACAGCAGGCGGCGCAGCCTGTGGTGCAGGCGGTGCAGCCGGTGGTGCAGGCCGCCCAGCAGGCGGTACCCACCATCCAGGTGCAGCCCCAGCTGCAGCAGATGCCCGTGCTGGTGCAGGATCCCACGACGGGCCAGATGGTGCAGCAGATGATGACGGTGCAGTATGACGCCGCCACCGGCACCTACGTTCCCGTGCAGCAGACGACGGATCCCAAGGTGCTGGCGGAGCAGCAGAAGGCGGCGGAGAAGGCCCGGCGCGAAGCGGAGCGCGAGGCCAAGGAGCAGGAAGCGGCAGAGCGCAGGGCCCGGGCGGACCAGCTGCGGGAGGAAGCCGCGGAGCGTGCCCGCCGGAACGATTCCGTTGCCGGCCGGATCAAGAACACCGCCATTTCCACCGCCACCCGCCAGGTGGTCAGCAACCTGACCAAGGGCATTTCCAAGGCCCTGGGAGACCTTTTCGGCGGCAAGAAGAAATAAGACCGGTCTTACGCGGAACCGGGCGGAGGGAAAAGGCCGGCCGGCTGCGCTGCGGATAAAAAGAAAAAAGGGAGAGAAGATTCATGAAGAAACTGCTGAAGGAGTTCAAGGATTTCGCTTTTAAGGGCAACGTGCTGGAGCTGGCTGTGGCCGTGATCCTGGGCGGTGCGTTCAACAAGGTTGTTACCGCCGTGGTGGAAATCTTCCTGAACCCCATCCTGGAGAACCTGAAGATGGAAGGCGGCGGCGTCGGCATCGTCGGCAGCCTGGTTTCCTTCGCGTTTGTCGTGATTGAGTTCCTGCTGACCGCGCTGGTGCTGTTCCTCATCATCAAGGCGTTCAACAAGGCCAAGACCATCAACAAGAAGGAAGAGGCTCCTGCCGCTCCCACCACCAAGAAGTGCCCCTTCTGCCTGAGCGAGATCGACATCAAGGCGACCCGCTGCCCGCACTGCACGAGCGAGCTGAAGGAATAAGCAAGCACAATAAAAATCCCCTGCCGAGCGGATCGGCAGGGGATTTTTCAATGCCGGCTTTTTCAGGCCAGGGCGGCCTTCAGGGCCTCGACGCGGTTTTCCTTCTCCCAGGGGAGATCGATATCCGTGCGGCCGAAATGGCCGTAGGCAGCGGTCTGCCGGTAGATGGGGCGGCGGAGGTCCAGGTCGCGGATGATGGCGGCGGGACGGAAATCGAAGACCTTGCGGACGGCGGCGGAAAGCTTTTCATCGCTGACGGTGCCGGTTCCGAAGGTATCCACCAGCACGCTGACGGGCTCCGCCACGCCGATGGCGTAGGCCAGCTGGATCTGGCAGCGGGAGGCCAGGCCGGCGGCCACCACGTTCTTCGCGGCCCAGCGGGCGGCGTAGGCGGCGCTGCGGTCCACCTTGGTGGGATCCTTGCCGGAGAAGCAGCCGCCGCCGTGGGGAGCGTAGCCGCCGTAGGTATCCACGATGATCTTGCGGCCGGTGAGGCCGGTATCCCCGGCGGGTCCGCCGATGACGAAGCGGCCGGTGGGGTTGATGAAATACCTGGTTTCAGGGGTCAGGAGCTCCTTCGGGATTACCGGGGCCACCACATGCTTCAGCAGCTCTTCCCGGATGGTTTCCTGGGACACGTCGGCGGCGTGCTGGGCGGAGATGACCACGGTGTCCACCGCCACGGGGGCGTCGTTTTCATAGGCCACGGTGACCTGGGTTTTTCCGTCGGGATAGAGCCAGGGAAGGGTGCCGTTTTTGCGGACTTCCGCCAGGCGGATGGCCAGCCGGTGGCTGAGGGCGATGGGCAGGGGCATGCGCTCGGGGGTTTCGGTGCAGGCGTAGCCGAACATCATGCCCTGGTCGCCGGCGCCGGTATCGGTATCCTCGCCGCTGCGGGTTTCCAGGGCGTCGTTGACGCCCATGGCGATATCGGGGCTCTGCTCATGGATGGCGGTCATGACGGCGCAGGTTTTGCCGTTGAAGGATTTTTCGGGAGCGTCGTAGCCGATCTCCACAACGGTTTTGCGGACGATGGAGTTGATATCCACGTAGGTGGAGGTGGTGATTTCGCCCATGACGGTGATCATGCCGGTGGAGGCGAAGGTTTCGCAGGCGACCCGGGCGGCGGGATCCTCGGCCAGGATGGCGTCGAGGACGGCGTCGGAAACCTGGTCGCAGAGCTTATCGGGATGGCCTTCGGTGACGGATTCGGAAGTAAACAGCTTTCTCATGGGTTCTCCTTTCTTCGGTCGGCGCCCTTTGGCGCGGAAAAAAACAGGGCAAAAGAAAACGCCCGGCCTGCACACAAGCCAGACGGTCGCAATCCTGAGATTGTCCTTATCTGTCAGCGTTCCCCGGGGGGTGTGCACACGCTGCGGGATTTGGCACCAAGCAGGAAGCCGGTTGCCGTGACGTCATCGGGCCCGTCCCTCGGTCACTCGCGATAAGGTTTGCGGGAGTATCATACACAGAAGGGAACCCTTTGTCAACAGGGGCGCGGGTTTCTTTTGACGGGAGGGAGGGTTTTTGGTATAATGGCTCCACTACTTCAGAAAGAAGGTTCTGGTACTATGAAAAAGTTTATTGTGGAAACCTCCGCACGGCACGTTCATGTTACAAAGGAAGACCTGGAAGCCCTCTTCGGCGCCGGCCATGAGTTGACCGTGAAGAGCTGGCTGAGCCAGCCCGGGCAGTTCGCCAGCGAGGAGCAGGTGGACGTGGTGGGCCCCAAGAACACCCTGAAGCGCGTTCGCATCCTCGGGCCCGTGCGCCCCGCCACCCAGGTGGAGCTGAGCCTGACGGACGCCCGGTCCATCGGCGTGACCGCGCCGGTTCGTGAGTCCGGGGACATTGCCGGATCCGGAGCCTGCAAGCTGGTTGGCCCCTGCGGCGAAGTGGAAGTCAAGGAAGGCGTGATCGCCGCCAAGCGGCACATCCACATGACCCCCGCGGACGCGGAAGAGTACGGCGTCAAGGACAAGGACGTTGTTTCCGTGAAGGTGGATACCAACGGCCGTTCCCTGGTTTTCGGGGACGTGGTGGTTCGGGTGAGCGAGAAGTTCTCCCTGGCGATGCACATCGATACGGATGAGAGCAACGCCGCCTGCGCCGTGAACGGCACCATGGGCGAAATGATCAAATAAAAA
>CAMHSI010000073.1 GCA_946187775.1 uncultured Clostridia bacterium
CCGGCGTTCTATGGCTACAACCATGTGAATGTGTACTATGACATGAGCAAGGTCATGCCTCCGGACCTGGAATCCGTCATTGCCAATAAAAAGCTGGAAGAAACCTTCGATATGGCCACCACCCACCTGCTGCTGGTGGACAGCAGCGTAAGCCAGGAGGACGTCCGGGAGATGACGGAGGAGATGCAGCAGGTGGACGGCGTCCGAAGCGTGCTGGGCATCGACAGCCTGCTGGGGGCGGGGATCCCGGAATCCATCCTTCCCGACCAGGTGCTGTCCCTGGTAAAGGGCGACCGCTATCAGCTGATGCTCATCAACTCCGCCTATGTGATCTCCTCCGATGAGGTCAACGCCCAGATTGACAGCCTGAAC
The DNA here is from genome assembly GCA_946187775.1 of uncultured Clostridia bacterium. GTDB lineage: Bacteria > Bacillota > Clostridia > Christensenellales > Aristaeellaceae > Aristaeella. The sequence goes on from CAMHSI010000073.1 coordinate 373, forward strand.
AACATCCTGAAAAAGTATGACAAGGGCGGCATGCTGATCGGCGAAGCGCCCTGCACGAAGGACCTGATCGCCTGCACCGACCATGATTTCACCGTAGTCAGCCTGATTTCCATCATCGCCATTTTCGTAATCATCCTGCTGGTGCAGAAGTCCGTTTCCCTGCCGGTGCTGCTGGTGGCGGTTATCGAGCTGGCCATTGCCGCCAACCTGTGCATTCCGTATTACACGGGCACAGAGCTGCCCTTCGTGGGCCCCATCCTGATTTCCACCATCCAGCTGGGTGCTACCGTTGACTACGCCATCCTGATGACGACCCGGTACAAGCAGAACCGCCTGGCCGGCATGGACAAGAAGGAAGCAGTGGAAAAGGCGGTGGCTTCCTCCGCTCAAAGCATCCTGGTCAGCGGGTTCGGCTTCTTCGCCGCCACCTACGGCGTGGGCCTGTATTCCAATGTGGACATCATTTCCTCCATGTGCCGCCTGATTGCCCGGGGCGCGCTGCTGAGCGTGGCGGTGGTGCTGCTGCTCCTGCCCGCGGTGCTGCTGCTCCTGGATAAAGTGATTGTCCATTCCACCTTTGATATGAAAGCTGCCCGATAACGGGAAAGGAAGGATCAAGAATGAAAAAGATCGTTGCGCTTCTGACGGCTGTTCTCATGGTGCTGGGCTGTGCCACCGGCCTGGCTGAAAACACGAAACACGAAAGGATTTATGTTGTAACCTCCGCCGACGGAACAATCGAGAGCATCACGGACAGCGTCCGCCTGGAAAACGCCGGCGGCCTGGATGAAATCACGGATCAGTCCATCCTGGCCGACATTCAGGGCACAGGCAGCGGGGAAACCTTCACATCCGACGGCAACACCCTGACCTGGAAGGCAGGCGGAAAGGATATTACCTACCTGGGAACCTCCGACAAGGCGCCGGCCCTGCTGCCGGCGGTGAAGCTGACCCTGGACGGGGAGGAGATTTCCTTCGCGGACCTGAAAGACAAAACCGGCGACGCCGTGCTGACAGTTTCCTATCAGCAGCAGGAGGCGCTGCCCATCCTGGCCGTGACGGTGCTGCCCCTGCCCGGGGAAGGCATCACAGGCCTGCAGGTGGAAAACGCCGCCGTCCTGTCTGAAATGGGCCGGCAGGTGCTGGTGGGCTGGGGAGTGCCCGGCGTGGATGAAAAGCTGAACCTGCCCGCGTCCTTTACCGCGTCCTTCCATGCGGACCACGCGGCATTGGACTGGATGATGACCTTCGCCAGCGCCGAGCCCATCCGGAAGGGACAGGGCATGATCGGCAGCCGGCTGGACTTTGATCCCCGGGCGGAGCTGCAGGATGTGACCGCGCTGCTGACTGCGCTCCAGAACGGTACCCCCCTGCCGGATGTCACCGGAAAAGCGAAGGACCTTCCGGACAAGGTCAACCAGCTGAACATCAGCCTCCAGGTGCTGAACACCGGCGCCCAGATGCTTGCCGAAGGCGCTGCGTCGCTGAATACCGGCCTTAAGGAGCTCAGTGCAAACAGCGAAGCGCTGAACACCGGCGCCGACGCCGTCTTCGCCGCCATCCTTGAAACGGCGAACAAACAGCTGGCCGCATCTGGCCTGGCGGAAGCCGGCATCCAGGTGCCGGAGCTGACCGCAGGGAACTATGCCGATATCCTGGGGGCCCTGGTTACCAAGCTGGAGGGCGCGACGGGGACTGCTGCCGGCCGGAAAGCCCATGATACCCTGCAGGGACTGCTGGATCAGCTGAATGAAGTCAACAGCTTTGTTACCGGACTGAAAACCTACACGGCAGGCGTGGACCGGGCCGCGGCAGGATCCGGTGAAATCTCGGCAGGCGCGGCGGCGCTGCATGACAACGGAACCGACGCCCTCCAGGCAGCGATCCTTGCCGCCGAGAAGGCCGCGGCCGGAAAACTGCTTCCGGTGCTGACCGGGGATGCCGCAGCCCTGCTGGATGAATACAGCAGGATGGCCGGACAGGAGACGGGCTACGACCTTCACGGGGAGGGCTGGGAAACGGACGCGCTGTATGTCATCCGCACGGACCTGCAGTAAACCATCCATAAACAAAAGAATGCCGGAAGGCCCTGCACAGGGGCGCTTTCCGGCATTTTCTTTGCATTCAGAATCGGATCCGGCGATCCGTTCAGTCGGGGATGATGCTGAGGTTTGTCCACCTGGAAAGGGCTTCCCGGACCTTCCCGACCCATCCGTGCTCAAAGAACCGGCATTTGGTCAGGTCCTCGCCGAGGAAATCTTTCCTCTCTCCGGAATACAGGAAGCCCATGGCCCTGCATCCGCCGGCGCAGGCTTCGAACCACCTGCAGGAGCCGCATTTTGAATTGCCCTTCCGCACGTCCCCCACGGTGGTGCAGATGTTGTCCAGGTACGGGCCGCTCATCAGCAGGTCCTTCAGAGGGGTCCGGTGCAGGTTTCCGAAGGAGATGCCCGCCTGCTGCAGGGTGCCCGAAACCTGGATGCAGGGGACGATTTCCCCGGAGGAGGTAACGGCAACCATGGCGCGGTTTCCCCGGCAGGCGGGGAGGGTGTCGCGGTATTCACCTTCCGGGCAGGCCACGGGAACCATGCTGTAGCATCCCCGGGAGGGATAAAGCCGCAGGAACTGCCAGATATCGATCACCATCCCCATGCCGGAGGCCAGGTATTCCCCGGCAAGGTCCAGCATGGTTTCATAGTATTCATCCATGCCCAGGCAGGCGTCTCCCGCGTTCAGGACCCAGCGGGGAACCTCGGTTGTCCGGATGATCCGCATCTCCCGGACGCCCATGTCGTTCAGGACCCGGGCGGTGGGCAGCATGGACTGCACGTTTTTCCGGTGCACCTGGGTCTGGGATTTTACGGGAAAGCCCTGGGCAATGCACAGCTTCATGGCGTCCAGGGTTCGCTGCTCCGCCCCCTTCCGGTTGCGCATCCAGTCATGGAACCCCAGCCCGTCAAAGGAGATTTTCATCAGCGGCCGGCAGCCGATCTCCTTCATTTCGTCCAGGATTTCCGGGGTCAGGTAATACCCGTTGGTGTTGAGCTCCTCCACGAACATGTCCCTTCGGTGGATTTCCCGCAGGATGCGCAGGAAATCCGGGTGCGCCATGGGCTCGCCGCCGGTGAGGGTCAGCGAGTGGATGCCGCAGTCCCGGGCCTGGTCGAAGAGGTCGCAGAGCTCCCCGAAGGACCACTCCGTCATCAGCGGGGCGTTGTCCGCGGCGTTGAAGCAGTGCAGGCAGTTATAGTTACATCGCCCGGTAATCATCAGGTTCATCCTCGGAAAGCAGGGAATGTCGTACACCCTGCGGGCCGACCAGGCGGACGGGCGGTCTCCCTTTTCACAGGAAACCACAATGCGCCGGGCAGCCAGCTCCAGCAGCGTGTCATCCACCTCCAGGTCGTGCTCGCCGTCGCACAGGAGCAGGGCGTCCGCCTCCCTGCGGGTCAGCGGCTGGGCATAGGGCACGCCCCGGATGTAAAGGGCAAGCTCCAGGTTTTTCCAGCTCCTGAGCGCCGCGGAATCAGACAGTCTGAAATACATCTTTTTCCTCCCGGCCTGAAAACAGGCTTGTCATTCTGTCCCGGGGGCTACAGCACGGAGATAATCCGGTCCGGGAACGCATACCGGAGCATCTCGTATCCAATGCCGCTGATGCCGTAAAACAGGGAAGGGGTCACGCTGTTTCGATACGGCTTCCCCAGGTACCGGTATTCGCCCTCCGTGCAGCGGCGGCTGAGCATTCCCGCAAGGACCCTTCCGGCAGCATCCGGATCCCCCATGGACAGATAGGCCTCCGCAACGGCGGAATTCCCGCAGCACAGGTAGTCCCGCTCATTCAGGGGAAGCCGGTCCAGGCTGGTACGGACGCGGCGGAGCAGCGTTTCAACCGCCGCTTCAATGCCGGCTCCGGAGGGACCGAAGGAGCCCGACGGACGGACGCGCGACAGGAGGATGCCCGTTCCCGGCGCGCCGGAGCAATAGCCGTGCATGATCCCCGTCGGCGGATTCGTCCGCAGGTCTGCCCAGGTGCCGAACCTTTCATGATACAGGTCATACATGGCGTTTTCAAAATCCAGCGCTTCCGCCGCGGCCGCCGCGTATTCCGCGCCGCCCAGCACCCTCGCGGCGGCAAGCAGCGCCTCGGCGATGCCCGCGTGGCCGTGGCCGGCGCCGCAGACGGGACGGGGCGTGTCCGGAAGCGTCTTCCAGAGGAGATTGTCCCTGAACGCCAGCGTTTTCAGGGCAAGGAGGCGGTCCGCGGCCCTGTGGATGAGGTCCTTCCGTTCCCGGTATCCGGGAAAACGGCACAGGGCGGACAGGAACCCTGCCAGGCCGGTCATCCGGTCCGGCGCGCCGTACCTTTCAAGGTCAAGGTTCGCAAGCAGCTCCTCCACGCGCCCGCCCAGCCCGGCGGTCCCTTCCTGCGGCGCATAGGACCGGATCAGCTCCAGCGCGGTGAGCATACCGGCCAGTCCCTCCGACTCGCCCAGCTGTGGCATTTCTTCGAAGGCGTAATTGCGGCTGCGGACCGCGTCCATGGCCCGGCACAGGTCCGCCAGGGCCTCCCGGACGATCCGGCGCGCCATGGAGCAAACCCGTTCATCCCGGCTGACGGCCAGGCAGGCGGCCGCAAACGTCCCGAAGCCGGAAAGCCCGCAGGCCAGCCCGGCGTCGCAGAAGCGGAAGGAGCCGTCTCCCTCGTACCGATATCCCCAGAACAGATGTCCGTCCGGGGCGGGAATGTGCAGCGCAAACGCTTCCCCCAGCAGCCGCTCCGCTTCCCGCAGGGCGTCTTCCTTCGGCAGCGGCTTTTCCCCCCGACGGGGGCGGGCTTCGGCCGGCTTTCCGCTTCCTTCCTGCTTCAGGGGGTACTGGCGGATGGCCCGGTCCAGCAGCCGAAGGTCAAAGCGCAGGTCGTCCTCTCCCAGGCTGGCCAGGTTTTCCAGCGCGTGGTCCTTGGCCGTTTGCGCAAAGACGTTTTCCTGCAGCCGATTCCCGTCGGAAAACAGCGCATGGCCGCCGGCGGCGGCGGTGACCCAGGGAATATCCCCGCGCAGCAGCTGTCGGGCTTCCGACTCCGTGAAGCCTTCAAAACCCGGCCTTGCCTGGCGGGAAAGCACCCGGCGCAGCACCGCTCCGGCCCGCTCCCACGCCGCTCCGGAGGAGAGGGAAGCGCGCTGGGTCAGCTTCGCAATCATGTCCGCGTAGCCCTGGGTGCTGCGCGGCAGGATCCGGACGGGCAGGTCGTCCGGGATTTCCCGGACCATCCCTGCCAGCTCCCCGCGGTTCTCCGCGGCCCGCCGGTAAGCGGCCTCATATCCCTGCAGGAACGCATCCGGGAACGCGGCCACGGGAACCCTTTCCCCGTGGACGACCGGCGCGCAGCCGTCCTCCTGCGTGTTCATCAGGACGCTGGTTTCCCGGCCGTCCGGCGCGGCGGGAAGGAGGCCGGACAGATACGGGCTCCGCGCCTTGAGAATGCTCAGCTCCGGCTGCCGGATCGAATAGGTTTCATTCTCCGGGATCGGGGAGAGCACGGTCTCCAGGTCCAGCAGATACGGTTTCCCGTCGCGGCAGGTCACATTTTCCATGTGCATGTCGGTGCTTCCCAGCAGCTTGACCAGCACCGCCATTCCGCCCAGGCGTGCAAAAAAGCGCCGGGCTTCTTCTTCGCCCTCCGGCCGCTGCTTTTCGATGTATTCACTCACGCCGAAGCGATCCCGGAAAGCAACGCAGCGGGGGATGCCCACGCATTCGGAGAAGAAAGACCCTGCAACCAGGTCGTGAACCTGCGCGTCCATCCGCAGGTCCCGCGGCTTATAGACCATCCTTCCCGCGTCCGTGCGGATCACCATCACGCTGCGCCCGTGACGGTGGGGATCCCCGGCGGAGAAGGTTACGCCCGTGACGGAACGGAAGGGCTTTTGCCCCGGCAGTACAGCCCGGAGGCGCTCCCGGTTTTCCGTGATTCTTTCCAGCATCTCGAGAAAAGCGTCCGTGAAGTCCCGGAGCCGCTCCTGCAGCAGCTGCTCCATGGGGGCAGGGAAGACCGCCTCCCCGGCTGCGCGCTTTTCTTCAAGGAGCCTGACCGCCAGGTCCCGCTCTTCCTCCGTGACCATCTCCGGCAGGATGGAGGCAAAGGGATTGCCCCTCCGGGAGGCCTCTTCGGCAACCATCCCGTCCAAGGTGCTTCCGGTGACCTGCCGGGTGACGGCAAGCAGGGCGTCCTCCAGGCTGCGGTACACTTCTCCGCCAAGAAATCCAGCGTGCGGGGAACGCCTCACACGCTGGATCTGTTCATGGATATTTGCCTGGAACAGGGTGTATATCTTTTCCATACCTATTCCCTTTGATGTGATTCAGTTTTCTCAGTCAGGGTTGCAGATCCGGCCTTCGTCTTCATTCCGCTGGCCCACATGACCGAATGCGGCACTGAAAGCCACCATTCCCGCGCAGCCGAGGCCGGCGGTCACTACGGAACCGAGGGTTTCGCCGATCTGCGGCGCGTTGCAGCCGCCGCTGGCCAGGTTGTCCAGCTCCTCCGCGGACAGCTGCGTCCCCTTGCCGCCCTTCTCCTTCAGGAAGGCGATAATCTCCTCCGGCTTGGATTCACAGCCGAGCTCCTTCAGGAAATCTCCCAGCTTGCTCTCCTTGGCGGCCCCGATAAACTTCTCCTTCAGATCCTGGTTTGCCATGATTTCGTTATACAGTTCCTGGATCGTTTTCATTCTCACATCTCCTTATTCTGTTTTGTCGGCAGATCCGCTGATCCGCTCCTTTCCTGTGAAAACATCATAAACGAATTTCCGCGGAATTACAACAAAGAATTCGAAGGATGGCAGGGGAAGACCCTGTCCGGCTCCTGTCCTGCATTGAAACTTGCGGGGATGCAGGGTATAATTCAGCCAAAAGCGCTGCCCGGGCTTCCGGCGGCGTATCGGGGAGAGGGGAATATCCTTGGCAAGAACTGCGGGGGAAGCGGGCTGGCACG
>CAMHSI010000074.1 GCA_946187775.1 uncultured Clostridia bacterium
CCTGATGAACGACCAGAAGAAGCGCCGGGAGGACAAGATCCGGGAGCTGCAGGCCTTTATCCAGCGGTTCTCCAGCAACAAGTCCAAGGCGAAACAGGCCACCAGCCGCAGGAAACTGCTGGACCAGCTGACCATCGAGCAGATGCCCGCCTCCAGCCGCCGCTATCCCTGGGTGGCCTTCACCCCGGACCGGGAGGCCGGCAAGGACATCCTGCAGGTGACGGACCTGAACTACACCCAGGACGGGGTTCAGCTGCTGAAGGACGTTTCCTTCCTGGTGACGAAGGGACAGAAGATCGCCCTGGTGGGCAACGAGCAGGCGCAGACGGCGCTGTTCCGGATCCTGGCGGGGGAGATCCAGCCGGACAGCGGAACCGTGAAATGGGGCGTCACCATTTCCACCAGCTATTTCCCGAAGGACAACAGCAAGTTCTTCGACGGATGCAACCTGACCATGATGCAGTGGTTTGCCCAGTATTCGCCGGAGCAGCTGGAAACCTACATGCGCGGCTTCCTGGGGCGGATGCTGTTCAGCGGGGACGACGTGTACAAGCCGGTGAACGTGCTTTCCGGCGGTGAGAAGGTGCGCTGCATGCTCAGCCGGATGATGCTTTCCGGCGCCAACTTCCTGATGCTGGACCAGCCCACCAACCACCTGGACCTGGAGTCCATTACGGCGGTGAACAACGGCCTGATCAATTTCCCCGGGAACGTGATTTTCACCAGCCAGGACCACCAGTTCATCTCCACCGTGGCCGACAGGATTATCGAAATCCGCCCGGACGGAACCATCGCGGACTACCTGTGCAGCTATGAGGAGTACCTGGAGAAAATAAAGGAAACGTTTGCACCGACCAGGTAAGTATGCTATACTGAGAAAAAAGTCCTTAGACGGACATACAAACCGGAGAAGGGAGACTGTTTCATGAAATTCGGCCATTTTGATGACAAAGCGCGCGAATATGTGATTGATACGCCCCGCACGCCGTACCCCTGGATCAACTACCTTGGTTGCGAGAAATTCTTCGGAATTATCAGCAATACAGCAGGCGGATATTGCTTTTACCGGGATGCCCGGCTTCGCCGGATCACCCGTTACCGCTATAACAACATGCCTGTTGACAACGGCGGACGCTATTTCTATATCAATGACAACGGAACGGTCTGGAATCCCGGATGGAAGCCTGTGAAGACGGAGCTGGATGAGTATTCCTGCCGCCACGGCATGGGCTACACGATCATCACCGGCAAAAAGAACGGCCTGAAGGCCTCCCAAAAGAGCTTCGTCCCCATGGGATACGACGCGGAGGTGCACCAGGTTACCCTGACGAACGAATCCGACGGCCCCAAGGACGTGATCCTGACCAGCTTTGTGGAGTTCTGCCTGTGGAACGCCCAGGATGACATGCTGAACTTCCAGCGGAACTTCTCCACGGGCGAAGTTGAAGTGGAGGACGGCGTGGTTTACCACAAGACGGAGTACCGGGAGCGCCGGAACCACTATTCCTTCTACGCCGTAAATACCCCCATCGACGGGTTTGACACCGACATGGAAACCTTCCTGGGCATGTACAACGGATTTGAGAATCCCCAGGCCGTATTCACCGGGAAGATGGGGAATTCCATAGCTTCCGGCTGGCAGCCCATGGCGGCCCACCAGATCAAGGTCCACCTGGAAAAAGGCGAATCCAGGAAGTTCAACTTCGTGCTGGGCTATGTGGAACTGCCGGTGGAAGAAAAGTGGGAAAAGAAGGGCGTCATCAACAAGAAGCCCGCGAAGGCCATGCTGGCGGAGCTGTCCTCCGACGAGCAGGTGGACAAGGCGTTTGACGCGCTGAAGGCCCACTGGGACAACCTGCTGAGCGCCTATACGCTGACCTCCTCCGAGGAGAAGCTGAACCGGATGGTGAACATCTGGAACCCCTATCAGTGCATGGTTACCTTCAACATGAGCCGGAGCACCTCCATGTTTGAGAGCGGCATCGGCCGCGGCATGGGATTCCGTGACTCCAGCCAGGACCTGCTGGGCTTTGTGCACCAGATCCCGGAGCGCGCCCGCGAGCGCATCCTGGACATCGCCGCGACCCAGTTCCGGGACGGCGGATGCTACCACCAGTACCAGCCCCTGACCAAGAAGGGCAACAACGACATCGGCGGCGGCTTCAACGATGACCCGCTGTGGCTGATTGCCGGCACCGCGGCCTATATCAAGGAGACCGGCGATTTCGGAATCCTGGACGAGGCCACTCCCTATGACTGCAATCCCAAGGACTGCGGCACCCTGCTGGAGCACCTGGAAGCCAGCTTCATGCACGTGGTGAACAACCTCGGGCCCCACAACCTGCCGCTGATCGGCCGGGCGGACTGGAACGACTGCCTGAACCTGAACTGCTATTCCGACACGCCGGACGAAAGCTTCCAGACCTTCTCCAATCCCAACGCGCCGGATGAGCGGGTGGCCGAATCCGTCCTGATCGCCGGAATGTTCGTTTCCATCGGACCGGAGCTGGTTGCCATCGAGCGCCGCAGGGGAAACAACGCGAAGGCGGACGAGTACCAGGCGCACATCGACGCCATGACCAAGGCCATCGAGAAGGACGGCTGGGACGGAGAATGGTTTGTCCGCGCCTATGACGCCATGGGCCGCAAGGTCGGCAGCAAGGAATGCGAGGACGGAAAGATCTACATCGAATCCCAGGGCTACTGCGTCATGGCCGGCGTCGGCGTGGAAAACGGCATGGCCGAAAAGGCGCTGGAGAGCGTGCACAAGCACCTGGAGACCAAGCATGGCATCGTGCTGCTGCAGCCTGCCTACAGCGAGTATCACCTGGAGCTGGGCGAGGTCAGTTCCTACCCGCCGGGATACAAGGAAAACGCCGGTATCTTCTGCCACAACAATCCGTGGATTATCGCGGCGGAGACCGTTGTGGGCCACGGCGACCGGGCCTTCGACCTCTACAGCCGCATCGCTCCGGCCTGGCGGGAGGAGATTTCCGAGCTGCATAAGCTGGAGCCCTACGTCTACAGCCAGATGATCGCCGGCAAGGACGCGAAGAACTTCGGCCAGGCCAAGAACAGCTGGCTGACGGGAACCGCGGCCTGGAACTTCTACGTGATCAGCAACTACATCCTGGGCATCAAGCCTGACTGGGACGGCCTGAAGATCGATCCCTGCGTGCCCCACACCTGGGACGGATACCAGGTCAGCCGCCGCTTCCGCGGAGCGGTCTACGCCATTGAGATCAGGAACCCGCAGCATGTGTGCCGCGGCGTGAAGGAAGTGTGCGTGGACGGGAAGAAGATTGAAGGCAATGTGCTTCCGGTCTTCGGAGACGGAAAGACCCACAAGGTGGAAGTTGTTCTCGGATAATCCAGATAACATACAGGAAAGCCCCGGCACTGCCGGGGCTTTCCTGCAGGCCGGAGGAAGAAGAACGTGCTGGTTCTGAACGGAATCCTGTTTTTGGACGGAAAATTTACACAGGGGCCCGGGCTGCGGCTGCGGGACGGAATCATTACCGAAATCGGGGACGCCGTCTCCGCAGGTCCGGGGGAGGAAATCCTGGATGCCGCCGGGGAGTATGTGCTTCCCGGCTTTGTGGATGTCCATATTCACGGGTGCCGGGGATGGGACGCCATGCAGGGGGAGCAGGCGGTACGGGCCATGAGCCGGGAGCTGGCGGAAATGGGAGTGGCGGCCTTCTGCCCCACGACCATGAGCGCGGGGACGGAGGATACCCGGAAGGCCGTGGCCGGGATCCGCGCAGTGATGGACCGGCCGGAGGAGAAGGGGGCCAGGGTGCTGGGAGTACACCTGGAAGCGCCCTTTTTGCAGGGCACCCGGGCGGGAGCCCAGCGGAAGGAATTCTTCACGAATCCTTCCATGGAGAAGCTCCTGGAGCTTACCGGAGGGGATACGGCAGCCGTCCGGCTGATCACTGTTGCCCCGGAGCTGCCCGGAAGCGAGGAATTCATCCGCCGCGCTTCAGCGGCCGGGATCCATGTTTCCGTCGGGCACACGGAGGCCACGGCGGAGCAGGTACACGCCGCGGCGGACTGGGGAGCGGACCACGTGACCCATACCTTCAACGCGCAGACGCCGTTCCATCACCGGGCGCCGGGAGTTCCCGGCGCAGCGCTGACAGACGACAGGCTGTGGTGCGAGATGATCTGTGACGGGATCCACGTGCACAGGGACGCGGTGCGCGTGCTGGCGCGCTGCAAGGGCGCAGGCCGGGCCGCAGCCGTTACGGACGCCATGGAGGCGGCCGGGCTTCCGGACGGGGATTACACCCTGGGGGGACAGAAGGTATCCGTGCGGGAAGGGGAGGCCAGGCTGGCGGACGGCACCCTGGCGGGATCCGTGCTGACCATGGGGAAGGCGCTGGAAAACCTGATCCATCTTTTCGGAATCTCCCCGGAGGAAGCCTGCGCCATGTGCACCTCCACCCCGGCGGAATCCGTCGGGGAGAAGACCGCGGGACGGCTGGCGATCGGCGCTCCGGCGATCCTGACCCGCTGGAGCCGGGGGTGGCGGCCGGCGGGAACGGTGAGGGGATAACCGGGCTGCAGGGCCCCTTCGAAACGAAATGTGAAAATTGGAAAAAAATTTACCAAAAATCCCAAAATTTCAGAAGGAATCCGAAAAGGGACGTCGAAAGATATAAACAGAAGATAACGGAAGGGCGTGGTGCCAATGGCACAGATGGATTCACGGGCCGCCCGGTAAAGGATCGGTCCGTGAAGGTGGATATCCCGAATCACACTTGTGAAAGGAGCCCTCTGGATCTATGAAACTGTCCATCACAGCACGTAACATGGTGGTGACTCCGGCCATCACCAAGAGGATTGAAAAGAAAACGGAAACCATGGGCCGCTACCTCTGGCCGGATACCGAAATGCAGATCAAGATGCATAAGGACAAGGCCCGCCGGATTGTTGAAATCACGGTACCCATGGGAAAGAACGTAATCCTGAGAAGCGAATCCTCCGCAGACGACAACCTGTTCCTGGCCATCGATACAGCCCTGGCGAAAATGGAGCGCCAGATCCGGAAACACAGGACCAAGCTTGGAAAGAACCTGCGGGAGGAGATCCCGGACGTCCCCGAGTACATTGAGGATGACCAGGACGAAGAGAAGGAAAGGAAACTGGTTAAGCGGAAGACCTTCCCGGTGCGGCCCATGAGCGTGGAGGACGCGATTATCGAAATGGAGCTGCTGGGTCATAGCTTCTTCGCTTTTGTAAATATCGATACGGAACGGACCAACGTGCTGTATCTGAGAAAGGACGGAGATCTGGGGCTGCTGGAACCCGAAGCATAAATCAGACCAATGCGTTCGGACAGAGAATCAGGAAAGGACCGGACTGTTTATCAAGACACGCATCCATGGAGATGAAACGTGAAACGAAGCGCAGTTAGCGCAACCATGCAGACGATCTGCTGAATCTTCCTGAGATCCGGACGAACAACATACCCCGGGGCCGCACGGTGCGGCCCCATTTTTTGCTTTCCTTGAATATCCGCTTAAGGTCTGATATAATCCATACGTTGTGCGTAAAGGAGGAAGGGAAGATGCGCTGCAGCTGCAAGGAATGCGGAACCTATATGATTCAGGCGGAAAGCGATCATCTGGGCTGCGTATGCCCTGACTGCGGATACCGCTGCAGGGACTGCCTGGGAACGGACACGGTGGTGAGCCGGGACCGGCTTGCGGAGCTGGCTTCGGATCCGCGCTTTGATCCGGAGAACATCGCTGCCTCCTTTGAGCGCGACGAGAATGAAGAATGGACTTGAAGACGGAGGAATCGGACAATGAAGTGGTTTCTGGATGTTCTGCGGGGCGCGGTAATCGGCCTGGCCAATGTGATACCGGGAGTATCCGGCGGGACGATGATGGTTTCCATGGGCATTTACGATAAACTGATCTACAGCATCAACAACCTTTTCAAAAAGTTTAAGGAATGCTTCAGGATCCTGCTGCCCTACCTGGTGGGTATGCTGGCGGCCATCGTTGTAGGCGCCTTCACGCTGAAAAAGGCGTTTGAGGTATATCCCCTGCCTACAAACGCGCTGTTCATCGGCCTGATCCTGGGGAGCGTTCCGCTGATCCTGAAGCAGATGAAAGGGGAGAAGATCGGCTGGCAGGGAATCCTGGCCTTTGTGCTGCTCTTCGCCCTGGTTGTCGGGCTCAAGCTGGTGGAGGCCAACAACCGGACGGCCGTTACCCTGAATGTGGGAACCGTCCTGCTGATGGTTGTGCTGGGCGCCATCTGCTCCGCGGCCATGGTCATCCCCGGCGTCAGCGGCAGCATGATCCTGAAAACCCTCGGATTCTATGAGCCTGTAGTCACAGAGGCGATTCCTGCCGCGGTGAAGGCCCTTACCAGCGGAAACTGGGGCGTCTTCTTCCAGAACATCGGAATCCTGCTTCCTTTCCTGGTGGGAATCGTCGCCGGCATCTTCGGCATCGCGAAGCTGATTGCCGTGCTGATGGAAAAATGGAAGGGAAGAACCTACTGCGGAATCCTGGGCATGGTGCTGGCTTCCCCCGTCGTGATCCTGATGGACAAAAACAACTGGTGGAAAGCGGCAGGGAACGCGGAGGCGGCAGAAGCCCTGGTTCCCCGGGACAATACCGTCTGGATCATCCTGGCTTCCGTGGCGGCGCTGGCTGTGGGCGCGGTGGTTGCCCTGAAGCTGGGCGGAGATCCGGAACCCGTAAAGGAATAAGAAACAAGGCGAAGACTGCGGCCGGCTGAAACCGGCCGCAGTTTTTCTTAAAACCCCCGAAAAAACCCCTGAAAAAAACTCTCAAAAATCATCAAAAATCTGATTGACAAACATATCAAATTCATGTATATTAATTGAGTCGCCTGCGGGAACGACCGCGGGAAGGATGCACCGGGGTGTAGCGCAGTCTGGTAGCGCACGTGCTTTGGGAGCATGGGGCCGGGGGTTCGAATCCCTTCACCCCGAC
>CAMHSI010000075.1 GCA_946187775.1 uncultured Clostridia bacterium
GCCACGGCCTTCAGGTGCTCCCCGTAGGGGCTCTTGCCGTAGGCCTGGGCGGATTTCATCAGTCCCGCTCCGTCGATCCATCCGTTGATGTATCCGATTTCCTCCGGGGCGGAAATGGTGATGCCCTGCCGGCTCTGGATCATCTCCACGAAGGACGCCGCCTCCAGCAGGCTCTTCATGGTTCCCGTGTCCAGCCAGGCGAATCCCCGGCCCAGCAGCTGCACGTCCAGCAGCCCGTCCTGCAGGTACATTTCGTTCAGCGTCGTAATCTCCAGCTCTCCCCGGGCGGAAGGCTTCACCCGGTTGGCCCGGTCGGAAACCCCCGCCGGGTAGAAGTAAAGCCCCGTCACCGCGTAATTGCTCTTGGGATTCTTCGGCTTTTCCTCAATGGAGAGGGCCTTCCCCGCCTCGTCGAATTCCACCACGCCGAAGCGCTCCGGGTCCGGCACGTAGTATCCGAACACCGTGGCCCGATTGTTCTCCTCCGCGTTCTTCACCGCGGCGCGCAGCATCCGCCGGAACCCGTTGCCGTAGAAGATATTGTCTCCCAGCACCATGGCTCCCGCCTCGCCTCCCAGGAATTCCTCCCCCAGGATGAAGGCCTGGGCCAGTCCGTCCGGCGAGGGCTGCACCTTGTAGGAAAGGGAAATGCCGAACTGGCTTCCGTCTCCCAGCAGCGCCTCAAACCGCGGCGTGTCCTCCGGCGTGGAAATGATCAGGATCTCCCGGATCCCCGCCAGCATCAGCGTGCTCAGGGGGTAGTAAACCATGGGCTTGTCGTACACCGGCAGCAGCTGCTTGCTGGTCACCTTCGTCAGGGGGTACAGTCTCGTTCCGGATCCTCCCGCCAGCACAATTCCTTTCATGCCTTTCTCCTCCTTACAGGTATTTTTTCGCCCAGGTGAAGTCCTGGTCCCGGAAGGACGGGTGCTTCCCGTCCTTTTCCGAGGTCTTGTAGGCAACGTCCAGCTCCGGCCATTCCACCGCGATGTCCGGGTCGTTCCAGGGCACCCCGCCCTCCGAGGACGGGTCATACACGTCCGTGCACTTGTATACGAAGGCTGCGTGGTCCGACAGCACCAGGAACCCGTGGGCAAATCCCTCCGGAATGTAGAACATGTTCTTTTCCTCGCTGCTCAGCACAACCCCTGTCCACTGGCCGTAGGTTTCGCTCCCCGGCCGCACGTCCACCGCCACGTCGAAAACCTTTCCCTCCGTCACCCGCACCAGCTTGCCCTGGGTGTGGTTCTTCTGGAAGTGGAGTCCCCGCAGCACGCCCTTGGAGCTGGAGCTTTCGTTGTCCTGCACGAATTCCCCGGCGATCCCTGCCGCGGCGAACTCCTCCTTTTTATAGGTCTCCATGAAGTATCCCCGGCTGTCCCCGTGCACCTGGGGCCGGATGATCACGACCCCCGGGAGCTTTGTCTTTTCAAATTCGAATGCCATCAGAGCTTCGCCTCCTTGAGATATCTGGCCACCGCGTCCTTCCAGTCCGGCAGCGGTGTGAACCCGGCTTCCTTCAATTTCGTTTTGTCCAGCCGGCTGTTTTCCGGCCGGGCCGCCTTCGAAAGCCCGTATTCCGCCGTGGTCACGGGAATCACTTTCGTCTTCAGGCCGTACTGCCGGTAGAATTCACAGCAGAAATCATACCAGCTGATGTACCCGCCCTCGTTGGTGGCGTGGTAGGTGCCGTATTTCTCCGTTCCCGCCATGTCCGCCAGCAGCCGGGCCAGGTCCAGGGTGTAGGTGGGGGTGCCCACCTGGTCCTTCACCACCCGCACCGTGTCGTGGGTCTTCCCCACGCCGATCATGGTCCGGATGAAGTTCTTCCCGTTCAGCCCGAACACCCAGGCGATCCGCACAATAAAGTATTTCGTAAGCAATCTCCGAACCGCCTGCTCCCCCGCCAGCTTGCTTTTTCCGTATACGTTCAGCGGCGCGAAGCAGTCGTCGTCCGGCTCCCAGGGGCGTTCTCCCTTCCCGTCAAACACATAGTCCGTGGAGATGTAGATCATCTTCGCGTCCGCTTCCTTCGCCGCCTCGGCGATATACCGGGTCCCCAGGTGGTTGATCCGGTCCACCTTTTCCCGGTTTTCCTCCTCCTCCGCCGCGTCCACCGCCGTCCAGGCCGCGCAGTGCAGGATCACGTCGGGCTTCGCCTTCCGGATCACCCGGTGCACCGCCTCCCGGTCCGTAATGTCCAGCTGCACGTAGGGGGCGGTTGTCACCGCCGTGCCGTCCGCCACGCCGGAATAAACCTCCTGGATGTCCGATCCCAGGACCTCCCATCCCCGGCCCGCCAGCTCGTTGACGCAGTCGTGCCCCAGTTGGCCGCAAACCCCGGTTACAAATACTTTCATCAGGCTCCTCCTTTATTCCTTTCTCCATACCATTTTATTTACAATGCCCGTGTAGCCCTGGATGATTTTAACCACCTTGTCGCTGACGTTCAGGTCCGTGTAGTCCGGCACGGGAACGGCCCCGCCGTTCTTTTCCTCCCGCACCATGGCCACCGCTGTTTCCGCCGCCCGCAGCAGCCCCTCCGTGTCGATGCCGGAGAGGATGAAGCATCCCTTTTCCAGGGCCTCCGGCCGCTCCGTGCTGGTCCGGATGCACACCGCTGGAAAGGCCTTCCCCACGGAGGTGAAGAAGCTGCTTTCCTCCGGCAGCGTTCCCGAGTCCGATACCACGCAGAAGGCGTTCATCTGCAGGCAGTTGTAGTCGTGGAACCCCAGGGGCTCATGCCGGATCACCCGGGGATCCAGTTTGAAGCCGCTTTCCTCCAGCCGCTTCCGGCTCCGGGGGTGGCAGGAGTAGAGCACCGGCATATCGTACCTTTCCGCCAGCCTGTTCACCGCCGTAAACAGGCTGGTGAAGTTCTTTTCCGTGTCAATGTTCTCCTCCCGGTGGGCGGACAGCAGGATGTATTTCCCCTTCGTGAGCCCCAGCCGCCTGTGGATATCCGAGGCCTCAATGGCTGCCAGGTTCTCCGTCAGCACCTCCGCCATGGGGCTTCCCGTAACGAAGGTCCGCTCCTTCGGCAGCCCGCATTCCGCCAGGTACCGCCGGGCGTGCTCCGAATAGGCCATATTCACGTCGGAGATAATGTCCACAATCCGCCGGTTGGTTTCCTCCGGCAGGCATTCATCCTTGCAGCGGTTTCCCGCCTCCATGTGGAAAATCGGGATATGCAGCCGTTTCGCCCCGATCACGGAGAGGCAGCTGTTGGTATCCCCCAGCACCAGCACCGCCTCCGGCATCATTTCCGCCATCAGCTCGTAGCTCCGGGCGATGATGTTCCCCATGGTCTGCCCCAGGTTTTCCCCCACGGCGTCCAGGTACACATCCGGGTCCGCAAGTCCCAGGTCCTTGAAGAATACCCCGTTCAGGGTGTAGTCCCAGTTCTGCCCCGTGTGGGCCAGCAGGGTGTCAAAGTATTTCCGGCATTTTTTGATCACCGCCGCCAGCCGGATGATCTCCGGCCGGGTTCCCACGATGATCAGCAGCTTCAGCCTGCCGTCGTTTTTCCATTCCGCCATTTTTCAAGCCTCCACCAGGTGAGGGCGCCCCTCCAGCTCTTCCTTCACATAGTCCGTCGTCAGGATCTTCTCCGCCACGCCGTCCGCGTCCAGCCGGCGGGTGTTGTGGGAGGTGTAGGCCTCCTCCCCCTCCGTGCGCACCGTGCCTTCCACGTAGAACTTGTCGTAGTTCAGCCCCCGGGCGTCCGGGGCGATCCGGAAATAGTCCCCCAGGTCCTCGCTCCGCAGCCGTTCCTCCCGGGTCATCAGGGTTTCATACAGCTTTTCCCCGTGGCGGGATCCGATCACCCGGATCTCCGTTTCCCCGAAGAGCTTCATCACGCCCTTTGCCAGGTCCCCGATGGTGCTGGCGTCCGCCTTCTGGATGAAAAGGTCCCCGGGCTCCGCGTGCTCGAAGGCGAAGGCCACCAGGTCCACCGCCTCGTCCAGGTTCATCAGGAACCGGGTCATTTCCGGATCCGTCACGGTCACCGGCGCCTTCCGCTTGATCTGGTCAATGAACAGGGGAATCACCGATCCCCGGGAGCACATCACGTTGCCGTACCGGGTGCAGGCCAGCACCGTCCCGCTCCGGTCGAAGGCCGTCTGGGCCCGGGCCTGCACGATCTTCTCCGCCACCGCCTTGGTCATCCCCATGGTGTTGATGGGGTAGGCCGCCTTGTCCGTGGAAAGGAAGATCACCCGCTCCGCCCGGTTTTCCACCGCCGCGGTAATCACGTTGTCCGTTCCCTCAATGTTGGTCCGCACCGCCTCCATGGGGAAAAACTCGCAGGAGGGCACCTCCTTCAGCGCCGCCGCGTGAAAAACGTAGTTCACGCCGTACATGGCGTCCCGAACGCTCGCCGGGTTCCGCACGTCCCCGATGTAAAACCGCACCTTCCCGGCGCTTTCCGGATACCGGGCCTGCAGCATGTGCCGCATCCAGTCCTGCTTCTTCTCGTCCCGGCTGAAGATCCGGATCTCCCCGATCCCCGTCGCCAGGAAGTGCTTCAGCACCGTGCTCCCGAAGGAGCCGGTTCCCCCCGTAATCAGCAGTGTTTTCCCTTTGAAGGCCTCCGTGATGTTCATGCCTTTCCGCCTTTCCTCTTTCTTTCCGCCCACAGGGCAATCGTCAGCCCCGCAAACAGGTACAGGATCGTCATGGGGGGCTTGCCCCAGTTGCAGTAGCCCGTGCAGTCAATCATGTCCGCCAGCCAGCACAGGGCCGCCGGCAGGGGCAGCAGCCGCTGCCACAGGGGCGCTTCCCTGTCCAGCATCAGCCGGATCCCGCTCCAGGCAAAGATCCCGAAGAAGCCTGTGAACAGCAAAAGCCCCGGAATCCCGCTTTCCCACAGGGTCTGCACGAAGGCGCTGTGGGCGTGGTATACCTCATACAGCCCCTTGGCCTCCCGGATCTCGTTGACGGGGCCCATCACCTTGTACACCGACTGGCCCCACAGCCATTTCCCCGGATCCTTTCCCAGCGCCTCCAGCACCTGCTGCCAGATTTCGATCCGCCCGATCAGGAATCCGTCCACACCCTGGTCCAGCACGAAATCCCGGCTCTGCATCAGCGCCGGTCCCCCCGCGCCTTCCGCCAGGGCGGCGGGTATCATCCCCGCCCGGCCGCTCCGCAGGGCGTTGTAGGCCGGGATCACCTGCTGCTGCAGCAGGATCGTTCCGATCCAGATCCCCGCAAACAGGAGCACCATCCCGCAGGTCCGCAGCACTGCCGCGCCCCTGCCCTTCCTGCCCCCCCGGGGCAGCCTTTTCTCCAGCGCCAGCACCGCCGGCACGCTCACCGCCGCCCCCGTCAGGATCAGGCTCGTCCGGGAGGAGGTGAACACCCCCATCAGCAGGATCAGGAGCATGGCCGCAGCGTACAGCCCCCGGGCCCATTTCTGCCTGGCCCGGAACAACCCGAGCATGGCTACCCCGATGCTGACGCTGGCCAGGGTTCCCGCCTCCACCGCGTGGTAGATGGGCCACAGCCGCGTGGCGCCGGATCCGGCTTCAATCTCGATGAAAAAGCTTTTGTTTCCCAGGTTGGGAATCACCGCGTTGTTCCACACCGTGTACAGGCCGATGCAGGCGTACACCGCCATGGCCCCCGTCCACAGGCCGCAGAACCAGTCGATGAACCGCTCCCGGTCTTTTTCGGAAAGCACCCTCCCCACGGCGTAGCAGATGCAGAAGGCGTACAGGCACAGCTCAAACACGCTCTGGCTGTCAGACAGCGCCCCCGGCATGGGAATCGCCACCCGCAGGATCTTCACCGCCAGAAGCAGCATCAGCACCCACCATCCCCGGTCCTTCCACATCCGGCCCAGGAAGAAGCTGATCCCCGCCAGCAGCACCCAGGGGAACCGCAGCGCCAGGGATCCGTTCTCCGGCACGGCAAAGTGGATGGTCACCCAGATGTGGTGCAGCAGCATCGCCAGGGTCAGGATCATCCAGGCAACGGTGATCCACCGGTCCCGGGTCTCCGGGTCCAGCACCCGCCGCCGAAGCGTTTCTTTCCAGTCCTTCATTCCCGGGCTTCCTCCGTCTCGTTTTCTCCGGTTCCCTCTCCCGCCTTTCCCGGCTGCAGGGTGAAGGCCGCAATCATCGGGTGGCACAGGAAGGCCGCCGCGAAGTACCGCAGCAGCACGATGGGCACAAAGGCGTTTCCGGCCATGTAGGCCAGCATCGCTCCTGCCGGCAGCAGCAGCCCCCGCTTTTTCCGGTACCACAGGTACAGGAACAGGTTCAGCATCAGCCATCCCTGGGCCCCGATGGAAAACAGCATGGACACCCCGGGGAT
>CAMHSI010000076.1 GCA_946187775.1 uncultured Clostridia bacterium
CGTTGGGGCAGGGCATGCAGTAGCGGCAGCCGGTGCAGCCGATCTTGGTGCGGCTGATGTAGGCTTCCCGGACGCTGTTCATGAGCTGCAGCTCCTCCGGGGACATGATGCCGGGCTCCACGGTGTCGAAGATGCGCAGGTTGTCGTCAATCTGCTCGGCTTCGTTGCAGCCGGAGAGCACAACGCCCACGGCGGGATGGTTGCACAGCCAGCGGAAAGCCCACTCCACGGGGGAGCGTTTCACCGGGAAGGCGTCGTACAGGGCCTGGACATTTTCCGGGGCCCGGGACAGGCGGCCTCCCAGCAGGCCTTCCATGATGACCACGGGAATGCCCTTGCTGCCGGCCAGCTCGAGGCCCTTTGTGCCGGCCTGGTTGTTGATATCCATGAAATTGTACTGGATCTGGGTCATATCCCAGTCCCAGTCGTTGATGATGTATTCAAATTCCTCATAGGGCCCGTGGAAGGAGAAGCACTTGTAACGGATTTTCCCCTCCCGCTTCATATCGTCAAAGAACTCCGGAGCGCCGATGGACTTGAAATACTCCCACTTCTGGCGGTTGATGCCGTGCATCAGGTAGAAATCGATATGGTCTGTCTGCAGCTTTTTCAGCTCCTCCGCCAGGAGGTTTTCCATGTCTGCCCGGTTTTTCACCGCTTCGCAGGGCATCTTGGTGGCGATGGTTACCCGGTCCCGGTATCCGTCACGCAGGGCCTTGCCCAGGACGATTTCGGAGGTTTTATCCAGGTAGACATAGGCGGTATCGATATAGTTGACGCCGCCGTCGATGGCGCGGCGGATCAGGGAGATGGCCTTCTCCTCATTGATGACGCTGTCCCCGGAGGCGGGGCCGTTGAAGCGCATGCAGCCCAGGCCGAAGGCGGAAGACTGGATGCCGAGTTTACCCATGGTACGGTATTTCATGCGGGGATCCTCCTTTAATGCGGTCCAAAATGAAAGGAAGGGAATATGCTTCACCGTATGGAAATATCTTAAATCCTTGAGTTAACTCTAAGTCAAGACTTGAAAGAGAAAAAGGAGCAAGACAAAAGAACCGTCCCCCTGTCTTAAGAACCGTCCCCCTGTCTTGCCACCCTGTCTTGGTGAGTCAATGAGAACCGTCCCCATGACTCAAAAAGAGGCCTTGTCAAGGACGGGGAAAATCAAGTAAAATAGGGGGAAGGAAACCGAAAACGGAGGAGACGGGAAAATGGCGCTGCACGTGATGGAGGAAGCCAACCGGTGCCTGGGATGCAAAAACCCCCGGTGCCAGCAGGGATGCCCGATACATACGAATATTCCGGAGGTAATCCGCCTGCTGAAGGCCGGGAGGCTGAACGACGCGGGATGGATGCTGTTTGAGAACAACCCGCTGACCACGGTGTGCGCGCTGGTTTGCAACCACGAAAACCAGTGCGAGGGGCACTGCGTTCGGGGCATCAAGGAGGCCCCGGTGCACTTCTCGGTGATCGAGAGCTACATCTCCTCCACCTACGCCAACCAGATGGTGAAGGGGCCGGCGCCCTCCAACGGGCGGAAGGCCGCGGTGATCGGCGCGGGGCCGGCGGGGCTGACCATCGCCATTATCCTGGCCCGGTACGGATACAAGGTGACGATCTTCGACAGCCGGGACAAGATCGGCGGCGTGCTGCGCTACGGCATCCCGGATTTCCGGCTGCCGGATTCGGTGCTGGACGACATGGCTTACCGGCACCTGGAGCTCAAGGGGATCCAGTTCCGGCCCAACACCTACATCGGCACGGCCATCACCATTGACGACCTGTTCCGGGACGGATACCAGAGCGTGTTCGTGGGGGCGGGACTGTGGAAGCCCCGGAAGCTGAACATCCGGGGAGAGAGCCTGGGGCACGTGACCTACGCCATCAACTACCTGGCCAGCCCGGGAGCCTTCCGGCTGGGAGAGCGGATTTACGTGATCGGCACGGGAAACAGCGCCATGGACTGCGCCCGCACGGCCATCCGGCACGGGGCCCGGTTCGTTACCTGCGTGAACCTGACGGACACGCTGACGGCCAGCCAGTATGAAAGCAGCTACGCCAAGCTGGAGGGCGTCCAGTTCATCTACAACAAATGCACGGTGGAGATCCGGGAGGACGGCGTGGTGCTGGCGGACAGCCAGGTGAGCCCGGAGGGAAAGATTTCCCCCGTTCCCGGAACGGAAAAGCTGTATCCCTGCACCGGGGTGATCGTCGCGGTGAGCCAGGGGGCGGAGAGCAACCTGGTGCGGACGACGAAGGAGCTGGACACCAGCCGCAGCGGCCTTTTGACAGTGGACGAGGACGGACACACCAGCCGGCCCGGGGTTTTCGCCGCGGGGGACGCTGCCAGCGGCGCCCGGACGATGGTGGAAGCCGTAGCCAACAGCAAGCGCGTGGCGGAGGCCATGCACCAGTACATGCAGTCCCTGCCGATGCCGGTTACGACGGACTATCCGGACATCCCCACGGCGGAGAGCATTGAGGCATCCGCCCAGGCGGAGCAGTCCATCTGAGCCGGGAAGCGGAGGAGTAAAAACAAAAATGAAGAAAATCATGTGCGTCTTCGGGACACGCCCGGAGGCCATCAAAATCTGCCCGCTGGTGCTTGAAATGCGGAAGCGGCCGGGGCTGGAGGTTTCGGTGTGCGTGACGGCCCAGCACCGGCAGATGCTGGACCAGGTGCTGGAAACCTTCGGGGTGAAGCCGGACTACGACCTGAACATCATGAAGGACAGGCAGACGCTGTTTGACATTACCGCCGGGATCCTGGAATCCATCCGGGGAGTGCTGGAGGAGGCAAAGCCGGACACGGTGCTGGTGCACGGGGACACGACCACCACCTTCGCCACGGCGCTGGCCTGCTTCTACCTGCAGATTCCCGTGGGCCACGTGGAGGCGGGGCTGCGGACCTGGGATATTTATTCCCCCTATCCGGAGGAGTTCAACCGGGAAGCCGTGGGGATCCTGGCGAAATACAACTTCGCGCCCACGCCCCTGGCGGCGGAAAACCTGCGGCGGGAAGGGAAAAAGCCGGAGAGTATCTTCATTACGGGAAACACGGTGATCGACGCCATGCAGCACACGGTGACGAAGGACTACCGCCATCCGGAGCTGGACTGGGTGGGGGACAAGAAGATGATCTTCATCACTGCCCACCGGCGGGAGAACCTGGGAGAGCCCATGCACCGGATGTTCCGGGCGATCCGCCGGGTGCTGGAGGAGCACCCGGAATGCCGGGCGATATACCCGATCCACATGAACCCGGCGGTGCGGGAAGCGGCCCGGGAGGAGCTGGGAGGATGCGACCGGATCCACATCATCGACCCCATTGAGGTATACGACTGCCACAACTTTGAGGCCCGGGCCTTCCTGTGCCTGACGGATTCCGGCGGGATCCAGGAGGAATGCCCCTCCTATGGCGTTCCCGTGCTGGTGATGCGGGACACCACGGAGCGGCCGGAGGGCATTGAGGCCGGGACGCTGCGGCTGGTGGGAACCGAGGAGGAGACCATCTACCGGGCCTTCACCCACCTGCTGGAGGATCCGGAGGAATACGGAAGGATGAGCCGGGCCTGCAACCCCTACGGGGACGGAAACGCCTGCAGGCGGATCGCGGACATCCTGGAGGGGAAGGACTACTCCCCCTGGACGCCGGGAACCTGACCCCTCCCGTGAACGGGGGCCGTTCAGGGAACAATGCGACCAGAAAATACAAACGGAAAAAAAGCCGGGAAACCGGCGCTGAAAAACACCGGAAAGCTTGACAAAAAAGGCTTTCCGGTGTTTAATATTTCCCGTTGTGATTAAAGAAAGGGACGCTGAGGCGGGGGCCTCTGCAGCGAAGGAGGAACAGCAGTGGAGTTTCTTCGGGCGGTGCTCCAGATCATCATCGGGGTCAGTACCTTCTGCCTGCTTGTGATGATGGGGTACCAGCTGATCGTTGGATTATTCGGATTCCGGAAAAAGGGAAAGGACTACGCGGACCACGATCCGGCGTCCCGTTTCCTGATCCTGGTTCCGGCGCATAACGAGGAAAAGGTGATCGGGGACATCGTCCGGAACCTGCGGGAGCTGGACTATCCGAAAGACCTGTACGACTATTACGTGATTGCGGACAACTGTACCGACGGGACGGCGGAGGCCGCCCGGGCGGCAGGGGCCAGGGTGATCGAAACCAGGAAGGAATCGCCGGACGCGCCCACGGGAAAGCCCATCGCCCTGCGCAAGGCGCTGGAGGCGCTGGAGGGATACCAGAAGCGGTATGACCTGATGATGGTGTTCGACGCGGACAACCTGATGGACAACAGCATCCTCCGGGAGGTCAACAGCCAGTACCTGGACAAGGGAAAGCCGGACCTGATCCAGTGCTACCTGGGAGTGAAGAACAAGAAGGGCACGGTGGCCTGGTCCTACTACACGGGATACACACTGACGAACCGGTTCTTCGACCTGGCCAAATACCGGCTGGGCATCAACTGCGTGATCGGCGGAACGGGATTCGCCATTTCCACCGCCTACCTGTACCAGCGGGGCGGCTGGAATTCCATGTCCCTGACGGAGGACTTTGAGATCCAGGTGCAGGCCACCATGGAGGGACGGAAGATCCTCTGGAACCAGAACGCACGGGTGTACGACGAGAAGCCCACTTCCCTGTGGGTTTCCCTGCGGCAGAAGACCCGCTGGGGCCAGGGCCACTGGTATGTGGCGCTGACCAACACCCGGAAGCTGTTCCGGCTGGCCCTGCAGGGCAAGATCGGCGCGGGGGAATTCATCAGCCTGCTGACCTATATGTACAGCATGAGCGCCTTCCTGCTGGCGGCGGTGCAGATCGTGGCCCAGGTGCTGCTGTGGGCGGTGACCCCGGGCATGAAGCTGCTGGATCCCAACGTGGCGGGAACGGTGGCTGGGGTGGCGATCTTCGTATACAGCTACCTGTTCCTGTTCTATGTGGCAGACCGGATGGACAACGGCGTCCGTTTCAGCCTGAAGACGATTCCGGTGATGATCGGCGGAATGCTGGTGAACACCATCGTTGGGGCGTACAGCCAGCTGGTGG
This sequence comes from uncultured Clostridia bacterium, assembly GCA_946187775.1. Classification (GTDB taxonomy): domain Bacteria; phylum Bacillota; class Clostridia; order Christensenellales; family Aristaeellaceae; genus Aristaeella. The sequence continues at coordinate 5,057 of CAMHSI010000076.1, forward strand.
GGCTGATCCGGTATCGGGACCAGCAGCACTGGGTGAAGACGGAGCACGCCATCCGGGCGGACAACCAATACGTGGAAAAGCCCCAGGCCGTGAAGGCCAAGGCTGCCTGACAGGCAGGCATATAAAATCCCGGGCATCGGAGGATGCCCGGTTTTTCTATGCCCGTGGAAAGGGCTCAGTCCAGGTAGCCTTCCCGGGCCTGGATATTGAAGCGCTTCTCCAGCTGGTGCATCTGGTCATCGGTAATGGTGTTCTTCAGGGGCAGGTGGGCGATCTTCATATAGATCTCCGCCGCCTTTTCGGCGGTTTCGATGAGGCCGAAGGTTTCGTCCAGGTCCTTGCCGGCGCCGTAGATGCCGTGCTGGCTCCAGACCACCAGGCGGGCGGTTTTCATCTTCTCCGCGGTAGCCTCGCCGATTTCATTGGTGCCGCAGAGCATCCAGGGCAGCACGTTGACCCCTTCGGGGAAGACGACGATGCACTCGGTGCACATCTGCCAGAGGGTGCGGGTGAACTGCTTTTCGTCCAGGGAGTGGACATAGGTCATGGCCAGGAGGTTGGCGGGATGGCAGTGCATGACCACCCGGTTTTCCGGGTTCACCCCCAGCCGGGCCACATGGCTCATCATATGGGCCGGGAACTCGCTGGTGAACTGGCCGCCGTCGGAATATCCCCAGAGGAGCTCCGCCTGCGTGCCGCCGTCGGTAAGCCGGACGATGCCCAGGTTTACCTCCGGGGCGTACTCCACGTTTTTGAAATACTTGCCGGTGCCGGTGACGAGGAAATATTTGCCCTCCAGGGCCGGGGCAGCGAAGCCGGTGGGGATGACCCGGAGGACCTTTTTCACATCCAGGTATCCGGCGACCTCCTCTTCCTCCAGCAGGAGGCTGATATTGCCGCCGTTGCGCTCATCCCAGCCGTGGGCGTACATATTGGAGGCGGTGCGGATCATTTCGACCATGAAGGGGGCGGTTAAGATGTCTTTCATTTTCCTTTTTCTCCTTATCGGGTGATGATGTCCACCGGGACATTGAAGATTTCGGCAACCTTCAGGATGGTATCGATATGCCGTCCGGCGGCTGCGGCCATGTGATGGGTGGGGCCGGCCTCACTCCAGCGGTCGCAGAACTCCCGGGCGCTGCAGGTGAAGCGCATGCGCATATTGGTATCCCCGAACATGAAGATGGGGCCTTCCTCGTTAACGCCCTCGGCCACGACGAACTTGAAGTGCCCGTCCTTATCCTGGGTGATGCCCA
>CAMHSI010000077.1 GCA_946187775.1 uncultured Clostridia bacterium
AGGATGCGGACGAGTACGCGATCACCGTGACCGCGGGTGAGAACCCGAACTACGCGGTGACGGTTGAAGGCGGAACCTTCTCGATCACCCCTGCCGCGATCACGATCAAGGCGGATGACAAGACGAAGGTATACGACAACGATGAGAAGACCGATCCTGAGCTGACTGCGACCGTGACCGGCGTACCGGCCAATGGTGTAGCGCCGGTGTACAGCCTGAGCCGCGAAGCCGGCCAGGATGCGGACGAGTACGCGATCACCGTGACCGCGGGTGAGAACCCGAACTACGCGGTGAGCGTGGAAGGCGCAACCTTCACGATCACACCTGCTGCGTTCACTGCGGGCGAGCCTGAGGGAACGACCTATAACGCCGAAGAGCAGAAGCAGAAGGTGACCGTCACCTTCACGGACGGCGAAGGAAACACGGTTGAACTGGAAGAGGGCACCGATTACACGATCGAATACTACGAGCTGGACGAGAACGGCCAGAAGAAGCCGGCCCGGGATGCGGGAACCGCTATCGTGGAAATCAAGGGCATCGGCAACTTTGAAGGCCATACGGAGACCAGGGAGTACACCATTGCCAGGAGACCTGTGACCATCACGGTGCCCAACAACAGAAAGACCCAGGGTGACCCGGATCCGGAGTTCGGGAACGCGCAGCTGAATGAGAACCTGAAGGGCGAACTGAGCGGCATTGACCTTACGGTGCACCGGACGAACGCGGACGTCAACGAAGCCAGAGAAAATCCCTACGAGGATGTGCTGACGATTGACGGCACCAAGGAGACGCTGGAAGCGCAGTACGCGAACTACGAGTTCACGATCCTGAACGGCGACTTCACGATCATCGCGCCCGAGCAGCACAAGGTGACCGTGACCTACCGGATGGGTGACACCGTCCTCGAAACCTTCACGGGAACCTATTCCGAAGGGGAGAAGCTGACCATCAGGAGGCCTGTACCGGAAGGATACACCGCGACGATCCGGAGGGTTAACGGCGACCTGGTGAACTACAACGGCAGGACCGAGGACGGACAGACCGTTATCACCGGAACCATGGGAGACGCGGACGCGGAGTACGAAGTGGTATACGAAGCCGAACCGTATGAGCTGACCATCCGCTTCGTGGTGCTGGGCGAGGAAACCGAACCGGCAGATCCCATCATCCGGAGTCTGGAGGGCGGCGAGGACTACAGGATCAGCATCAACGACCCGGATATCCCGAACCTGGGGAATTACAGGTTCGTTGAAGTGACAGGCAGAATGCCGAACCACGATACGGAAACGACGGTATGGCTGCTTGGCCCGAACGCCGGCGACGCGGAACTGATTATCGAGGATGACCGCACACCGTTGGGAATCAACGACGCGAACCTCGGAAGCGGCGAAATCATCGAATAATGGAGCATCCGCAAAAACCCCTGAGACACACGGAACCGGCCGGGCATCCCCCAAAGATGCCCGGCCTTTTTGCAGGGAAAATGGATTTCCGCGGAGAAATATAAGCTGAGATCAGATCGTTTTATGAACAGATACCCATTCCAGAACAGCAAAAGGAGTCTTTTACGCATGAAAAAACTGATCAGCCTAATCCTTACGGTTGCGCTTCTGGTGAGCTGCGTACTTTGTGCGGCGGCGGAGGAAGAAGACAACAGGTATGATTCGCTGACGGTGGGGGTTACCACCGCTTTCAGCGGGAATTTCCTGTCGGACGCGCTGGGATCAAACATCAGCGATCAGGACATCCGGAAGATTATCCACGGGTATCACCTGGTGGCATGGGACGGGGCGAGCGGCGTATACCGGCTGAATGAGCAGGTGATTCCGGCGGGACTGTTCAGCAAGGAACAGAACACCTACTATTTTTCCGTTGCCCACAACCTGACCTATAACGACGGGACCCCCATCACGGCGAAGGATTACGCCTTCAGCTTCCTGCTGCTGACCTCCAGGGCGCTGGAGAAAGCGGCGGGCCTGCGGAAAAGCGGAAGGCGGATAGAGGGATGGAGCGCCTATGACGAAGGAACGGCGGGGGCCGTAAGCGGATTCCGGCTGATCGGCGACTACCAGATGGCGATTACGATTGACAGGGAATACGTTCCTTTCTTCTATGAGATGAAGGCGCTGGACATTTTCCCGCTGCCCATCGGCGTGCTGGCGCCGGGATGCGAAGTGAAGGATGACGGGAACGGCATTTACCTGAGCGGCGAATTCAACGCGGAGACGGTTCAGAAGTACGTCCTGGATCCGGAGACCGGATACGCTTCCCATCCCTCGGTGACCTCAGGACCGTACATGATGACGGATTATGACGGAAAGACCGTATGGCTGAAGATCAACCCGAACTACAACGGGGATACGGAAGGGAACAAGCCCTATATTGAAAACATCACTGTGCGCTGCGTGCCCTCCAGGGACCTGATGTCCAACCTGATTACCGGAACCCTGGGACTGACGGTGCGCAGCATCCGGACGGAGCAGATTAATACGGGAATGGTCCTTTCCGCCCGGGAGGATTTTGCGGCCAAGACCTATGCCCGGAACGGACTGGCCTTCATCAGCTTCTGCGGGGAGAAGGGACCGACGGCGGACGCGAATGTGCGCAGGGCGCTGGCCATGTGCATCGACAAGGAAGGACTGAACGCGGAATACTCCGGCAGCTACGGCACGGTTGTGACCGGGTATTACGGCATTGGCCAGTGGATGTTCCCCATGACGAGGGGAAACATCCCGGATTCCTGGCGGGAGGAGGCCGGAGAGGACGCCACCTGGGACGACATGAACCTGGAGGGCCTCGCGAAGTATCCGCTGAATCCGGAGGAGGCGGCAAAGCTGCTGAATGACGCCGGATGGAACCTGAACGCCCAGGGAGAACCTTACACAGAAGGACTCCGGTACAGGGAGGAGAACGGCACCCTGGTGCCCCTGAGACTGCGGCTGCTTTATCCGACGGAGAACCTTGCGGGACCCATGCTGCAGGAATATTTTGTTCCCTATCTGCGGGAAGCCGGGGCGGAGCTGGAGCTCCGGGCGGTGGACATGCCCGGACTCCTGCAGATGTACTACGGGCAGGCGGAACGGGACTGCGACATGATTATGATCGGCAGCAATTTCGAGGATGTGTTCGATCCCTCCGTATACTATGACGCCAACGGGAAGGACCGGCTGAACGGCATTACGGATCCGCAGCTGGCGGAACTGGCCAGGGAGCTGCGGAGAACGGAGCCCGGGGACGGCGCGGAATACGTGCGGCGGTGGATCCGCTACCTGGAATACAGGAGCCAGGTGCTGCCGGAGATTCCTCTGTACAGCAACGCATACCTGGATTTCCATACCGCCATCCTGCGGAACTACAACCCCGGGGCTTACTCCTCCTGGTCGGAGGCGCTGGTGTCGGCTTACCTGAGCGACGTATCCGAAGAGGAGCTGGCGGAGGAAGCGGCGGAAGAACCGGCAGAGGGAGAAACCCTGTTTGACTGACGGAAAGGAAAAGGGCAGGAAGGGAAGCGGGTTCATGCTTTCGGGCAGGAGGAAGACCATCGGCGCATTTCTTTGCAAAGCATACAGCCTTTTTGACACCGCGGTATACCGGGTGCTGGAGGAAGAGGCGGCGCGGCTGGACTGCAACATCATCGTGTTTACCACGGTGGGCTATTTTGCCAGCCAGAACGATTATGACAGGCAGGAAAGGGCGATGTTCTCCTTTGCTCCGATTGAGCAGCTGGACGGGATCCTGGTGGCTCCGGACACCTATGAAATCGAGGGATTCCGGGACGAACTGATGGATGCCCTCCGGAACCGGGCGAAATGCCCGGTGGTGACGCTGCGGCACGTGAGCGACGAGCTGGACTGCGTACACACGGAGGAGAGCAAGGCGATCCTGCCGCTGCTGACCCACCTGCTGGACGAACACAAGCTGACAAAAATCCGTTTCCTTGCGGGATATGAAGGACATCCGGACAGCGAAGCCCGGCTGAATGCCTTTCGGAGAACCATGCGGGAGCGGGGGCTTCCTGTGGACGAAAAAAAGGATATCTGCCACGGGAACATGTGGTACAACTGCGGCGAAAAAGCCTACAAGGCTTTCTTCAGCGATCCCGGGGACCGGCCGGAGGCGGTGGTGTGCGCCAACGACTACATGGCCGCGGGCCTCTGCCGGGAGCTGAAAAAGAATGGACTGCGGATCCCGGAGGACGTGATTGTTACCGGATTTGACAATGTTCCGGATCTGATGACGGAGGAGCTGACGCTGACAACGGTGGAACAGGATTTCACCGGCATGGCCAGGGCAGCCCTGGAGGAACTGGACCGGCAGATCCGCACCGGAGATACCCGAAGCACCCGGGAGAAGAACGTCAGCATAGGCATTCCCGGCAGGCTGGTGCTGGGTGAAAGCTGCGGATGCGGAAAGCGGGACGCTTCCTACTACATAAGGGTGAACCGGGAGAACGCGCAGAAGATTGAGCAGCTGCAGAACCGGGAGGTCGGCATGACCTACCTGAGCATCGAAATGAGCGGATGCGACGACCTGAAGCAGATGCACCGGGTGCTGATTGAAAAGCGGCAGGATACGCCCATGCTGCGGGACCTGTATATCTGCCTGTTTGAGAAGGGCCGGAACGAGTCGGGAGAACCTGTGTTTGCCAAGGAAATGACGGATACGGTATGCCTGGTGCACGCGATGCGGGACAAGGAGGACTGCGGCATGCCCATGGTCTCCTACGAGCGGAGCCGGCTGCTGCCCGCCATGGCGGAGCGGCCGGAGCCGCAGGTTTTGTACCTGATGGGGCTGCACCAGAACGAATTCGCCTACGGATACGCGATGTTCCACTACTACGGGGGCGAGATTCCCTCCACCTTCTTCCAGCACTGGAACGTGATCCTTTCCGGGGCGCTGAGCAACATGCACAAGCGGAACGAGATCCTGGCGCTGTATGAGGAGCGCAGGCTGAGCAGCGTTACGGATGTGATGACCCACCTGCTGAACCGGCGGGGACTTGAGGAGAAGATTACCCCCGAATGGCGCAGCATGTGCGCAAGGCGGGACTATGTGACCTTTGTGACCTTTGACATGGACCACCTGAAATATATCAACGACACCTACGGCCACCAGGCGGGGGACTTCGCCATCCGCACCCTGGCGGAGGCGATTCACACCGCGGCGCCGAAGGACGGCATCTCCGCCCGGATGGGCGGGGACGAATTCCTGACGGTGCTTCCGGGAGCGAGGAAGAACGCGGCGGAGGAATACATCCGGCGGTTTGAGAAGAAGCTGGAGGAGATTAACCGGCGCGAAAAAAGAAGCTTCCGGGTAGAAGCCAGCACCGGGTACGCCGTGATGCAGCTGAATGAGATGGACACGCTGGAGCAATGCATCCGGATGAGCGACGAGGCGATGTACAAGGTCAAGGAGGAGCACCACGCAGCCAGGAAATAAAAAAGAACAGGAAACGGAAAGAAGCGGCCATGCGGGCCGCTTCTTTCTGATTCCTGGCTTACTGATTGGAAAGGATGGCGGAGGAGAAGGGGGGAAGGGTGAGAGAGAGATATCCTTCCTTCACGGTTCCGGCAGGCTTCTTTTCCGCGCTGTGGCCTTCCGCTCCGGTGAGGATGCGGAAGAAGTACGCCTCGTCCTCCGGAGCACCGGCGTCCCGGACGAAAATTTTCAGATCGGCCTGGGAATCGGTGTTGTTCACGGCGGTGATACAGCGGCAGTCTTCGTCAAAGCGGGCGTAGGCGATGCGGCCGTAATCCGCCAGGAGCTGCAGCAGGGAGCCGGAGGAAAGGACGGGGAGTTCCCCGCGCAGGTGAATCAGGTCCCGGTGGAGGCCGATAAGGGACTGGTCCTCATGGCCCCAGGGATAGGTGCGGCGGTCATCCGGATCGGTCCAGCCCACCTGGCCGGCCTCATCGGCATAATAGACAGTCGGGGCGCCGGGCCAGGACATCTGGATGGTGACGGCTTCCCGGAAGACACCCTTATTGATTCCGCTTCCGGCGGCGGCGGGACCGAGGGTGGTGGTGCGGCCAACCATCCGGTTGGTTCGGGTGAGGAAACGGGAATGATCGTGATTGCTCAGCTCGTTCATGGCGCACATGAGGGAGGACCAGGAGAACCAGGCCATCTTTTCCTTCATGATGCCGAAGAAGGCGCCGCCGTTCTGGTACAGGTCATCCCGGCAGGAATCGGAATGCTTCTCCATGCCGGTGAGGAACCAGGAGACGGGCTCCATGAAGGCATCGTAGTTCATGACGCTGTCCCACTCCAGGCCGTTGAGCCAGGG
>CAMHSI010000078.1 GCA_946187775.1 uncultured Clostridia bacterium
CTGCCCTTCAGCACCGGGCACCGGTCCCGGATCTTCGCCGCGTCCGCGGCGGGGATGGATCCCCGGGCCATGTACTCCTTCCGGTTCGCGACCGTGCACAGCTGCCCGGAGCCGCCCCAGACATATGGCCAGCCCAGGCAGGCCGAGGCCGCCCGGGAAACGATCTCCGCCTTCGGAAGGCCCGCGGCCTTCCAGGAGGCAACCTGGGCTTCCACATCCTTGTAGTTGTTCAAAAAAACACCTCCGATCATGAATTATCAATCACTTTCACTCCCAGGGGCACGGGCAGGAGCTCTTCCGCCGGCAGCGGCAGAAGGCCGGCAGAAACCGTCACCGAGTTGTTTCCGTTATCCCGCAGGGTCTCCCCCGGAAGCAGGAACTCCCCGGCGGTCTCATTGGTGCCGTCCCAGGACCAGATCCGGAGCTTCCGCAGGAGTACCCTCCGGTAGGTTTCGTCCTCCCATCCCTTCTGCCTGGGAATCCCGGCGGAGGCTCCCAGGGCATCCAGCTGGATGCCGGAGGCGGAGGAAAAAGAAAATCCCGACGCCAGCCGGGGCATCAGGGAAACCAGGTCGCAGGCCTGCCGCAGGACGGCAGAGGCCAGGGCCATAAACCGTTCCTTCTCCCGGGAGGCCCCCGGGAAAAGGGAGATGTAAAAAGATAGCGGGTCTGAAAGAGTTCCGTCCCGGGTCATAGGGTCCCTCCTTTTAAAATTGTTCCATAAAAGATTGACTTGTTCCACTGTGATTGGAACAAGTCAGGTTGAAATGAAACAATGGTTATCCGGGAACACTACTGGTTTACCGTCAGCGTGAAACCGTTGAGCACAAGCTTCGCGTTCCAGTCCGGAACCAGCTTTTCCCGCTCCATCCCGGAGATGCCGGAGAAATACAGGTCCGTAATGGCGAAGGAGGAGGCGTAATTCCCCGCTGCCTGGTACAGGAGGCCGTAAAGCCGGGGAACCGTTACCGCCTCCCCGATCTCCAGCTCCCGGTTGAAATATTCCGTCAGGGCGGAGGACATGGCCTCCTTCACCGCCGCCTCGTCAAAGCCGTCATAGGCACGCACCGTTGCCGTTCCGTAAACCACCACCAGGGTCGGCCGGGAAAAGGAGATGGGCACCGTGTTCCCCCGGCCGTCGTCCACCTGCCGGGTCAGGGAACCCCAGGTTCCGATGCCCGGGGGCTTTTTCCGGAAGATGGCTTCCGCGATCTTCCCGGCGTTTCCGTTGTTGACATAGGCTGCAAGGGTGTGGGCGGGGATGCCGTCCTCGGCGGCGTCCCCGCTGTTCACCCGGATCAGCACATGGGTCACCCCGGGAATGGAGCGGATGGCCGCCTCCATGGCCTCCGTGGAAAAGGCGCCCCGCTGGGAAAGGGCCAGGAACATCCGCCCTCGGGCGGAGGCGTCCGATTCCCCGGCCTCCCGGGTGAGCCCGTACTGGGGCAGCAGCAGGTCCAGGGCGCCGCCGGAGGCGTAGGCCGGGTTCCGGCTGTTGTACAGGGACACCGCCAGGGAGGAGGCGTCATCCAGCGCCCGGGCGAAGACGGAAAGCAGCTGGTAATCCGGAACCTCCGGGGAGAGTTCCGCTTCCGCGCCGAAGATGGACCGGTAGGCGGAGATCAGGTCCTCCAGCCGATCCTTATAGGTTGGGAGATGCAGTCCGGTGGTATCGATATAAGGAGCAAAATACGCGATAGCAATCACCTCGTCAAAAAAAGGAACCCGGCGCTGCCGGATTCCCTGAATAATGCTGGAAAAGAACCGTTAAAAGACTGGCTGCCAGACAAAAAGCCCCTCGCCGGCGGCAAGCTGCCGGAGGAGCTCCAGCAGCTGGGCGTCCGGATTGAAAACCGTCAGGTGGGTGTCATCCGGTTCGGAAAGGATCATGGCGTCGCCTGTCCGAATATAAAGAAACCTTTTCTTCATTTCTTCGGCAACGTGCTCCGGCGGCGGGTTGACCGCCGCTTCATCGTGGATGGAGATATCCCTGTAGCAGTTCAGCTTCAGGACCAGGTTGATGTGCTTTTGCTTGATCTCCTCCATCCGGCTGCCCTGCAGGAAATACTTCTCAACGGAAAAGTACTGCCCAGGACTGCCGGCGGGCACCTGCGACGGCAGGATATCAATGATCCAGTACGGGCACTGAAGCAGTTCTTCCACGGTTTTCTTCATTTTCATGCCTTCCTCCTGCCCGGATTCTCAGGGCAGGTTCTCCAGGGTGGTTGTCAGGGGCGGTAGTATCTATCCGTATTCTGTAAATGCCCGGTTTTTTCCTGCCCCCCAAGGGCCGGGGCCGCCGGGGAGGGCGCGGGATTCAGAGCTGCGCCTCGTAGCGGAGGGCTGCCGTTCCCTCCTCCGTCCGCACCAGGCAGGAATAGGTGAACTGCCTCCCGGAGACGGAGAACCGCACGTCCTCCGCTTCCCGGACCCCCGGGGTTTCCCGGATATAAGCGGTTATCAGATTCCCAAGGGCATCCGGATCCCCGACCGGGAGGCGGCCCTCCTGCATCCGGGCAAGGAGTGGAAAGCCTTTTTCCGGATTCTCCCACCATTCCCCTGTATACGTTGTCAGCCGGTATTCCGCCAGCCTGGCTATGGCCGCAGGACCGGATAGCATTTCTTTCCGGGACAACACCGGCAGAATATCCCCGTTTGTGTCAACCGGGCGCAGGATCATATGGAAGCATCTCCTTTTGGGCATGGTATAAGGGGTCTGGTATAAGGGTTCTGGAAGAGCCCGATACCGGCGGATCCCGTTTCCAATGGAAAAGAAAAGCCGGCAGCCTTCATGAAAGACCGCCGGGCATAATACCCCTGTGTTCTAACTTCCGATTTTTCTTACCAACAGGTGCCTTGACAAACTGGATTTGATGATTAACTTCCGGGTTTGCTAATCTGGTTATTTCAAAATGATATCATAATCATTTTCGCTCTTTTCCAACATGGAAAATGGAACGACTGCAGGTTGAACTGATCCTTGCTGATCCAGTCTGTAAAGATACACATAGGGGTATCCGCCGGGCGCCAGACAGATTTTCGCTTCATATCCGGCATAGTCTGGATCAATATCCCAGACATCCAGATTTGTCATGGACATGTTTTCATCCAGCGTCATTGCAAACACCGCGAAAGCGCCGCCGGAAGGATCAGCCGCACTACCATATAGGATTATGCTTTTGTCGTTTGAACTGATATAAACCTGAAAGGGCGTGACAGCAACATGATCTCCCTGCAGCAGAAAGGTCTGATCGTGCTGTCCGTTTCTGTCAATATGCGCGAGTCTGACGGGAGTGATGTCCCTGTCGGATGACCAGTCGACATAGTCCCATGCGCAAGAGAAAAATCCTTCCTGCCCATCCGGCAGCATTTCCTGTCCATAGTAAGATTCGTCAAGTTTGTACCGAATCTTTCCGTGGTCCAGGCAAAGCAGTCCGTCTTTTCTCGTCGGAATCAGAAATACTTCATCCGCGAGCGCTATACAGGATGTTTTGGTTGTTTTTATTCTGAATGTGTCAGCAAGTTCGCGGGACACAAACGTATCTTTCCCGTTGCAGGAAATACGGACATACTGATCTGTTTCATAGAAGACGATCCGATTACCGCACCGGGCCGCCAGCAGATGTTCTGCCATTGGCGTGATATACGACAGACCGCTGTTCGTCCATTGGGCTTTTGCGTTCAGCGGCGGATATTTCTCTGTTTCCTGGTCTGCTTCGGGAATGCGGCAAAGCATCGTAATAGATCCGTTCATTTCAAATACAGGTATGGCGGGGGAGACACTGTCATAATCCCCGGATGCTTCCAGGCACCTGATTACTTTGCCGTCCCGGTACCATTCCACTCGCCATGGTACTGCTTCAGGCGGAGCCATGCGAACAATTACATTATGTGAATCGAGCGGATAAACCGTAGTATACGGTCCGCAATAAAGATTATAGGGTTCTGGCAGGCGGTACTGTTCATATTCTGCCAGCGATGTTGTTGAAAACAGAATAACAAAAGCAATGAAAAGAAGAAAAACGGTTCTTTTTCTCATGACTTCACTTCCTTTCATGATGCTCCTATGAAAAGGAAAATCAAAGTTTTCCCGTCTTCTCTCCTGGCAAAATTCACATTAATAATATCTTCAATTTCCCGGAATTGCAACGGAAAGAGAGAATCAGAGATTTGGACAGATCCTCCATCCCACAAACGCAAATCCGTCGGACAGGGAATGCCGGCGGAGGGAGCGGGGGGATTCTTCCCCGGCGGGAGCCAGCAGGCTCTCCGTTTCCAGATCCGAAAACACCACCAGTGCCATCTCCCTAGGAGTTACTTCAAAGGGCACCGGCATGAAGACCGGCACATCCGTCAGCAGGGGGAATGGAGTGCTTCCCTCCCGCTCCGGAATCCGGACGGACACCGTCTGCTTTTCCGGATCGTAGGATTCCACAATCCCCGGCAAGGCGCAGTGCAGGGAGGAGAAGATTTCCTTCTTCAGCCCCTCCCGCTCCTCCGGGGTCAGGTATGCGTTCATAGATCTCCTCCATTCTGTCTGTGTACCTCCATCAGGAGCTCGCACCGCCAGGGGCCGTCCCCGGTGTCCGCCTCCGTCATCCGCTCCAGGATCAGGCCTCGGAAGGCCTGCCCCTGCCAGCGGAGGGTCATTTCCTCCCCCGGCTGGAAGCCGGTGACGGCGGTGGAAAGGATCATCCGCTTCCCGCCCCGGGCAAAGGCCGGGGCGTCCGTCAGGTCCTTTTCCGTCAGGTGCAGCGTGGCCGGAAGGGGCTCTGCCGGCAGGACCCGGAGCCCGGAGGGCACCAGGAACCCCCGGCAGTCCCCCAGGGCCTCCGTCAGGCAGTCCGCAGCCCGGCCCCGGAAGAACTGGGGGCGGGAGAAGCGGCGGTCGCTGCCCGGAAAGGACAGGAGCCGGATGCCGGTGCCGGAGGCCTCCAGCAGGCGGCGCACCGTCTCCGACACGGAAATGCCCGCGGGGACGGACAGGGACACCTGCGCCTCCCACAGGTCCAGCCCCAGGGAGAAGGCCGCCGTGGTGACGGTGCCCTCCGGCACCGTGCGCCGGTACACATCCGACACGGTTCCGGAGGCCAGGCAGGAGATTCCCCGGAAAACGGAAAGGGATTTCGTCCTCGTCAGCCGGAGGAAGCTTTCCTCCGGAAGGTTCCAGCATTCCAGGGTGAAAAGCGAGGGAAAGAGGCCGATGGCCGTTTTCCCCCGGAGGCGGAAGCGGCTGCCGTGGAGCAGGGCGGCGTCGGAATGAACGGATAAATCTCTCAAAGCGTGTCCCCCCAGAGGATCGTAAAGGAGGAAAGGGTGTTTTCCGCCGGGTCCGGCGTTGCGGGCTCGTCCGCCGCGCGGATCACCAGCAGGGACCCCAGTCCCCGGCCCTCCCGCAGGTGGCGGAAGGGCCGGAGGAGGTCGTTGGGCTGCCCCAGGGAGCAGATGAGGGGAATCCTGTTCACCAGCAGCTCCCCGGAGGCATTGTCGGAAATGGAAAGGACCCAGCAGTCCGGTGCCCAAAGATAGCGCAGCTCCACCCGGGCATGAAAGGGCTCCCCGTCGATTTCAATATCCAGGGTGAAGACCTGGCGCGGATCGCCGGAGAGCGGAAGAATCGTATACATTTCAGGAATCCTTTTTTTACAAAGAATTGTTTGTTCGCCTTTCATCTCAAGGGCTTTCACTGTATAATGAAATTGCCCTTATGGGCCGGGAGTGAACATACAAACGCGCAGGCGGTTGCTCCATCCCTCCGAAAGGGGGTGATGTGTATGAGAATAACGTTTCATATCGGACGGTTTACCGTTACGATTATCCTGAAGCGTACCCATACAAAGAACAGCCGCCACTCTGCACAGTGACGGCTGAATTCGTGGGTTAATCTCACAATCGCCCTAACTTGAGGAGCTAACCGCGTGCGTGGTTCACTCTTCGTCTTTATATTAGAAAGAAATA
>CAMHSI010000079.1 GCA_946187775.1 uncultured Clostridia bacterium
GAAACCCGCAGCGTGCAGATCCAGGTCGGGGATCATATCATTACGGCCAGCGGTGCTTTCCCGGAAGGCACGGAAATCCAGGCTGTTGAGATCCCGAAGGATAAAGCCGCCCAGATGTCCGGAAAAGCCGCGCTGTTTGCCTATGATATCCGCCTGGTGGTGGACGGCAAGGTATGGCAACCGGAAGAATACGGCAAGGACGTGCAGATTTCCCTGCGCAATCCGGACGGAAGCCTGGAGAACCTGGAGGTGGATATCCTCCACGTGAAGGCGGACCTGCTGGACGAGAATGGCGCCCTTTCAGGCGAAGCGGTGGCATCCACGATCCAGGACCTGGACGCGGGAAGCGTTGAGAAGGAAACCCTCGGAACCGGCGCGGAGGAAGGCGGCGTCGCCTTCAGTACGGCCAGCTTCTCCGGCTTCGTGGGAAGCACGGACAGCCGGGTTGTGTATGTTTACAATTCCACACTGTTCAACAATGACAGCAAGAACTACGCCGGCGTTTATGTGACGAAAGCCCTTGAAAAGAATACCCTTGACGCGGCGGCTGCCGCGAACCAGGCGACCATCGGCATTGAGAGCATTGCCGACAAGAACCTGACCGCACCCACCACGGAATCCCCGGCGATCATCCAGGGCGCTGCCGTCGGATATGACAAGCGGCTGGGCCCGACGGAGTTTGAACTGATCGACCCGAACCGGCCCCGGCCGGAACCCCAGGCTGAATTCAAGGTCAAGATCCTGGAGGAGAAGGGAACGGACGGAACCGTTCATAAGAAACCCTCCGGATTTGACGGCACCTATGTGATTGTGCGGCTGGATGTGTCCAAGTTCCTGACCGGTGAGGGAAAGGACGACCTCTACCTGCACATGGAGCAGAAGGACAACAAAGCCCTGATGCCCGCCGCAACCGTCGCGAAGGGAACGGCCGGCGCCACAGCCGCAGACTATACGCCTACCAAGGAATTCACTGACGGACTCGGCAACCGCTCCGCCTCCTACAAGCTGAGCGACCTGCTGGATCCGAGCGGCACCACCCCCTATGTGGACGTCATCCTGTACGCGACGGCCGCCAACGTGGCCGGCGCCGATGCCGGCCAGGCGAACACGCCCAACGGGGACGTTCCGCTGGCCTTCTACGTGGACAAAACGCATGATTACAACCCTGAGCTGAAGGAATACGATCCCAACAACCAGGCGAATGTGGACCCCAACGATCCCAACGCGGCCCAGGCCTATACCAACAAATGGCACGCGAAATTCTTTGACGCTGCCAAGGCCACGGCGGAGGGGATTTCCCGCTACCTGGTGAAGGGCTCCGACCTGGCGCTGGAGACCATGGTTGAGAATTCCGCCGGAGCGAACAAGGACAGCGGAACGACCTACTGGTCCCTGAAGAAATCCATGGAGGATCCCTACTACGACCTGGAGGCCGACAAGGATCCGAATGACACGGGAAGCGGAAGAACCGTCAAGCTGATGAGCGAAGTCGCCATCACGAACGGGCTGACGATCCAGGGAGCCAGCGGGACAGAGCTCAAAAAGCGCACCCTGGATGTCAACAGCTACGATGTGCAGGTTGCCAGCAACACCGGCGTGGACAAGCAGACCGCCGCGGAGAGCATTACCCTGAAGAACGGCTGGCTGACCATCGCGGACTACAGCAACACCACCGGCGCTGAAATGGCCATCGGCAACAACGCGAAGTTTGTCATCGACCAGGGCGGCAAGCTGATCATTGACGCCACCTGCCAGCTGGAGATCGAATGGGACGGCGCCACCACCACGACGCCCACCGCCGGACAGGCGGATCCCATCCTGAACAACGGCCAGCTGGACCTGCGCTCCGGCGGTGAGATCGTCAACAACGGCATCCTCACCGTCGAAGGCACGGAAGGCAAGCCCTACGAGCCGGGAAGCGCCACGGAGCAGTCCACCATCGACTCCCGGAAGGGCAGCGGTGAAATGACCATCCGGCAGGGAGCCACCCTCACCAACAACGGCGCGCTGGTGATCTACGGCAAGCTGAGGAATGAGGGCAATCTGGTCAACAACGGCAAATACAACGATGTGATCAAGTCCAACGACCCGGACAAGGGCCTCTTCGACTACCACAAGGGAATCCAGGTGGCCTGGAAGGACGACGTGACCCAGAAGAACGTTGTACCGGGAACTCTCACCAACGCGAAGACCGGACTGCTGATCAACAACGGCGACATCGTCCTCACCCCCGGTGAGCTGATCAACGACGGAACCATGATCAACAGCAACGGCGCGCACATCTACATCGCTCCGGCGATCGAGGCCATTATCCCCATCACGCCGGATCCTGCGACGCCCACCATCGTTTCCAAGCGGATCGTCCTGAATCCCATCAAGCTGAGCAGCTTCGTCAACAACGGCACGCTGACCAACAACGGATTCATCGTTCCGGCACTGGTGGCGCTGAACGACAACATCGGCTTCGGCGCGCTGACTTCCCCGGGCGCCCATCCGGAGACCTTCCGGTTCACGAACAACGGAACCCTGGTCAACAACGGGTACATCTGGGGAATGGGCGGTGCAAGGAACCTGATCGCGGCGCTGGTCGCCAGCGTCAGGACCGAGAACGACCTGTGGCTGTACCTGTATGACGACTATACCTTCCTGATGATCCTTCCGGACAACACCAGGCTGAACGGAACCTTCGCCTTCGAGGAAGAAGGAATGGTCTTTACCCTGAGGGACAAGGACAAGACCGAAGTGAAGCCCGAAAAGGACGAGGACGGCAACAGCGTCTACAAGATTGATACGGATTCCGTGAAGTTCGAGTTCGTCCTCGAGGAAGAGTTCATTGCCCGGGTCCGTGAACTCATGAAAAACAAATAATCCGGGAGCTTAACCCGGCAGAACAAGCGGCTGGTCCGAAGGGATCAGCCGCTTTATTCACCCCGGGGATTCTGGTATAATCGATCCGGACAAACCGCTCGGAAGGGCCGCTGCCCGGTTCCGGCGGAAAGGAAGCAACCATGGAAACGTACCTGTTTGGCAATGAGTCTGCACAGAATCTCCTGATCCAGCCGGTGGACAGCCATGACCTTGAATTCATTGAGAATGAAGTCCGGAGGATCCGGGAGCTGACGGACACCGACTTCTATCTGGCAGCCGTGAAGGTTAAGGACTGGAACCGGGACCTTTCCCCCTGGCCGGCGCCGGCCGTCTTCGGGAAGGAGGGCTTCGGGGACGGAGCCGCAGCCTTCCTGGAGGGAATCCTTCCGCTGTGCCCGGATGACAAAGCCTGCTATATCGGCGGGTATTCCCTGGCCGGGCTGTTCTCCCTGTGGGCGGCAAGCCGGACGGACCGCTTCCGCGGAGTGGCTGCCGCGTCGCCCTCCGTCTGGTTCCCGGGGTTTACGGAGTATATCCGGGAAAAACGGATCCGCAGCAGGGCGGTTTACCTGAGCCTGGGGGACCGGGAGGAGAAAACAAGGAACCCGGTAATGGCGGCCGTCGGCAGCCGGATCCGGGAAACCGAAGAGATCCTGAAGGACCGGGGGATCTTGTGCACCCTGGAATGGAATCCCGGGAACCACTTCCGGGACGCGGACCTGCGGACCGCCAGGGCCTTCGCCTGGATCCTGGAAAGTGGCGGAAGGGAATGACATGAGGAACGGAAATACCCCAGTGGAAGGAAAGGAAATGGACCGGATCCGGGCGTTGGCCGAGATGATCCGCCGATCCCGGAGAATCGTCTTTTTCGGCGGAGCCGGCGTGTCCACAGCCAGCGGTATCCCGGATTTCCGCTCGGAGGACGGACTGCGGGGGATCACCGGGCTCTCCCCGGAGGAGATCCTGAGCAAAAGCTTTTTCTACCTGCAGACGGAAGCCTTTTTCGATTTCTACCGGAAGTATATGCTGCACCCCGGGGCCAAACCCAACGCGGCGCACCGCTACCTGTGCAGGCTGGAAAAGCAGGACAGGCTGCGGGGAATTGTGACGCAGAATATCGATGGACTCCATAAGGAAGCGGGAAATATCCGGGTCTATGAGCTCCACGGAAACGTCCATGAAAACCACTGCACGGAATGCAACGCCGCTTTCCCCATGGAAGCCATCCTTCATTCGGAGGGAATCCCGCGGTGCGAATGCGGCGGGGTCATCAAGCCGGATGTGGTGCTTTACGGGGAACCGCTGGAGAAATATGTCTGCATCGGGGCAAGACGGGAAATTACCAATGCGGACCTGCTGATCGTTGCGGGAACCTCCCTGTCCGTGGAGCCGGCAGCCTCCTTCATTGAGGACTTCCGGGGAAAGCATCTCGTAGTGATCAACCGGACGCCCACCCAGGCAGACGAAAAAGCGGACCTGCTGATCCGCGGGGATGTGGCGGAGGTTTTTGAGAGACTGGATGAAAACTGAAAACGGAGGCAGCCGCGGCCGCTCAGGGATTGGCCGGGCAGGGAAGATTACTCGTGCAGTTCCCGTTCTTTTTCCAGCGCTTCCTTTTTTCCGTGGATCCGGCCCAGGCCGTACATCAGGAGCGTGGCACACAGGAGGTTGACCCCGCCGACGCGGGCGCCTGAATGGAAGGAGTTGGCCAGGCCGATCAGCAGGTTGGCGCCGCCGACGGCGGTCAGGACCTTGCCGATCCGGTCCAGGTGGGAGATCCTGGAATCAATATCGGAATACAGGTCAAAGACCCCGTCTTCCGTCTTTTTGCGGAAATAGATCCACATCATCATCCGCCCGATGTACTCCGCACCGGTTTCTTCCATAAACTTCACATATTCTTCATCATAGGGATGCATTTCCGTCCGGACCGTATACGTACCGGGTTCACACCGGATAAAGGTATACCTGCAGAACCCGACGGACTCCAGCACCCAGCCGTCTGCCGCCATCGCGTTCAGCCATTCTTCTTCCTTTTCAAACTGCCATACCCAGAACCACCGGGTGAGTGTTTTCCTTTCCATCTTACAGTTCCTCCCCAAGAATCATTTCACCGTTCCGCGCCAGTTCCTTCAGGCGCTTAACCTCCCGGACCAGGATTTCCCGTCCCTTGTCCGTCAGCCGGTATTCCTTCCGGCGGCTGTCTCCGTCCGCGGCCTCCAGGACAATCCATCCCTTATCGCAAAGCGAGTTCAGCGCCCCGTACAGTGTTCCGGCCGCCAGCCTTACCCGACCGCCGGACAATTCCTCCGTCTGCTGCATAATCCCGTATCCGTGACACGGCCTGTGCAGGGACAGCAGGATATAATATGTTGCTTCCGTTAATGCAGGGTTTCCCGGCATCGTTCATTCACCTCCATCGTCACCCGTTATATCGACAAGCGATATAACGTGACATGATTATATCGGACACCGATATAGTTGTCAATACAAAATAATAAAAAATGTTCAGCAGGAAAGGGGTACAGTTTTCCAGGCTGGAAGCGGTTCCCCGGTCAGGGGGGTTCCTGATCGGGGATCTTTTTTTGCAGGATTACCAGAACAGGCAACGAATAATCACTTTCAGGAGGCCATGCTTTGCGGTAATCCCGATGCTCTTGTTCTCCTTCCTTTCCCTTCTGAAACATGCTATGATACAGGTGTGAAATGCAAGGACTATAAGGTTTGCAGGCATTGGATGAATTAAGCCTTCCGTCGGCTGGCGAGAATCATCCACAAGTTGCGGATCAATTGGCGGATGCACTCGATCCGGGTATTTTCTTGATTCCATGGGGACACCACAGGGTCATTCTCGACAGTGTTAATGCTGATGCAAAAAAGGCTCTCTTCTATATCAGGGAAATCGAACGGGAATTAAGAGATTGAAAGTGCTGGCTGCTTCAGGAGGCATAAATGGAAAAGGGACGCATTATCTATCTGAATGGAGTTACCAGTTCCGGTAAGACATCCATTGTAGAAGCGCTGCAGGCACGCCGGGATGTTTTCTTCTATGTTGTGGCGAACGATCTGTTTCAGGAAATGATCGG
>CAMHSI010000080.1 GCA_946187775.1 uncultured Clostridia bacterium
ATCGGGGAGAGGGGAATATCCTTGGCAAGAACTGCGGGGGAAGCGGGCTGGCACGTTTCCCGCTATAACCTGGCCGCGCGCCTTCCGGATTCCGACCGGGTCGCCGTGGCGAACCTGTTCCGAGGCACCTGCGGCATCTATACGCCCATCGAAATGTACCTGCTGCATGAGCTGGAAAGCCTGGACGAGCACCACCCCATCCTGGACCGGTTCCGGGAGCGGGGCCTGATCGTGAATTTCGATGAGGCTGCGGCGCTGTCCGCCATGAGGCGGATGGGCTGTGCGGGAAACAGCGCGGTGGGGCTGACCGTCTGTCCCACCATGGGCTGCAACTTCGACTGTCCTTACTGCTTTGAGGACCACCGTCCCGGTCGGATGAGCCCGGAGGTCCAGAACGATGTGGTTGCCCTGGCCGGGCGGATGCTGAAGGCCTCCGGCGCAAAGCGGCTGGAGGTCACCTGGTTCGGCGGGGAGCCGCTTTTGATGCCGGAGATCATCGAGTCCCTTTCCGGGCGGCTCATGGCCCTGGCCGGAGAGAACGGCGCCGAATACAGCGCCGATATAATCACCAACGGATACCTGCTGACCCGGGAGATCGCAGAGATGCTGGGACGGTGCAGGGTATCGGCTGCCCAGGTGACCCTGGACGGCGTGGGCCCGGAGCACGACAGGACCCGGCACCTGGCGGGGGGAGGCCCCACCTATGACCGGATTGCGGAGAACCTGCGTACCCTGCGCCTGCCCTTCCCGGTGCACATCCGGCATAACGTGCACGAGGGCAACCGGGACCAGATGGATCCCCTGCGGGATGCGGTCCGGGCGCTGGCGGAGGAGAGCGGAAACCGGCTGACCTATTACGCCTCCCCGGTAACGGAAAACGCCGCCGCGGACAGGCGGGCATCCGGGGCAGGCCTCTGTTATTCCGACGGCCTGGGGGAGGAGGACCTGCGCCGGGGCGCGGAGGATTTCCGGGCCGCGCGGACGGTTTACTGCGGGGCGGGCGATCCCTGGTCGCTGGGCGTCAATGACCGGGGGCAGCTGTTCAAATGCTGGGAGGATGTGGATAAGCCGGAACGCAGCTTCGGCAGCGCGCACAGATGGGACCCGGAGAAACCCATTGCCACGGCGGATGCGCCGGACCTGCTGACGCGGTATCTGAACACCGCGCTGCCGACGGAGGACCCGGAATGCAGGGAGTGCGTGTTCCTGCCCCAATGCGCCGGGGGATGTCCCGCCCGGAGGCTTTACTCCCGGAAACAGTGCATTCCCTTCAGGAACACGCCGGAGAGGTTCGTGCTGGAGCTGGTCCGGCGGCTCCGGAACGACGGTTCTTCCGGCTTGTGCCGCGCTGTGGGAGCAGCCGGGCAGACCGGCAGATGAAGACGCAGGGAAAAGAATGATCCGCTGCCCGGGCTCGCGCAAGCCCGAACAAATCGGACTGTCCCTTCGCAGGAAGCGGTGCTGTAATTGGTGGCAGGCTTTCGGCACAGCCTTCCGGGGAACACCGGCTCCAGGCGCGCTGGAGAAGCCTGTAAAGGAACGCACAATGCCTGCTGTTCCGGACAGCATCCGGAGCGCGATCGCGTTTGTGGAAGAAGAGCTGGCAGCGATGGAATGCCCTGCGAAGGCGCAGACGCAGCTGTCCATCGCAACGGACGAGATCATTGGCAATATTGTCCACTATGCCTACAGCATGGGAATCGGTTCCGTATCCGTGCGGATTGAAGCCCTGGATGAACCCCGCGGCGCCAGGATCACGTTCATGGACATGGGCGTGGTCTTCAATCCCCTGGAGGCGCGGGAGCCGGATATCAAACCCGGCGCCGGGGAGCAAAGAACGGAAGGCCTGGGGATCTACCTGGCCAACAAGATGCTTTCCCTCGGCGTGAGGGACATATAATTTTGATTGCATCTTGATCATGAACGCCTTTTTTGCTATAATAGTAAGCGTAAGCTAACTTTTCGCCCATCATTCGCGGAATCCGAATGGACGAGTGCATGGTGGGCGATTCTCTTTCCCAGGAAGTTAGTCTTATCTAACAGCGATGCGCCAATTCGAGGTGTCGCCTATGTCGCTCAAATACGAGATTCTGAAACAGCTGATGAAGGAGGCAAGACCGAATGAATAAGAAATTGGACCGGCCCAGGATTGCCCATCTGATGAAGATCGGCATCATCGCGGCCCTGATGGTGCTGGCGGGGGACATGCTGCTTGGCTGGGGCATGCATGACGCGACGAAAAACGGCATGGAGGGTTTCCTTTCCGCCTATCTGAACCTGTCCGACGGCAGGATCTTCTGGTCCGCGCTGCTGGGGCTGATCGGGATTCCGCTGGAAGCACTGTGTTATTTCGCCGTGTACAGGCTGATTGTGCCGTATTCCTCGCGCATGGCGCATCTGTACCGCAGCGGCATTCTGGGCGTCCTGGCCTTTGGCGGCTGCGGCGTGCACGTTCCCTGCCTGGCCTGCGTGTTCTTCTACAAGTACATGATGGCAGCCGGCTCCGGGACGGCACTGGATGCCACTGTCCGCTTTGGCCTGTACTTCCTGCTGCCCGGGATGATCCTGTTCTTCGTCTTCTGGCTGGTGCATCAGACCGCGCACATCGCCGCCTTTTCCAAAGGGCTGACACCTTATCCGAGGTGGTGCTGGATCTTCTGCCCGGCGGTGGGCATGGCGCTGACCATGCTGCTGAAGCTTTTCCCGGAGACGCCGCTGCGCAACGCCCTGACGGCCGGCTGGATCAGCATCGGGAATCTGTGGATGTTTGGCGGCCTGCTGGCCATGATAAAAAAAGCAAAAGGAGGTTCGGGAAATGAAGAACAAGAAACCAAATGACCTGCAGGTGCTGCTGGGGTATGCCGGCAGGCACAAGGGGCTCACCTTCCTGGGGCTGGGCCTGTCGGCTGTGGCCATGATCCTTGGGATGCTGCCCTATATCTGCATCTGGCTGGTGGCAAGGGACCTGATCGCCGTAGCCCCCAACTGGACGCAGGCAGCGGGAATCGCCCGGTACGGCTGGATGGCCTTCGCCTTTGCCCTGGCCGGTATCCTCGTCTATTTCTGTGCCCTGATGTGCACGCACCTGGCGGCCTTCCGCACGGCGTCCAACATCCGCAAGCAGGGCATGGCGCACCTGATGAAAGCGCCTCTGGGATTTTTTGACAGTAACGCTTCAGGCCTTTTGCGCAACCGTCTTGACGGCGCGGCAGCCGAAACGGAAACCCTGCTGGCCCATAACCTGGCGGACATCGTGGGCACAGCCGCCATGTTCATTGCGATGCTGGTGCTGATGTTTGTGTTCGACTGGCGGATGGGTGCCGCCTGCCTGCTGGCGGCGGTAGTGTCCATCGGGGCACTGGGCACCATGATGGGCGGAAAAAACGCCGAGCTGATGGCGGAATATCAAGCCGCCCAGGACACAATGAGCAAGGCAGGCACAGAGTACGTGCGGGGCATCCCGGTGGTCAAGGTGTTCCAGCAGACGGTGTATTCCTTTAGGGCATTCAAGCAGGCCATCGAGGATTACAGCGCCAAGGCAGAGCATTATCAGGCCGACGTGTGCAAGGTGCCTCAGGCCGTCAACCTGACCGCCACGGAAGGGGCTTTCGTGTTCCTGGTTCCTGTTGCCCTGCTGCTGGCTCCCGCCGCCTTAAGTGCCGGAACCTTTGCGGGCTTTGTGACGAACTTTGCCTTCTATGCCGTGTTCTCGGCCATCATCTCCACCGCCCTGGCCCGGATCATGTTCGCCGCCAGCGGCATGATGCTGGCCAAGACCGCTTTGGGCCGCATTGATCAGGTGATGGGCGCGCCGACGCTGACAATCACCGATCACCCGAAAGCCCCCAGGGATAACAGCGTGGCATTTGACGACGTATCCTTCACCTACGACGGGGCGGAACTGCCCGCGCTGGATCATGTATCTTTCTCTGTAAAGCCCGGTCAGACCGTCGC
The DNA here is from genome assembly GCA_946187775.1 of uncultured Clostridia bacterium. Classification (GTDB taxonomy): domain Bacteria; phylum Bacillota; class Clostridia; order Christensenellales; family Aristaeellaceae; genus Aristaeella. The sequence continues at coordinate 3,955 of CAMHSI010000080.1, forward strand.
CCTGGTGGGCCCCTCCGGCGGCGGCAAGACCACAGCGGCGAACCTGGTTCCCCGATTCTGGGATGTCACCTCCGGCGCCGTGAAGGTAGGCGGCGTAGACGTGCGGGACACAGATCCCCATGTGCTGATGGATCAGGTGGCCTTCGTGTTCCAGAACAACCGGTTGTTCAAAGCCAGTATCCTGGAGAACGTGCGCGTCTCCCGTCCCGACGCCACCCGGCAGGAAGTGGAAAAAGCGCTCTCCGCCGCGCAATGTGATGATATTATCGCCAAGCTTCCGGACGGCATCGACACCGTGATCGGCACGGAGGGCACTTATCTCTCCGGTGGCGAGCAGCAGCGGGTGGCGCTGGCCAGGGCCATCCTGAAAAACGCGCCGATTGTGGTGCTGGACGAGGCCACCGCCTTTGCCGACCCGGAAAACGAGGCCCTGATCCAGAAGGCTTTCGCTACGCTGACCCAGGGCCGCACGGTGATCATGATCGCGCATCGCCTCTCCACGGTGGTGAACGCGGATCAGATCATCGTACTGAACGAAGGCAGGGTGGCCGAGCAGGGCACCCACACTGAGCTGGTGAGAAGAAATGGCCTGTACGCCCGGATGTGGAAGGATTACAACCAGGCCGTGCAATGGAAAATCACCGCGGAGGAGGCGAAATAAATGTTTGGAAAAGCGTTTCAGCGCCGTTACGCCCTCACCGATCAGGGCGTGAAGAACACCAGGAAAGGTGCTTTCTGGACGGTGATCGTCAATCTGGTGGTCATGGGCGGCATGGGCATCCTGTACATGATGATGAACAAGTATATGGACACGCTGACACAAGGGGCGCCGCTGCCCAATGCGTGGATTTACATCCTGCTGGTGCTGGCTTTTGTTGTGCTTTCTCTGGCCACCCACATTCAACAGTACAAGGCCACCTACGGTCTGGTGTACGGAGAAGTGAAGGCAACCCGCCTGAGCCTGGCAGAGCGGCTGCGGAAGCTGCCGCTTGGTTACTTTGGCAAACGCGACCTGGCCGATCTGACCGAAACCATCATGGGCGACGTGAACCGGCTGGAGCATGTATGGTCCCACTGCCTGGGATATCTGTACGGCTCCTATGTTTCCACAGCCCTCATCGCCATTGCCCTGTTCTGCTATGACTGGCGGCTGGCGATCGCAGTGCTGTGGGGCGTACCGGTGGCTTTTGCCCTGCTGTTCGGCAGCAGGAAGCTGTCCCGGCGTAATTCCGAGAAGCTGAAGCAGGACAGCCTGCAGGTGTCCGACGGCATCCAGGAAACGCTGGAAAACATCCGGGAGATTCGGGCCACCAACCAGGAGCAGCGTTTTCTGCAGGCGCTCAACGACAAAATCGACCGGCACGAAAAGACCAACATCCACGGCGAACTGGTCACGGGCCTCTTTGTCAACGGGGCCAGTGTGATCATGCGTCTGGGCGTGGCCACCACCATCCTGACCGGTACCAGCCTGATCCTCTCCGGGCAGATCGACTTTATGCTCCTGTTCATGTTCCTGCTGGTGATTACCCGGGTGTACGCGCCCTTCGACCAGGCCCTGGCCCTGATTGCCGAAATGTTCATGAGCCAGGTGTCCGCAAACCGGCTGAACGAAATCTATGATACCCCCACGGCAGAAGGCGCGGAACGCTTTGCCCCCAAAGGACATGATATCGAATTCAGAAATGTGAGTTTCTCCTATGACGACACGCAGGTTCTGAAAGGCGTCAGCTTTACGGCGAAAGAGGGCGAAGTCACCGCCCTGGTGGGTCCCTCCGGCGGCGGCAAAAGCACCTGCGCAAGACTGGCTGCCAGACTGTGGGACATCGATCAGGGACAGATCAAGGTGGGCGGCGTGGATATTGCCACCGTTGACCCGGAAGTCCTGCTGACCGACTACTCGATGGTGTTCCAGGATGTGGTGCTGT
>CAMHSI010000081.1 GCA_946187775.1 uncultured Clostridia bacterium
GAGTCATGGGGACGGTTCTCATTGACTCAGTCCCGCCGCAGGCAGCTGATCAGCCGGTCCAGGCTGATGTTCTCCCACTCAATCAATTCTATTCCAAGCTTGGCCGCACGCATCCGGGTCGATGCCCTGGTCCTCGCCGTCATTCCGGAGGTTACCAGCATCGCCCGGGCGTTTTTTCCGCCGAAGCGGTCCCGGAGCACCGCCAGCTCGTTCAGGGCCTCCGTATGCACCTCGCAGGCCTTGCAGCTGATAAACACGGGGCGGATGCCCTGCACTGCCATCACGTCGATTTCGTTGGACACGCTGTCGCTCCGGAGCTTGCCCGCCTGCCAGTTCACCACCGCGCTGAGGACCACGTCGTCAAAGCAGCCGGCCTCATAGCACGCGCGGAAAACATGCAGCTCCAGCACCGCGCCCACGTCCCGCAGCCAGAACCGGACCGTTTCATCCGGGAAGCGGAAATGGATCCGCTCCCCGTCGATGGACAGGTCCAGGATCAGCCCCTCCTTTTCCAATGCCCGAAACAGTGCCGGGTCCGCCCGCAGCGTCCGGCCGCCGCTCTTTTCCCGCAGGTTTCCCTCCGCCTCAAGCTTTTCCGGCCCGGAGGAGGTAATCCGCTGGATATAGGTGATCTGCCCGTTCCATTCCCGGCGGAACCGCGTATACACCCGGAACAGGCGGTCAATCTCGTCAAACCGGCCGGGCAGCTCCGCGTTGTCCGCCCGCCCGGGCAGCAGGTATCCTCCCGCCATCATCAGGCAGGAGCCCACGTCCAGCTTCACGGTGCAGGGCAGGTTCCTGGCATAGGGAGCGTTTTTGATTTCGTAAAAGGTATTCTTCTTCCGGCTGTAGGTGAAAACCCCCACTTCCCCGGAACAGGCCCCGGCCGCGAAGAGGGCCGCGTCCGTTCCCCCGGAGATATCGATGGCGCAGTCGTCATGGGCATCCAGGATTTCCCGGAGCACCTTTTCGGTCTTCAGGGCGTCCAGCAGGCTGACCGGCACAAAACTGAGCCGGGTGGGGCACTGCGTGCGGTCGAAGAAATCTCGCATGGACCTCCTGAATTCCCGGTCCTCCGCCTGCTCCGGCGGACAGATCAGGATCATCTCCTTCGGCTGGAACATAAGCGTGGCGCGCACGTTCTCCACGGGAGACTGGTCATACAGTTCAATCAGGGTCTTCACGGCGGATGAGCCTCCTTTGCCCGGTTCTTTCCGGCTGCAGTGCAATATGGGTTGTAGATCGACAAAGTTTTTGACAGAAGAATAATACATGATCGGGAAAATGAATTCAAGCAGGATTCCCGGCGGATTGCCACCCGGGCCGGAATGCTGTATACTCAGCCGGTGAAAAAAAGCAGGACGGTTCCGGAATCCCAGGGGAACCGGGAAGGAAAAGACCATGTCATATACTGTTCGCCCCGCCCGGGAGCAGGATATCCCAGCGATCATGGAGCTGCTGCGCCAGGTCAACCGCGTGCACGCAGACGGCCGGCCGGACCTGTTCAGGTACGGAACCAAATACTCCGCTGACGAGCTCTCTGCAATCCTGAAGCAGGAGCAAACCCCGGTGTTCGTCTGCGAAGACGCAGGCGGCGGCATCCTGGGCCATGGCTTCTGCGTGCTCCAGCGGCCGGAGAATACCCGGCTGCTGCAGGATGTCCTGACGCTGTATATCGATGATATCTGCGTGGACGAATCCGCCCGGGGGCGCAGCGTGGGCCGCGCCCTGTATGAGCACATCCTCGCCTTCGCCAGGCAAAAGGGCTGCCATAACGTGACCCTCAACGTCTGGAGCTGCAACCCCGGCGCCATGAAATTCTACGAAAAGATGGGCCTTGTCCCCTATAAGGTCTGCATGGAGCAGGTACTGGGTCAGGAATGAGTCCTGGGGACGATTCCCGCCGGCACAACAAAAAAGGGGACCCACGTCCCCTTTTTTGTTCAGTGTTTTATTTGGTCAGCAGCATCCGGTCGTTGGAAAGCTCCCTTCCGCTCACCTTTTCGAACTGCTCCAGCAGCCCTTCCACGGTCATTTCCTTCTTCTGCTCCGCGTCCAGGTCCAGGATCACCCGTCCCTCATGCATCATGATGGTCCGGTTGCCCAGGGCCAGGGCGTCCTTCATGTTGTGGGTCACCATAATGGCGGTGAGCCCGTTTTCCCGGATCAGCTGGTCCGTCAGCCGCAGCACCTTCTCGGCGGTCTTGGGATCCAGGGCCGCCGTGTGCTCGTCCAGCAGCAGCAGCTCCGGGTGCTTCAGCGTCGCCATCAGCAGCGTCAGCGCCTGCCGCTGTCCGCCGGAGAGCAGGCCCACCTTGCTTCCCATCCGGTTCTCCAGCCCCAGCTCCAGGGAGGAGAGCTTCTCCCGGTATTGTTCCCGCTCCTTGGCGGTAATCCCCCAGCGAAGGCCCCGGGGCTGTCCCCGCCGGTTGGCCAGGGCCAGGTTTTCCTCAATGTTCATGGAGGCCGCCGTTCCGGTCATGGGATCCTGGAACACCCGCCCCAGCAGCGCCGCCCGCCTGTGCTCCGGAAGGCGGGTTATCTCCCGTCCCCCCAGGAGGATATTGCCCCGGTCCACGGGGAAGGTCCCGGCGATGGCGTTGAGCATGGTGCTCTTGCCGGCGCCGTTTCCCCCGATCACCGTCACAAAGTCCCCTTTGGCCAGCGTAAGGTTCACGCCGTTGAGCGCGGTCTTCTCCGTAATGGTTCCCGGATTGAAGGTTTTGTATACCTCCCGGAGGATGAGCATTTCCTTCTCAGCCATTGCCCGCGCCTCCCTTCAGCTTCCGCGCGCTGAGGCGGGATTTCCAGTAGGGCATGGCCAGGAACAGCGCCACCACCAGGGCCGTCAGCAGCTTCAGGTCGTCCGTGCTCAGTCCCATCCAGAGGACCACCTGGATCACCAGGTAGTAGATAATGGCCCCCAGGGAGACCGCCAGCAGCTTCAGCGCAAAGTTCCGGAACTTCTTTCCGAAGATCACTTCCCCGATAATCACCGCCGCCAGGCCGATCACGATGGCGCCGCGCCCCATGGACACGTCCGAAAAGCCCTGGTACTGGGCCATCAGCGCGCCGGAAAAGGCCACAAGGCCGTTGCTGATCATCAGTCCGATCACCTTGCCGGTATTGGTGTTGATCCCCTGCGCCCGGGCCATCTGCTGGTTGGCCCCGACGGCCCGCAGGCCGCATCCGTATTCCGTTCCGAAAAACCAGTACATCACGCCGATCAGCAGCACCGTGATCAGCAGCAGCAGCCAGATGGGATTATCCAGGCTGAAATTGCCCACATTCCGCAGGGACACCAGCATGTTCTTATACTTGTTGATGCTCATGGGGACATTCGCCCGGGAGCCCAGGTCCGTTCCGATTCCCTGGATCCGAAGGTTGATGGAATACAGCGCCAGCTGTGTCAGGATACCGGAGAGGATGGCGGGAATCCCCATCCCCGTGTGGAAAAGCCCTGTCACCGCCCCCGCGGCCATGCCCACCAGGAAGGCGGCAAACACCGCCAGCCAGGGATGGACGCCGCTGGTGATCAGGATGGCGGCGACGGCTCCGCCGGTCGCGATGGAGCCGTCCACCGTCAGGTCCGCGATATCCAGGATGCGGAAAGTGATGTATACGCCGATGGCCATGATACCCCAGATCAGTCCCTGGGCCACGGCGCCGGGCATCTGGTTGAGCAGTTGCGTGATGTTCAAGGTTTGCCTCCCTTATTCGATGGGCTGGTAATCTTCAGGAACCGTAATCCCAAGCTCTTGCGCATTGACCGCGTTGTACTTCTTGGTGAACTGGGGCGCGTAGGCGATGGGCATGGCGGTGATATCCGCGCCGTTGAGCAGGATGTCCAGGGCCATTTCTCCGGTCTTGCGTCCGATGTCGTAGTAGCTGATGGTCAGCGTCGCCACGCCGCAGCCGGAGCAGATGCCTTCCTCACCGGCCACCACCGGCACCTTCGCCGGCAGCACGATGTTGGCGATGGCTTCCGTGTTCCCCGCCGCCGTGTTGTCCGTGGGGATGTACAGCACGTCGCATTCCGTCGCCGTCTGCACAACGGAGGCCAGGTCGTTGGAATCGTTGAAGCCGTAGCGCTTGCACTCGTAGCCCAGTTCAGCCAGGTAACCCTCAATGGTCTTGATCTGGAAAATGGAGTTGGGCTCGGCGTTGCAGTAGATCAGGCCGACGGTCTTCGCTTCCGGGAACAGCTCCTTGATCATTGCCGCCTGGCCGTCCAGGGGCGCCAGGTCGCTGGTTCCGGACACGTTCAGTCCCGTGGCGCCTTCCGGCGTCAGCTCAATTTCCATGGCGGATTCGTAGTTGGTAATGGAGGTGGCCAGCACCGGAATGGTGGCCGTGGCCGTTGCGCAGGCCAGCATGGCCGGCGTCGCGTTGGCCATGATCAGGTCCACCTGGCTGGAAACCAGCTGTCCGGCGATCTGGGCGCAGTTGTTGGAATCGCCGGAGGCGTTGCCTTCCTCGAAGGTAACCTTGTCTCCCAGCTTCTCCGTCAGGGCGTCCTTGAAGCCCTGGGTCGCCTGGTCCAGCGCGGGATGCTGAACCAGCTGCAGGATGCCAACCTTATAAGTCTTTTCTTCGGCGGACGCGCAGGCGCATACCCCCAAAGCCAGAACCAGTGCCAGTGCGAGGGAAATCAGCTTCTTCATCGTGGGTCCTCCTTATTCTTTTCGACTTTTTTTCTGTGGAAATCCGTATTCTCCCGGCCGGGAAGAAAGAGCGGAAATAAAAAGTCCTTCGGTTTTTCCGAAGGACGATTTATCATCGTGGTACCACCCTGGTTCGCCGCGTCTCCGCGGCCTCAGCAGCAGACAGTCATCTGCCCGCGGAAGATAACGGCCGCATTCCGTCGCCGCCTACTTGCCGCAAAAGGGGTTCAGCGGGAAGCTGCAAGGGGAACTTCACCGATCTGCGGCCGCCCTGCTCCCAGCGAAACACAGGGCTCTCTGTGGACCGCCATGACCCGGCTACTCGCCTTGATCATCGCTTTTGCGGTATTATATGCGCAGGCTTTTTTCATTGTCAATAATCCGGAAAAGGAAAAACAGACAGAAAACAGGGACCGGCCCCCGGCCGCTTACTTCCCGAAAATCAGCTCCCCGATCCCGCTCAGCACGTTCCTGGCGGTCTCGCTTTCCGTTCCGAAGCCGTCCCGGAAGATGTACTCCATGGTTTCGTAGAAGGCCCGGACCGCCTCGGCTTTGAAATCCTTCTTCAGCTGCTCCCCGCTCTTCCCCTGGTTGGAGTACTTTTTCGTAAATTCCCTGTAGAGCTCCTCAAGGGTGGAACGCCATTCCTCCCCCAGCAGTTTGTTGACGCCCTTTTCCTCAAACTGCTCGATCTTCGCGCAGGTATCCTGGGGAATGTCCAGGTAATAGAGCTTGATCAGGCTCCTGGTTTCCTCGTGGTATTTCCGCAGCTCCGCAATCTTCCCGTCGTCCAGGTTCTCCAGCTCCTCGAAATACTTCTCATACATGCGCATATACCGGGTATAGATCGCCCGCAGGATCGTTTTCGTGTCCTCGCCCTTTGCCGTCTCTTCGTGCAGGATCTGCTCGAGTACTTCCTTGCTCAGTTCAATCACAGCCATGCTCCTTTCTGTTCCGCTCTCTCCCTTATTCAAACCAGATGGCTTCCCACTCCCTGGGATCCTCCTTCGTGGGATCCTTCACGTTTTTACTCCCCAGCGCGGTCAGCGGCTTCTCCGGATGCTCCCGTAAACCGTGCCCTTCATCCCTGTTTCCTCCTTATGCCCTGAAGATCTGCACCAGTACCCCCGTCTCCGTGGGATCCACGCTGGCCACCAGCTTTTCCGTCTCCCAGGAGG
>CAMHSI010000082.1 GCA_946187775.1 uncultured Clostridia bacterium
CAAGCCCAACCTGGTGCAGACCCTGGAGGGCACCCCCGCCTTCGTTCACGGCGGACCCTTCGCCAACATTGCCCACGGATGCAACTCCGTCATGGCCACCCGCATGGCCATGCGCATGGGGGACTACACCGTGACGGAAGCCGGCTTCGGCGCGGACCTGGGCGCGGAGAAGTTCCTGGACATCAAGTGCCGCATGGCCGGGCTTGTGCCGGACGCTGTGGTGATCGTCGGCACCGTCCGCGCCCTGAAGATGCACGGCGGACTGGATAAGAAGCAGCTGGCGGATGAGGACCTGGGCGCCCTGGAGAAGGGCATCCCGAACCTGCTGCGCCATGTGCACAACATCAAGGACGTATATAAGCTGCCCTGCGTGGTGGCCATCAACCGCTTCCCCACGGATACGGACGCGGAGATTGACTTCATCATCCGCAAGTGCCGGGAGCTGGGCGTGAACACCGTGCTGAGCACCGTGTGGGCCGAGGGCGGCAAGGGCGGCGAAGCCCTGGCCCGGGAAGTGGTGCGCCTGTGCGAGGAGGAGAAGGGGGACTTCACCTTCAGCTATGACCTGGACAGGACCATTGAGGAGAAGCTGGAGGCCATTTGCACAAAGATCTACGGCGGCGCCGGCGTGGCCCTGACCCCCGCGGCGAAGAAGCAGGCGGAGCGGCTGACGGCCCTGGGCTTTGACAAAATGCCCGTGTGCGTGGCCAAGACCCAGTATTCCTTCTCCGACGATCCCGCCCTGCTGGGCGCGCCGGAGGGATTCACCGTTACCGTGCGGAACCTGAAGGTTTCCGCCGGGGCGGGATTCATCGTGGCCCTGACGGGGGAAATCATGACCATGCCCGGGCTGCCCAAATCCCCGGCGGCGGAGCGGATCGACGTGGACGACGAAACGGGAAAGATTACCGGACTCTTCTGAATCCGGAAGCAGCGGCCCTCCCGAAGGCGGGAGGGTTTATCATCTCATCCGGACGCAAATCTATCTTTCCCTGTGCAGCTTTTCGATTGACTACAGCACCCGGTTTTTTGTAGAATGGCAAAGAGGTTCGAAATATCGGGTTTGAAAACAGAAATCTGATATTTTTGCAAGATTCACGGTTTCCATCATCGGGGGATATATACTGTATCATGGTATCTCTTGTTTAATGCATGTCTGTCTATGCGCAATGGTACTGCGCTTGTACCGGTCGAAGGATGGGACGACTGAACAGATACCTTTTCGAAAGAAAGGCCGGAGGGAATCCGGACAGGAGGATGCAGCAGCATGAAGAGAGCCGATCAGGGAAAAGCGAAAAAATGGTTCCGAAAAAGATGTCTGCCGGCGGCGCTGATTCTGTTGGCCGCGATGGTTTTTTTCACGGGTCTGGCTGCTGCGGCGCCGGATGCTGACGCGCAGTATGCGGATTTCCTGAAAAGAATCAGAAGCGCCGCTCAGGATCCATCCCGCTGGGTGCACACGGATGATCCGGCCGCGCCAGTCAGGCCGGGTGCCGTGGATCGCCCGGCGGATGCGGTGATTGCGGAACTGGGAAGCAATGGATTCATTGCCCTGGCGGATGGCGTTACCCTGATCCGGGAAACCGGCGGGGCAGGCGGCATCGTAGCACAGGCTTCGGCGGTCGAAGGGCAGTTTGTTTACAGCCTCTCCAGTTATGAGACCAGCCCGGGGACGGATCCTTCCGTCGGAAGCCGTGTGCTGATTGCCGAGCAGGACACGGAGGGAAACTGGCTGCTGAATACAGGAAAGGTAGAAAGCCTGACCGGCGGCACACTGACCCTGAACGCGCCGCTTCAGGGCGATGAGGCGCGGTATATCCGCTGCTTCAGCCTGCACAGCGGAAACGGAAACAGTACCATCAGCATTCCCCTGAACGTGGACATCTCCATTCCCGGAACGATGGGGACGGTGTTTTCCACCGGGAAGGTTAAAATCCAGGGGCGCATTGAACTGACCGGGGATGCGTCCGGGGACTGGAGCTTCTGGAACTGGTATTTCTGGGTGGATCTGGGCCTGCAGTTCCGTCTGGTGGCGGACTACTTCTATATCGACCTCGCGACAGAAAACCTGGGATTTTCCCAGGCGATCGTTCCCATCCAGATTCCCATCGTGCCCGGAATCCTCGGGGTGGATCTTTCTCCGAAGCTGACCATTAAGGGAAACGCCAAGGGGGAAGTCTCCTTCGGGCTGAATTGCATGTTTGGATTCGACCTGAGGGTCAGCTACAACTATGACCAGAAGGACAAATTTTATTCAAAACTGAACTGGCTGTCCGACGGACCGACCTTTACAGATACATCTTTTGCCATACAGGCCAGGCTTTTTGCGGGGCTGGCCTGGGGAGGGAATCTCTCCCTGCTCAGCGGTCTGCTTTCCATTGGGATCAACTATCAGGACGGCGTTTTGCTGACTGCCGACCTGCGGGGAGGAGGATACGATCCATCCGATCCTGAACGGAAAATCTGGCATGCCTGCGAGGATATGAAATGCATATCCGGCGATGTGCGATGGCAGAAGGGGCCCATCAGTCTGGGAATATCCGGATTCTGGGGCATCGTCAGCAAGACGCTGTACAACTTCACCGACCCGATCATTTCCGATCCGTTCTTTGAATTCTATCATTCCTTTACATTCAAAGACGGGGCCAACACAGCCTGTCCCCATGTGGGATACCGGATCAATGTCCATGTCACAGACACACTGAAGCGCGCCGTAGAAGGCGCGGAGATCGCTGTGACGCCCCGGGAAAGCCGTTTCGATGCTGTTTCAAGCAGAAAGAAAACCGACGCGTCCGGCACAGCCGTAGTGTATGCCCAGCGGGCGAATCCCACGAAGGACACCAAAAAGGACTCCCAGTTGGATGTCACCGTCACGGCCAGCTACACGGATCCCGCGGATCCGGAGAAAAAGCCGATCACCGTCTCGGCCACCGCGACGGAAAAGGGACTGAGTGCCGATCATAAGCTGCAGCCGCAGGACGTTTATCTGGAGATGGACCTCCGTAAGTTCTGCCTGAGCTTTGAGGATATCGGTTCCGGCCATGCGCAGGATATGCCGGATCCCCTGCTTTTCTTCCCCGGAAGGACCGTTCACATTCCCGACACGGTTCCCTCCAAGTCCGGACTGCAATTTACAGGCTGGAATACCAGGGCTGACGGCACAGGCAGCTCTTATGCACCGGGATCCTCGCTGACGCCGGACGGGGACCTGACGCTCTTTGCCCAGTGGCGGACCATTTGGAACGTGTGGTTTGTCCTGTTCAACGCCAACGGCGGAACCTATGCGCCGGACGCCCAGGTTGGGGTGAACGGCGAGTCTCTGGAGCTGACGGCGGAGCCGGCCGCGTGGCAGGATCATAAATTCCTGGGCTGGGCCTATGAGGAAGATGCGATGGTTCCGGATTTTCCTGCAGGATACAGGAACATTGTGCCATACGATCCGGCCAGGCAGGCGGTGACGCTCTACGCCCTGTGGGGGTTCGATCCGGTGTCCATGCCGATCCATATCACATACGACATGAACGGCGGCCCCGAAAGCCAGAAGCCGAAAGATCAGTGGATCAAAAGCGAGAGCTACATGCAGGTCAGCAGCACCGCTCCCACATGGGAGGGACACAGCTTCCTGGGATGGAGCGTGGAGCAGTTCGCGGGAGAAGGGGAAATCCAGCCCGGACAGTATCATTATTTTGAAAACGATACGGTTCTGTACGCGATCTGGGGTTATTCCCCTGTGCTGAGGCCTATCACCGTCACCTATTCCATGAACGGCGGCCCCGAAAGCCAGAAGCCGAAAGATCAGTGGATCAAAAGCGGGAGCTACATGCAGGTCAGCAGCACCGTTCCCACATGGGAGGGACACAGCTTCCTGGGATGGAGTGTGGAACAGTTCGCAGGAGAAGGGGAAATCCAGCCCGGACAGTATCATTCTTTTGAAAAGGATACGGTTCTGTATGCGATCTGGGGCTATTCCCCGGTGCTGAGGCCCATCACCGTTACCTATTCCATGAACGGGGGTCCGGAAAGCGGGAAACCCGCTCCGCAGACGGAGAAGGCGGGAGCATGGTTCCATCTGGACCGGAAGGTTCCGCAGTGGGACGAGCAGCATCTGTTCCAGGGGTGGACAAAGGATCCGAAAGGTGACAAAGCTCAGTACGCAGCAGGCGAAGCCGTGCGGTTTGACGCGGATACGACGCTGTACGCCGTGTGGGAGCGCGGCTACCGGATCATTGAAGGGAACGGTTCCAGGTGGATGAAGGATTCGACCGAAGGGCTTCGGATTGTGGCGGACGGAAGCTTCGCGTATTTCGCCGGGGTGTGGATCGACGGCAGCCAGCTTGCCGCAGACCGGTATAACGCTTCTTCCGGCAGCACGGTGATCCTGCTGAAGGCAGGGTATCTTCAGACCCTGCAGGAAGGAGCCCATGATATCCGGATCGCGTACCAGGACGGAACCGCCGAGGGGCAGTTTTTTGTGGTGCCGAAGCCCCCGGTTCCGAAGACCGGAGACCGTGGCCGTCCGGCGCTGTGGATCGGGCTGATTCTGCTTGGCCTGGCCTGGGTGGTTGCGGGCGTTGGAGTCGCTTTCCGGAAAAGGAATTAAGCGAAGCTTTGCGCCGGAAAACGCTGAGCGCAATTCAAAACAGCAGATCGTCCAGATCTGCTGCTTTTTTTGAGCCGCGGGATGGATTATTCCGTGAAGAGGGGGGTGGAATAATAGCGGTCGCCGCTGTCCGGCAGGAGGGCTACGATGACCCTGCCCCTGTTTTCCGGGCGCTTTGCCAGATGGATGGCGCCCCACAGGGCCGCGCCGGAGGAGATGCCCACGGAGATGCCTTCCTTCTTCGCCAGGAGCTTTGCCGCGGCAAAGGCGTCTTCGGACGTGGCAGTGAGGACTTCATCAATGACCTCCCGGTTCAGGGTGTCCGGAACAAAGCCTGCGCCGATGCCCTGGATCTTGTGGGGACCGGCATGGCCCTGGCTCAGCACCGGGGAATCCGCGGGCTCCAGGGCCACGATTTTCACCCCCGGCTTCTGCGCCTTCAGGTATTCGCCGACGCCGGAAAGGGTGCCGCCGGTGCCCACGCCGGCGATGAAGAGATCCACTGCGCCATCGGTGTCCCGCCAGATTTCCGGGCCGGTGGTGGCGCGGTGGACGGCCGGGTTGGCCGGGTTCACGAACTGGCCGGGAATGAAGGCCCCGGGGATTTCCTTCGCCAGCTCATCCGCCTTCTGGATGGCGCCCTTCATGCCTTTGGATCCTTCGGTAAGCACGATCTCGGCCCCGTAGGCCTTCAGGATGTTGCGGCGCTCCACGCTCATGGTTTCCGGCATGGTGAGGATGATGCGGTAGCCCTTGGCGGCGGCAATGGCCGCCAGGCCGATGCCCGTGTTCCCACTCGTTGGCTCGATGATGACCGAGCCCTCCTTCAGGAGGCCCTTTGCCTCCGCGTCCTCAATCATCGCCCTGGCGATGCGGTCCTTGACGCTGCCGGCGGGATTGAAATACTCCAGCTTCACCAGCACCGTGGCCTCCAGGGACAGTTCCTTCTCAAGATTCGCAACCTCCACCAGGGGCGTGTTTCCGATGAGGTCCAGGGTTCCCTTGTAAATCTTAGACATATCCATTCCCTCCTTCCAAAGCATTCAAAAAACAATTGCTGAAAGCATATCACCATTTGCCTATCAAGTCAATAGGTAATCAGGTCCCGGTCAGGCCGCGGGGGCGGCCGTCGCCGGGGCCTCTTCCTCATATTCCAGGAAGGACTCCATGACGAAGCCTTCGGCGGCGTCGGTTTTCACCCGGACCCAGCCGGGGACATCGGCCTGCTCCAGGAC
>CAMHSI010000083.1 GCA_946187775.1 uncultured Clostridia bacterium
GGGTTGAGGATGAGAGTCATTTCATTATGGCAAAAGCACCTGACCCTCCTTTTTTCATGGCCCTGGCGGCCTGCCTGGCGCATGGGGAGCGGCCGCGGCGGTGATCCGGAGCCGCCGGAAATAACCGGGCGGAAAAGGATCTTCCCGGATCAGTCAAAAACGAGGGTGGACATGATTCCGTCGATTACGCCGAGGGCGGGAAGCTCCGGCCCGGTGACCAGGAACCAGAACTGGACCTGGCGGCTCCGATCCAGCCAGGTATAGACGCGGTAATCTCCCTCCGGGGCTTTTCCGGCCACACAGGTCATTTCCACGCCGGAGAGGGTGACGGAGAAAGACTCGGTTTCATCCCCGGTGAAGACCTGGAAGGCATCCGGCAGCAGGCTGTCGGCCTCCGAGGCGTACACAGAGAGGGAAAGATCCCCGCCTTCCAGCAGGAGGCAGAGGTCCGGATCCTCAAAGCCGGAGAGGGGAACCTCCTGCCAATCATCCGGAACGGTAAGGGTCAGCCGGGCCCCGGGGCAGGAAACCGTACGGGCAGCGGCGGCGGAAACGACACAGACCAGCAGAAGGGTGCAGAGAAAAAACACGGATTTTTTCCGCATGGGGAAGCCTCCTTACAGCTTTCTGCCTATAAAACGGAACAGGGGCAGGGAGGATTCCCGCAGGAAAACAAAAAAGAGAAGAAAAAAACGGGGGAAAGCACGGGGCGCGGGAGGCGCCGGAGGAACGGGAAAAACGGATGGGAAAACGTGGATTTCCGGCAAGAGATCTGCTATAATCAACATAGTATGTGTTCCGGCTGAGGAGTTATAAAAAACGATGAAAGGCGCGGATCAGAGATGCTGAGAACAAGGATGGAAAAACGGCACGGAATCCTTTTTCTGCTGACAGCGCTGATGCTGGCGGCTGTGCTCGTTGCGGGGACGTGCGCCGCGGAGGAAAAAGAGAATCTCTACATGGAAAATGAATGGAACTTCGTGGAAGGATCCATGGATATTTCCGGCGGCATCCCGGAAAACGCGGAGGGCGTGCTGGCGCGGATCCGGGAAAACGGCGTGCTCCGGGTGGGAACGGAGCCGTATTTCGCGCCCCAGGAGTTTATTGACAAGGACCTGGACGGGCAGGACGCCTACGCCGGGGCGGACATGGAAATGGCCCGGCTGATTGCCCAGCGGATGGGCGTTGAGCTTCAGATTATTCCCATGGAATTCACGGAGCTTTTGCGGGCGGTGAACGAAGATAAGTGCGACCTGGTGATTTCCGCCCTTTCCTTTACGCCGGGCCGGGCCATAACCAACGAAATGTCCAAGGGATATTTCTTCACGGATACCCCGGCCAACATTACCCTGGTGATCCGGGAAGAGGACCGGGACAGCATCCGGACCGTTGAGGACCTTAATAACCGGACGATCACGGCCCAGCAGGGATCCCTGCAGGAGGCGGTGGCGGTGGAGAAAATCCACAATTACCTGGAATTCCGCCGGGTGGTGCTGACCCAGGACGTATACAAAATGGTAGAGGACGGGCTGGCGGACGCCGGCGCCGTGGATATGGAGAACGCGGAAAACTACATCCGGAACAACCCGGACTGCGGACTTACGCTGGCGGAGGGATTCCGGTTTACCCTGGAGGAGCAGTACGCGGGGGACCGGATTGCGGCGAAAAAGGGCGAGACGGAGCTTCTGTACTTCGTCAACGGCGTGATCGATGAAATCCTCGAAAAAGGACTGTATACCGAGTGGTACAGCGAAGCCCTGAAGCGGGCGAACGAGCTGGGTCTGTAAGGGAGGGCAGGATACCGATGGATAAAAAACCGCTGAAAACAGGCCGGCTGATCGCATTCGGCCTGCTCATCGTGCTCAGCATCCTGATGAACTATTTCGGCGCGATCTTTGCCTCAACGCACAAGCTGCCGCTGTGGCTGGATTCCGCCGGAACGGTGCTGGCTGCCTACCTGGGCGGGCCGGTATGCGGCGCGCTGGTGGGCGCTACCGGAAACCTGATCGCCTACATCGTATACGGGGACAGCTGGGCGTACGCCATTGTGAGCATCGGCATCGGCATCGTGGTGGGCATTGCGGCGAGGCGGAAAGGCTTCGGGAGCATGCTGAGCATCCTGACCACGGCGGCCATGCTGACGATTACGGCCACCCTGCTGGCGCTGCCGCTGAACATCATCTTCGGCAACAACAGCACCGGCAATATGTGGGGCGACGCGGTGGCAAGGTATCTTTCGGAGCGGGGGCTTCCCAGGTATTTTGCCCTGCCGGTGGGCCAGCTGTATGTGGAGTTGCTGGACAAGCTGCTGACCCTGCTGGTGCTGTACCTGCTGATGCACCTGAACCGGTTGATTGAGAAAATGCGGCACCGGCGCAGGAACCGGGAAAACGAGGAACAGGCGGAGAAAAACGCCCTGATGAAGGAAGAAAAAGCGGCCGCAATCCATTTCGGGGCGCTGCTGCTGGCGGTTTCCCTGTGCCTTTCCGGAACGGCGGGGGAAGCCCGGGCGGAAAGCACCGAGGAGATCCAGTTCAATGATTATGTGCAGACCATCTATTCCAGCACCAACGGCCTGCCCTGCGGCGAAGCCAACGACATTGCCCAGACGAACGACGGCATCCTCTGGATCGGCACCTACGCGGGACTGTACCGCTACAACGGCAAGGAGTTCCGGTGGATGGACAATTATGAGTCCATCCGGAACGTGAACTGCCTGTATGTGGACGAGGAGGGGCGCCTGTGGGTCGGAACCAACGACAACGGGCTTTCCATCCTGATCAATGAACAGATTGCCAACGTTGTGGACCAGAGCATGGGCCTGCCGGCCAACTCCGTGCGATCCATCATCCGCAGCTCGGACGGATACTACTATATCGGCACCACCTCCAGCATGCAGGTGCTTTCGCTGAATTACGGAATGCAGCGGATTACGACGCTGAGCGAAGTGATGTACGCGGACCACAGCGCCGCGGACGACGAGGGCCGGGTTGCCACGGTGACCAGCAGCGGGATGCTGTACCTGATCCGGAAGGGCCAGATCCTCAGCTCCCGGCGGCTGACGGGCGGAACCTCCGCGTTCAAAAGCTGTACCTTTGACCCGGAGGGATACCTGCTGGCGGCAACCACGGGGAACGAGATCTACCGCTTCGATGTTTCCAAAGACTGGTTTGAGGAAAAGGAAGTATGGACCTGCGGGGACCTGGTGAGCATCAAGAACCTGGCGTTCCAGGACTCGGGAGTGCTGTTCATCACCGCGGACAACGGCGTCGGCTTCCGCACCCCGGAGGGACGCTTTGAACGCCTGAACACGACCGGCTTCAACAACTCGGTGGACAACATGCTGGTGGACTACCAGGGGAACATGTGGTTTACCTCCTCCCGGCTGGGCCTTCTCCGGATGGCGCCTTCGGACTTCCGGGATATTTACGGCACGGCAGGCATGACCGACCGAGTGGTGAACACCACGGTTTTCTGGCAGGGAGTTTACTATTTCGGAACAGACAAGGGCCTGGACGCGGCGGACGAGGAGGGAAAGAAACAGATCCGCAACGAGCTGACGGAGCAGCTGGCCGGAATCCGGATCCGCTGCATGATGCCGGACAGCCGGGGCAGCCTCTGGATCTGCACCTACGGCAGCGGCCTGATTGAAGTTGAGAAGGACGGGACACAGCACCTTTACAACAACGAAACCGGAGCCAACGGAAACAGGACCCGGGTGGTGAAGGAGCTTTCGGACGGGACGATCCTTTCCGCCAGCGACACGGGACTGACCTATATCCGGGACCATGAAATCATTCACACCATCGGACAGGAGAACGGAAAGATTTCCTCCATGATCCTGACGCTGACGGAGATGCCGGACGGAACCATCCTGGCCGGGACGGACGGAAACGGAATCGCGGTGCTGGAGAACGGGGAGGTTTCCCGGATGCTGACCCGGAAGGACGGCCTGAGTTCCGAGGTGATCCTGCGGACGGTGCGGGACGAGAAGGGCAACGGCGTGTTTGTGGTGACCAGCAACGGCCTGTGCTACATGGACGCGGACGGCAGCATCCGGACGCTGGACAATTTCCCGTATTACAACAACTACGACATCTGGATCCAGGACCAGGAGGACCTGTATGTGCTGTCCAGCGCGGGCATTTATGTGACGAAACGGGAGGAGCTGCTTTCCGGGAAGGCAAACATCAAATGCGACCTGCTGGACAGGCGCCGGGGCCTGAACAGCTCCCTGACCGCCAACTCCTGGACCTGGTATGACACGGAAAAGGGAGAGCTTTACCTGGCCTGCGACAGCGGCGCTTTCGCCATCAACATTGAGGGACTGAACAGCGGAGCGAGCGTGTTCCGGATGAACGTTCCCTATGTGCGGATGGACGGGGATTACCGCCGGATTGAGAGGAACACAACGCTGACGGTTCCCAGGGGAACGGGAAAGCTGGAAATCAATCCGGAGGTGATCAACTACACGATCCAGGATCCCTACGTGGGATACAAAATGGAGGGCTTCGAGAGCGACTGGACCATCGTGCCGCAGAACAGCCTGGGGTCCATCGTATACACCAACCTGCCCGCGGGAGACTATACCTTCCGGCTGGCGGTGTTTGACAACGACCAGGAAAGCATCCTGGCGGAAAGAACCTACAGCATCAGCAAGGAGAAGGAGCTGTACGACAACGGCTGGTTTGTGGTGTACCTGCTGCTGGTGCCCATGTTCACCGTGGGATGGGTAACGTGGCTGCTGGTGAAACGCCGGGAGGAGAGGATCGAGCGGGAACTGGCGGAAGCCAACCGGATCGCTGAAATGGGTAAACAGACCGTGGGCGCCATTGCTAACGCCGTTGACGCCAAGGACAAGCTGACGGGCGGCCACAGCCGGCGGGTAGCGCTTTATTCCAGGCTGATCGCCAAGGAATCCGGCATGAGCGAGAAGGACTGCCAGGAGATTGAATGGGCGGCGAACATGCACGACATCGGCAAGATCGCCATACCGGACAGCGTGCTGAACAAGAATTCCCGCCTGACGGACGAGGAGTACGCCATTATGAAATCCCACACGGAGAAGGGAGCGGAGATCCTGAAGGATTTCACGCTGCTGGACCATGTGATCGAAGGCGCGGAATTCCACCACGAACGCTATGACGGCCGGGGCTATCCGAAGGGGCTGAAGGGAGAGGAGATTCCGCTGTTTGCCCGGGTGATCGGGGTGGCGGATGCCTTTGACGCCATGACCGCCAACCGGGTTTACCGGGCGAAGATGGACTTCGGATATGTGCTGGGAGAGCTGGAAAAGGGCCGGGGAACCCAGTTTGACCCGCAGTTCGTGGACGTGCTGCTGAAGCTGATCCGGGACGGCGTGATCGACCTGAACACGCTGTACGGCACGAATACGGAGCAGCAGGAAGGGAAGAAGGAAGAACCGAAGCCGGAGGAGGCCAAGGCCGGGGAGAAGAAGGAAGAACCGAAAATAGAGGAGGCCAAGGCCGGAGAAAAGAAGGAAGAGCCGAAGAAAGAGGAACCGAAACCCGGGACGAACGGAGACGCGGGAAAACAAGAGGGCTGAAAGGAGGAAGAACGTCCATGAAGATGAATCCCAGGATACTTATAACGGCGGCGATCTGCATTGT
>CAMHSI010000084.1 GCA_946187775.1 uncultured Clostridia bacterium
TTTACAACAATATATTGAATGTGCTCCGGGTTTTTGCTACAATATATACGTATAGGTGTATTTATTCGGCTGCCTCAAAAGGCAGCTTCGGAAGGTGTGGTTGAAGATGCGCAGAGGAGTGACTGCGCTTGTACTTGCAGCGATGCTGTTCCTGGTGATGCTTTCTTTCCCTTCCCCCTCCAGGGCGGCAGGATATCATACGGAGGTTCCGGCGGGGGCGACCCTTATCACGGGCGGGATCCTGGACAAGGCGACGGTCAGCTTTCACCCGCAGGGAATTCAGTCCTCCCTGAGCATAAAGGGCAACGGCGGCGGCGCGGGACAGAACGTTGTGCACCTGTACAACCTGGGCGATGCCTTCCGCTTCTGGCTGACCAAAGCGGATGACGACTCCTACTATATCGATTTCTTCGGCGGTGCCGCGGACTACATCCCCAGCGACAAGCGCCTGGATATTTCCGACAGCGGCAGCTACTATGACGCGGGAAACGTGGTTCACGTGGTATGGGGAGATAAAGAGGCGGACAACAAGAAGTGGCAGTTTTACCGGAATCCGGACGGCACCTATTACATCCGGAATAAAAAATCCGGCCTGTACTGGGGCCTGGAGATGACCGGCTACAACGACGGGAACAAGCTGGTCCAGCACTACCTGGACAGCACCCCGTGCAAGAGATGGGAAATGGAAATCGTCGCGGCCGACGGGAGCAGGACCATTCAGGAGCTGAAGGAATACGACTCCTATTCCTTCCTGCTGAACAGCCGGATGGTCACCGGTGCCAACTGGATGAGCTTCCTGCCGGAGGATATGGTGCTTTCGGACGTAACCATTCCCGGCACCCATGATTCCGGAACACAGCAGCTCAACCTCCTGGTGAATGCCTCCGCCCAATGCCAGCAGCTCAGCATCCAGGACCAGCTGAACAACGGCGTCCGGTATTTTGATATCCGGATCGGGGCGGGACAACTGGAAAGCTTTGCGCAGCTGATCATTATCCATGGCATCCTTGACGTGCAATGCTACAGCAGGGAAGGTCCCCTGACGCTGTCCACCGTCATGAGATGGATCCGTGAGTTCCTGGAGAAGAACCCTACGGAAACGGTCATCATCCAGCCGATGGTGGACTCCTTCAAAGGAATTATAGACGACAATGTCTACAATTATTTCAAGGAGCTGAAGAATCAGTATCAGGATCTGTTCTATATCGGGGACCATGTGCCGAAAATGAGCGAGTGCCGCGGGAAAATCGTCATGATCAGCCGGCTGAACAGGGAAAATTCAGATTACAGTGCCGGAGAAGGCAAGCAGTGGGCACTGGACGCGCATGGGTGGGAAGCCTGGACCGGGGATTCCTCCGATCCGCTGGAACTGACTGCTACCGGGAGCAATTACGAAATCTGGACACAGGACAAGCATACCATCATTGACGGCGGCAAATGGACCCTTGTGGAAAACTCGGTCTTCAATGCCGCGACGGGGGCCGCGGCAAGGCGCGCAAAGGTTAAAGCGGCGGGGAAAGACGCCTGGGTCATCTCCTACTCAAGCTGCGTTGACGCGGGAAAACCCAAGAAATACCCCCAGTGGACTGCCCGGTATATCAATCCCCGGCTTGTGGAAAAACTGCAGACGGATCCATCGGTGCTGGCCGGGCAGTACCTGGGCGTGGTCTGTTCCGATTTTTCGGACCAGCAGCTGGCGTACCTGGTGTACAAGCAGAACTTCATCAGCGGATACAAGCAAATCACGGTTCACGGGATTACAGTGGATGGCGAGGAGCCGATCGAGGCTTTCACGACGAGCGTTGACGCAAACAAGCCCCTCAGCGAAACGCTGAACCTGGCGGCAATTGAAAGCCATTTTCGCGCTAACCCGGATTATATACCCTACGGTTCCGCGAACGCAGCCAACGGCATTCCGCTGCTGAGCGTTATGCCCATGCACTTGATTGAGGATGCCGCGGATTACCTGACGAAGACGGTTCCGGCATCCTATACCGGGGCTGATGTCGGCGATCTGTACGTTGCCCTGGACAAGGCGGTCAACCCGGACACATCGAAGACAACGACCATCCGGCTGGACCTGGATCCGCCGGTATGCGGCTCAGTGATTACCGTGGCGGGAGGCGACTGGCGCACCCAGACGCCCGCGCCGTCCATCGGATTCAGCGCCGGGCAGCCGCAATACAATGTGAAAATTGCCACGGAGGACGAACAGAAAAAGGTTTACTGGTGTGATGCCTCCGGTAATCCCTTCAGCGGAACCCTGGCATTCGGAAGCCCCCTCTACTGCCATATTGAGGTGGAGGCGGGATGGGGCGCTTTTTTCAAGAACGGTCCGTTTTTACTCGACATAGAGAAAGACAGCAGTACAACCATCCTTACATCAGTAACGCACCCTGACTCAAAACATTTAGTGGCCCAGGCCGTAAACCTCCAGGGAGTGAAGCACACCCTGAAGCGGGTGGCGGCAAAGGCGGCCGGATGCACGGAAGGCGGCTGGAATGAACACTACATCTGTTCCGGATGCGGCCAGCGGTTTGCCGACGCCAACGGCCAGGAACCGCGCACGGAGGACGAGGTGCTTATACCGGCCAAGGGACATGACTGGAGGGAATGGGACACCGTAAGACCGGCCACGGAAACGGAGCCCGGTGAGCAGATACGCTACTGCAGAATAAGCTATGACCACTTCGAGAAACGCGTGATCCCCGCGGCCGGCCATGTGCACCAGCTGTCCTATGTGAAACCTGTTGCTGCAAGCTGTACAGACCCGGGCAGCAAAGGCTACTATGTCTGCAGCGGAGGGGATCATCCCTGCGGAAGATATTTTTCGGACCCGCTGGGGACTGTGGAGATCGACAGCTCCGCGGCAATCCTTCCGGCCCTGGGCCACGTCTGGCAGGATCCGGAATACGTATGGGCAGAGGACTACAGCAGCGTTACCGCAACCCGGGTCTGCGCCCGTGATCCCAGCCACATTGAGACAGCGACCAACGATGCCCCAGGCTTTGACAGCAGGAAAGCAGACTGCACAACGGATGGAGTACTGCGGTATACAGCCGCATTTGCGCAGAACTCTCCCTTCACTCCGCAACAGGTACAGATTATTGTGCCGGCACTGGGGCATGATTCGGGTGAGTGGGTAATAGAAGTACCCCCGGGATGTACAGATGTATACGGTCGGAGAGTTCTTAAATGTACACGCTGTGGACACGTACTCGACTATGATGACAAGATGCCGCCAACCGGACATAACTGGGGCCCGCCGGTGTATACCTGGGCAGACGACAACAGCTCAGTTACCGCGGTACGTACCTGTACCAATAACCCGAGACATACAGAAACGGAAACAGTCGCCGCCCATAGGGAGGAAGTGGCTGCCACCTGCGAGTCGGACGGCGAAAGCGCATGGTACAGCAGCGAATTCGAAAATGCAAATTTCACGGTCCAGGAGAAGGATAAGGTCATCACCCCGGCCCTGGGACATGACTGGGGAGAATGGGAAACCACACAGGAAGCCACGGAGGCGGCAAACGGTCTGGAGACCAGGACCTGCCAGCGGGAAGGCTGCGGCAAGCAGGAAACCCGCGTGATTCCGGCAATAAACCATGTGCACAGCATGACCCACACCCCGGCTGTGGCCGCCACCTGCGAGGAGAGCGGGAATATCGAATACTGGGTATGCGACCAGGGAGAAAACGCCTGTGGGAAAACCTTCAGCGACGCTGACGGGAAGACGGCAATTGATCCGAAGGATACGGTGACACCGGCGCTGGGGCATGATTGGGGTGACTGGACGCTTTACGCCGAGGCGAACTGCTCCTCCCCCAGACACGAAGTGAGAACCTGCGGAAACGACGGCACGCACAAGGAATTCCGGGCAATCGGGGAAGCGGATCCGAATGCCCATAGTTGGGGTGAATGGACTGTTGTGCGGAAGGCGACCGTCAAAAATAACGGAGAGGAAGAACGTGTCTGCAACGTTGACAAAACGCACGTGGAAAGACAGGACATCCTGAAACCGACTCCGCCTTCAGGGATTATCGGGCTGGTCTATACCGGGGAACCGCAGGCGCTTGTCACAGCGGGTTCCGTCCAGGACGGCACAATGCTCTACGCCTCCGGCTATGACGATCTTATTTTCGGGGAATATACGCCTTCCATCCCGACAGGAACGAATGCCGGAACCTGGTATATCTCGTATAAGCTTCAGGACAGCGAACGCTACTCCGGCAGCGAATCCGGTTATGTGTCCGTCGAGATTGACCAGGCCCACGCAAAAGTTATACAGGCGCCTATGCCCCTGACGCTGACCTACAACGGCCAGGCCCAGGCGCTTGTGACCGCCGGAACAGCAGCCGGCGGCGAAATGCGGTATGCCTCCGGCACCGCGGAGGGACCCGCCGGATCTTACAGCGCTGCCATCCCCACTGCAACGGAAGCAGGAACCTACTATGTATGGTATATGGCTGTGGGAGACGCAGAGCACAATGATTCGGCGCCCGCGTATGTGACGCCTGTGATCCTGAAGGCCGCGGCGACCGTTATCACGCCCCCGGCGGCCAGGACGCTGACCTACAACGGCCAGGCCCAGGCGCTTGTGACCGCCGGGACGGCGGCCGGCGGAACGATGCAGTATGCCGTCGGAAGCAGCGCAGCCACCGCTCCGGATTCCGGATGGAGTGCAGACATCCTTTCCAAAGCGGACGCGGGAACCTATTATGTCTGGTACAGGGTGATCGGGGACGCGAATCACCTGGATTTCAACGCCCCGAAGCCGATTGAGGCGGTCATTGAGGCAGGCGGGGAGCAGGAAGAAAAAATAGAGGTGAAGCCGCTGGACAAGGTGCCGGCGGAGCTGGAGCCCCTGTATGACACCGTGGAGGAGATCCGGTACGCCATGATGACGAAGGTAAGCATCAACGGCAAACCGGTCCTGACGGAAAATACGGCGCTTTACGACGTGATCCTTTCCGTCAGCGTGGACGGCGGCAGGACATGGCAGCCGGCTACGGAAGAAAACTACCCCCTGGAAGGCGTACGGGTTACGCTGCCTTATCCGGAGGGGACCAACGGAACCGATTTTGAATTTGCGGTAAGCCATATGTTCACGGTGACTTCGGAGCGGCTGGGAACGGTTGCCGGAGGGATTGAAATACCCTCGTTCACCAAGACGGAGAGCGGACTGGATATGGTCCTCCGGGGACTGTCTCCGGTGCTGGTTTCCTGGGTCCTGCCGGAAGAAGAACCGACGCCGACACCCACCTCCACTCCCACCCCCACCCCCAGACCGATTCCGAAAACCGGGGACCGGGGCCGGCCCGGCATATGGACCGTACTCATCCTGCTGGGCGCGGGAGCGATGCTGGCGATATGCCTGGCGGAAAGAAAGAGAAGGAAACAGGGTTAATCCGGGATAAATAAAAAACGCGGGCACGGCCGGAATGGAAGGCCGTGCCCGCAGTGTTTTTATTTCTGTCAGA
>CAMHSI010000085.1 GCA_946187775.1 uncultured Clostridia bacterium
TGGAAGGGATCACTGCTCGCCGTTGAGGGCGTTCAGCTCGTCATAGCTGAAATACCCCCGGCCCCACCGGATCATCTGGCCCTGTTCGTCCTCGCTGAGCACCAGGTTGAAGGTGCGGAATTCCGCGCCGGTCCCGTCCGTGAGGACCCCGGTTTCAATGCGCGGCGGATCCTCCCCGCAAAGGCCGGCGACCAGCCCGTTCCGGATGAATTCCACCAGGACGGTTTTCAGGTCCGGTTCCCCGGGGAAGGCCGCCGCCGGAAGGGTGACGGTCATGACCGTTGCGGTGAACAGCTTCCAGCACTCCGCGAAATACGGGCAGTTCTCCTGATAGATGCCCGCGTCCCAGCCCAGGTTCCGGATCACCCCGTCCTCCCATTCGTCGACAGTCAGGTACTGGCGGTCGATCAGGGGCAGGAACCTTTCCGGGTGCTCCCGGTATTCCCGCAGGAAGCCCGGCCCCTGCTCCCGGGTCAGCCTGCCCTCCGCCCTCCTGCGGATGATTTCCTCCACGCCTCCATTTTCCATGTGCGTTCCCCCTTTGCGTCGTCGGAATTCTTTCTGCAGGATCATTGTAAAATCCCCGGGGCCCGGAAGCCAGCAGGCTCCCTTTGAAAATGAAGCCCCGGGTTCAAGCCTGGCTTGAGGCCTCTTTTTCCCCGGGCTACTGCCGCCTGCTCCCGGGCGTGCGTATCAAACAGCAGGGAATTCCCGTTCCCGGATACGGACGGGCGCAAAAAAATTCCCCCGAAGGAGAGATGAACGATGCGGATGAATAAAGATAAGCGGATGATCGCCCTGCTCCTGTGCCTGAGCCTGACGGCCCCGGCGCTCTTCCTGCCTGCGGCAGGCCTGGGGGAAACGCCGTCGGTCACCTGCTCCGTGCAGGAAATCGAGCAATACGGCCACGCCCGGCTGGATATCACCATCGATGATTTCAACGCCGCCGGCTTCACCCTGGGGGACATCATCACCGTGACCGTCGGGGAGCAAACCTGGGACATGCCCTACTTCAACGGATACTACGCGGATCCGGGACAGTTCCTGGTGCGGGCCTATCCCGGCCATACGTATATCGGCCTGTGCATCAACTACGGCCGCTTCGCCGATGAAACCGGCGTCGCCGCCGGGGATCCGGTGACCCTGACCCTGAAGGAAAAGGGCGGCGCCCTGGACATCCAGGAGATTTACAACCTGGAGTACGGCAACGACCGGGCTGATTTCCCCAGCGATGAGGCCTTCGCCAATTTCCGCCCGGTGGTGATGGGCAGCATCGCTGAGGGACGGCTGTACCGCTCCTGCTCCCCGGTGTACAACAAGTTCGGCCGCGCCGCGGCCGGCAACGCCTTCGCGGAGGCCGTGGGCATTAACGCCGTCATGAACATGGCCAACACGCCGGAGGAAGTCACCGCCCTCATCGCCCAGGAAGGCTTTGCCTCGGATTACTACAAGAACCTTTTCGAGTCCGGCCGCGTGATTGCCCTGGGCCTTGGGGCGGATTTCACCTCCGAGGATTTCAGGAAGGGCATCGCCCAAGGGCTGGCCTTCCTGGCCGGGCAGGAGCCGCCCTACCTGGTTCACTGCAACGAGGGAAAAGACCGGGCGGGCTTCGCCGCCATGATCCTGGAAGCCCTCATGGGCGCGAGCGCGAAGGAAATCGAAGCGGATTATATGCTCAGCTATACCAATTATTACTTCACGGAGCCCGACAGTGCCCAGTATGAAATCATCGCGGAGAAGAATATCCATGAGATGCTGCGCCACATCGCCGGCCTGGAAAAGGGCGCTTCCCTGGAGGGAGTGGACCTGGCCGCGGCAGCGGAAAAATGGCTCCTCTCCGGCGGCATGACCCAGGAGCAGCTGACCGCCCTCCGGGAAAAGCTGTCCGCCCCGGCCGCGTCCGAGCTTCCCGCCGCCTGACGGCGCGAAAGCGCAGGATCAGCAGGATGAGGATGCCGGCTGCGTGAAAAAGCGCAGGAGCCTTTCCTTGTAATCCGGCGCGTAATCGTAGGCCGCGTGGCCGTAACCCTCGTACAGATACAGGGAGAAATCCCCCCGGCCGCCGAAGGCCTGCTCAAAGGGGACCGCCGTGTCCCCGCCCATGGTCCGGTCATCCCGGGCCGCCAGCACCAGCACGGGGCAGCGGATCTTTCCCAGCTCCCCGCGGACATCAAAACCTTCAAGCCCTTCCGAAAGGATGGCAAAGCGTTTCAGCTCTTCCTTCGTAATGCTTTCCGCCATTCCTGGAAGAAGGGCTTTTGCCTGTTCGAAAAGCCCCGGGGACAGGACATTCTCCCCGAAGGCGTTGTACAGTCCCCATGCGTCCCCCGCCTTCGCCAGGCGCGTCCAGCGCGCCAGCGTTTCCCGAAGCTGCGGCGTTTCCAGCGCCGCCGAGGACCCCAGGGCCAGCCGGCCTACGAGGTCCGGATCCCGGAGGGCGATTTCCTGAGCGGTCATTCCCCCCATGGAAACCCCCAGGAGGCACACCTGCCGGAGCCCCAGCTTCCGGAAGGCCGCCGCCGTGTCCCTGGCCATTTCCCGGAAGGAATACTTTTCCGGCATTTCCTTTCTCTGGTCAAACAGATATACGGTAAACTCCCCCGCCAGCAGCCGGTAGGCCTCCGCCACCGCGTCCGCCAGCTTCATGACGCTCTGTACGCTGAGCCCGGGAAGGATCACCATCGTCTTCTTCCCGCTTCCGAACCGGAAGTAATCCATGGAAAAACCGTCTGCCTCCACGGTTTCAATCTGTATCATTCCTGCCTCCAAACCGTTTCTTCAGCCTGTCCGTTTATTTTACATCAATTCCGGCCTGCTGAAATTTCTCCTGCATGGTCGGATTTCCTTTTGTCAGTTTTTTGATGGACAGATCCTGCGCCTTATCGTTCGCCAGACGGTACTGGTTCTCGGACTTCGTCAGGGATTCCTTAACCTTCTCCAGGTGTTTGATCGTCTGGTCAATCTCGTCTATTGCCCTGGTAAAATGGGCGCTGGCAAGTTCATAGTTCCTGCCAAACTTATCTTTGAAATCAAACAGCGCCTGCTCAAACTGCTGCACGTCCAGGTTCTGCTGGCGGGCAAGCATCAATTCCCTGCGCGTCTGTATATTGGACAGCGCGGCGTTTCGAAGAAGCGAAATCAGTGAGATAAAGAACTGAGGGCGAATGATATACATTTTCTCATACTGATATGCCATTACGATTCCGTTGTTATAATACTCGCTGTCCGGTTCCAGCATTGTAACCAGCACTGCGTATTCGCAGTTTTTCTTCTGCCGGTCCTTATCCAGCTTGTCCAGGAAATCTTCGTTTCGGTGTTTCTTTTCCGTGTCGTCCGCTTCGTTTTTCATTTCAAACATGATGGACAGCAGCGGGATCCCGTCTTCCGTGTTTTCCCGGTAGATAAAATCTCCCTTGGTTCCGCCGACAACTTCGTTGTCTTTCTCAAAGTACGCATTGGGGAATGCCATCATCCGGACCTGGTTGAAAGAAATCAGGCAGTGCTGTTCCAGGTTTTCTCCGATCATCTTGGTGGACTGCCGGAGTTTAAAATCCCGGTAGCGTTCAATCTCTGCTTCCAGCCTGCTGACCTCATGCTGATGATCTTCCTGAATCGTCTGAAGCCGACTGGCGGCAGTCTGCTTTTCCTGTTCGATCTGAACACGTAATTCCGCGATCTCCGTTTCCTTTTTCTGAACAGCTGTTGTCACCGCCAGCTGTTTATCCGTTTCAAACGCCTTCGTACTTGCCTGGAGTTCAATGATCCGGCGTTCTTTTTCATCAAGCTCCTGCCGGTGCCGCATTTCTTCTGCAGCACGAAGTGCTTCCATATCCTTTTTCCTTGTCTCATCCAGGTTTTTTGCCTGCTCCTGCAGGCGTGCAATTTCCTGATCCTTCTGCGCCTCCATCTGTTGATGGCGGCTTTTTTCCTCTGTTATTGCCGCCTGCTGGCGCGCTTCCAGCTCACGCCGTACTGTCTGAAGGCGATCCGCAATTTCCTTTTCAAACTGCTCCGTGTGAACCTGCGCCACAATGGCCGCATAACCGGCTTCATCCACCTGAAAGACTTTCCCGCAATTCGGGCATTTTATTTCATTCATAACTAAGTCCCCTCTTTATTTCAACAATGATTGGTTCTTATGTATGATTATATGGTTTTCACTTCCTTTTGTACAGTTGCCATCCATGCCTGTTTTCAATTCATAAGCTTTGATAAATGCCTGCCGCCCCGGCCTCATTGACACCCGTTTTCCCGGAACGTATACTGTGGATACGAAGAAACAAGGGAAAGAAGGATCCGGCATATGATTGAGGCAGTCCTTACGGTGGATGATATTCCTTCCGGAAACACGGAAGAGATTGTGCAATACCTGAATGAAAACGGGATCACGGCGGTGATGTTCGCCGTGGGAAACAAGCTGGAGAAGAACCCGGATCCCGCCATCTACGCCCTGCGCCACGGGATGATCGTCGGCAACCACAGCTATTCCCATCCCGCCTTCTCCTCCCTTTCCCTGGAGGAGGCCAAAGGGGAAATTGAAAAGAGTGAGGAGCTGCTGGACAAGCTGTACCTTGCCGCCGGCGTGGAGCGGAAATACAGGCCCTTCCGTTTCCCCTACGGGGACAAGGGGGGCGCCAACAAGGACGCCCTGCAGCAGTACCTGGCCTCCCGCGGCTTCAACAAGCTGAAGGACACGCAGATTCCCTACGCCTTCTGGAAGGAGACCGGCCGGGACCGGGATATCGATACCCTGTGGACCTTTGATTTTGCCGAATACCGGATCCGGAAGGGCAGCGGCTTCACCCTGGAGGACGTTTTCCGCAGGATCCGGGAGCCCGCCCCGGCAGAGGGCGCTCCCCTGCTTCAAGATGGCGGAAGCCATATCCTGCTGATGCATGCCCACGACGAAACCGGGGAGCTGGTCCCCGATTACTGGAAGATCCTGATCGGCGCCCTGCTGGACAAGGGCGTCGTCTTCCGGACCCCGGAATTCTTCCCGGCAGGATAGGACGGAACGGAGGGACGGCCTTCGTTCCGCTGCCTTTTCATGTTTACAGAAATGATCTAAGGAAATCCTTATCGATATTCGCATGCTCCGCGGTCCCGTCCGCTGTCGCCGAGGGTATAGCGAGCGTTGAACTCCATATTGATCTCCCGCAGTTCCTTTTTTCCGTCGATATAATCCTGGTACATCTCAATAATTCCCGGGCTGCATCCGTCGCAAAGGCCGCTGATGTTTCCGATGGATTCTGCCACGATTTTTTCCCGTTCTTCCCGGGTGGTATCCCTGATTAAAATGCTCATATCAAATGCTT
>CAMHSI010000086.1 GCA_946187775.1 uncultured Clostridia bacterium
GATCCGACGCCTTCTTCCCCTTCAGCGACAACATTGAGCGGGCCTACCGCAGCGGTGTCAAATACATCGCCGAGCCCGGCGGATCCATCCGGGACGACGCGGTCATCGAATGCGCCGACAAATACGGCATGGTGATGGCTTTCACCAAGATGAGGTTGTTCCACCACTAATCGTGTGGGGCCCAAAAAAGATATTCAGAATTTGGAGCGTAATGAAGCAATGAAGATCCTCGTAGTCGGCGGCGGCGGCCGGGAACACGCGATCATCAAAAAACTGAAGGAAAATCCGGCGGCGGAGAAGATCTACGCCCTGCCCGGGAACGGCGGCATCGCGGCGGACGCGGAGTGCGTGGCCATCGGGGCGAAGGACATCCCGGGGATCGTCGCCTTCGCGAAGGAAAAGGGCATTGACTACGCCGTGGTGGCGCCGGACGATCCGCTGGTGCTGGGCTGCGTGGACGCCCTGGAGGCGGAGGGGATTCCCTGCTTCGGCCCCCGGCAGAACGCTGCCATCATCGAGGGCAGCAAGGTGTTCTCCAAGGACCTGATGAAAAAATACGGGATTCCCACGGCGTCCTACGAGGTGTTCACCTCCCCGGAGGCGGCGCTGGAATACCTGGAGACGGCGCCGGTGCCCACGGTGGTGAAGGCGGACGGCCTGGCCCTGGGCAAGGGCGTCACCGTGGCCATGACCCGGGAGGAAGCCCGGGGGGCCGTGCGGGAGATCATGGAGGATAAAAAGTTCGGCAAGAGCGGGGACCGGATCGTTATCGAGGAATACCTGGAGGGTCCGGAGGTCTCCGTGCTGAGCTTTACCGACGGTACCACGGTGGTGCCCATGGTATCCAGCATGGACCACAAGCGGGCCGGGGACGGGGACACCGGCCCCAACACCGGCGGCATGGGCACCGTAGCCCCCAACCCCTTCTACACGGAGGCGGTGGCGGCGGAATGCATGGAAAAGATCTTCCTGCCCACGGTGCGGGCCATGAAGGCGGAAGGAAGGGAATTCCGGGGCTGCCTGTATTTCGGCCTTATGATTACCAAGGACGGCCCCAAGGTCATCGAATACAACTGCCGCTTCGGGGATCCGGAGACCCAGGTGGTGCTGCCCCTGCTGGAAAGCGACCTGCTGGAGGTTATGCAGGCGGTGACCGCCGGAAAGCTTGCGGAGTGCGAAGTGAAGTTCCGGAAGGAGAACGCCTGCTGCGTGATCCTGGCCTCCGAAGGCTATCCCGGAAGCTACGGCAAGGGATATGAAATCACCATCCCGGAGGAGGTTTTGCCCCACGTGTACGTGGCGGGGGCGGCCCTGAAGGACGGAAAGCTGGTCACCTCCGGCGGCCGGGTCATCGGCGTCACCGCCACGGCGGCCACGCTGCCGGAAGCCGTGAAGGAGGCCTACGCCCTGGCGGAGAAGGTGTCCTTTGAAAACAAATACCTGCGGTCGGATATCGGACAGCGGGCGCTGCAGGCCGGGAAAGCCGGCCGGTAATCCCGCCCCGGAAAAAACAACGACAGATAAAGAGGAACGATAGCATGGTCTACAGAGTTTTTGTGGAAAAGAAGCCCGGGCTGGACAACGAGGCCCGGGAGCTGCTGAACGAGGCGAACGTTATGCTGGGGATCACCGGGCTGAAGAAGGTTCGGCTGCTGAACCGCTACGACGCGGAGGATATGGATCCGGAGCTGTTCCGGCGGGCGGTGAAAACGGTGTTTTCCGAGCCGCAGCTGGATATTGCCACGGAGGAGGCGGACACGGAGGGGGCCGCGGCGGTTTTCGCGGTGGAGTACCTGCCGGGGCAGTTTGACCAGCGGGCGGACTCCGCGGCCCAGTGCATCCAGTTCATCAGCCAGGGGGAGCGCCCCCTGATCCGCAGCGCCAGGCTGTATATCCTCTACGGAGACCTGACGGCGCAGGAGATCGCCGAGATCAAGAAGTACGTCATCAACCCCGTGGAGGCCCGGGAGGCCTCCCTGGAGAAGCCTGCCACCCTGAAGACCGAGTATGCGGTGCCCACGGAAGTGGCGACGCTGGAGGGATTCACAGGGCTGGACCGGGCGGGGCTGGAGGATTTCGTGGCCCGCTATGGCCTGGCCATGGACGCGGACGACATTGCCTTCTGCCAGGAGTATTTCCGCAAAGAGCAGCGGGATCCCACCATTACGGAGATCCGGATGCTGGATACCTACTGGAGCGACCACTGCCGCCACACCACCTTCCTGACGGAGATTGACGGGGTGCGCTTTGAGGACCCGGTGCTGGAAAAGGCGTACAACGACTATCTCTCCGTGCGCCGGGAGCTGGGGCGGACGAAGCCCGTATGCCTCATGGACGTGGCCACCATCGCGGTGCGTGCCCTGAAGGCCCGGGGCAAGCTGCCCAGGCTGGACGAGAGCGAGGAGATCAACGCCTGCACGGTGAAGATTGAGGTGGAGGCCGACGGGAAGAAGGAGCCCTGGCTGCTGCTGTTCAAAAACGAGACCCATAACCATCCCACGGAGATCGAGCCCTTCGGCGGCGCGGCCACCTGCATCGGCGGGGCCATCCGGGATCCCCTGAGCGGGCGGGCCTACGTCTACGGCGCCATGCGGGTGACCGGCGCGGCGGACCCCACCAGGCCCATCAGCGAGACGATTCCCGGCAAGCTGCCCCAGCGGAAGCTGGTGACCACGGCGGCGGCGGGCTACGCCTCCTACGGCAACCAGATCGGCCTGGCCACGGGCATCGTGGACGAGATCTATCACCCCGGCTACGCGGCCAAGCGCATGGAGATCGGCGCGGTGGTGGCGGCGGCGCCGGAGGAGAACGTGCGCCGGGAGCGCCCCGCCCCCGGGGACGTGGTGATCCTGCTGGGCGGCAGCACCGGCCGGGACGGCATCGGCGGCGCCACGGGATCCTCCAAGGCGCATAACGCCCACAGCGTGGAAACCTGCGGCGCGGAGGTGCAGAAGGGCAACGCCCCCGAGGAGCGCAAGCTCCAGCGCCTCTTCCGCAACGGGAAAGCCACCCGGATGATCAAGCGCTGCAACGACTTCGGCGCCGGCGGCGTCAGCGTGGCCATCGGCGAGCTGGCGGACGGACTGGACATCAACCTGGACGCGGTGCCCAAGAAATACGAAGGCCTGGACGGCACCGAGCTGGCGATTTCCGAAAGCCAGGAGCGGATGGCCGTGGTGGTGGCGGCGGAGGACACGGAAGCCTTCCTGGCCCTGGCCCGGGAGGAGAACCTGCAGGCCTGCCCGGTGGCGGTGGTGAAGGCGGAGCCCCGGCTCACCATGCACTGGAGGGGGAAGACCATCGTGGATATCAGCCGGGAATTCCTGAATTCCAACGGCGCCCCCAAGCATATCGAAATCACCCCCGCCGCCCCGCAGCCCTGGCAGCAAAAGCGGGAGGGTTCCTTTGCGCAGATCATGAAGGACACGGCGGCGGACCTGAACATGTGCTCCCGCCGGGGCCTGAGCGAACGCTTTGACTCCACCATCGGCGCGGGCACGGTGCTGATGCCCTTCGGCGGAAAGCACCAGCTGACCCCCATCCAGGCCATGGTACAGAAGGTCAGCATGGAGAAGAAGCACACGGACGACTGCTCCCTGATGGCCTGGGGATACAATCCCTTTATTACCGAGAAGAGCCCGTACCACGGGGCGTATCTGGCGGTGGTGGAATCCGTCAGCAAGCTCATTGCCACCGGCGCGGAGTTCAAAGACGTGTACCTGACCTTCCAGGAATACTTTGAGAAGCCCGGGAAGGACGGCAGGCGCTGGGGCAAGCCCCTGGCGGCGCTGCTGGGCGCCTTTGAGGCCCAGATGGCCCTGGGGATCGGGGCCATTGGCGGCAAGGACTCCATGAGCGGCTCCTTCGAGAAGCTGGACGTGCCCCCCACGCTGGTGTCCTTCGCGGTAACCATGGCGAAGACCGGGGATATCCTTTCCCCCGAAACCAAGAAACCCGGCAGCAAGGTGATCCTGCTGCGGACGAAGGCGGACGAAAACGGCCTGCCGGAAACCGGCAGCCTGCTGGCGAATTTCCGGCAGGTGACGGAGCTGATCCGCGGCGGCAAAGCCCTGAGCTGCTACACCCCCGGCATGGGCGGCATCGCCGAGGCGGTGCTGAAGATGAGCGTGGGCAACGGCCTGGGCTTCCGGTTCGCCGACGGCTGGACCGCGGAAGAGGTGACCTGCTGCCGCTACGGCGACTTCCTGCTGGAGGTTGCGGATCCGGAGGGATACGAAGTCCTGGGTGAGGTTACCGGGGACGGGCGGATCTCCCTGGGAGAGGAAGAACTGGCTCTCAGCGATCTGCAGCGGATCTGGGAGGACCGGATGGAGCAGGTGTACCCCTGCAACATTCCCGCCCCGGCGGACAAGGCGGAGAACGTCTCCTGCGAAGCGAAAAGCCGGCCGGCGCCGGCGGTGCGCCGGGTGAAGCCCCGGGTGCTGATTCCGGCCTTCCCGGGAACCAACTGTGAATATGACAGCGCCAAAGCCGTGGAGGATGCCGGCGCGGAAGCGAAGATCACGGTCATCAACAACCTGAACGCGGAGGGCATCGCCCGCAGCGTGGAGACCTTCGCCAGGGAGATCCGGGAATCCCAGATCATCTTCATCCCCGGCGGCTTCAGCGGCGGCGACGAGCCGGACGGCAGCGCCAAGTTCATCACCGCCTTCTTCCGGGGCGATGCGGTGAAGGAGGCGGTCACGGACCTGCTGGAGAAGCGGGACGGCCTCATGTGCGGCATCTGCAACGGGTTCCAGGCCCTGATCAAGCTGGGGCTGGTGCCCTTCGGGAAGATCATCGACACGGACGAGACCTGCCCGACCCTGACCTTCAACACCATCGGAAGGCACCAGAGCCGGATCGTGCGGACCCGGGTTGCCAGCAACCTGAGCCCCTGGCTGCAGGGCGTGAAGGTGGGGGACATCTTCTCCGTGCCCATCAGCCACGGGGAGGGCCGGTTCCTGGCGGACGACGCCACCCTGCAGCGGCTGCGGGACAACGGCCAGATTGCCACCCAGTACGTGGACCTGGAGGGGAACGCCACCATGGACGTGCGCTTTAACCCCAACGGCAGCCGCATGGCAGTGGAGGGCATCACCAGCCCGGACGGCCGGGTCTTCGGCAAGATGGGCCACAGCGAGC
>CAMHSI010000087.1 GCA_946187775.1 uncultured Clostridia bacterium
TTAGACGCGTGAATCCGGATTTCGTTACAAGGTTTTCAGAAAAAAAATGGAAAACTTTTTCCGGGCAGGAAAAAAGCGGGCTGTTCGCCCGCTTGAATGGCTGGATTCTTCCTTATTTCTTCCGCTTCAGGAATCCGGGCACGCCGTGGTCGTCGGTAACCATCGCCTGGTTCTGTGGAATGGCCTGGAAGCTGCCGGTCTGTCCTGTCACCTGTCCGTTGCTGTTGAACAGGGGCTGGTAGTTCTGGGGCTGTCCCGCGCTGAAGCCCGTGTTCTGGTTCATGGCGGTGTTGGGGCCGGTCTGTCCCATGGGCTGGAAGGGCCGGGTCGCCTGCATGTTCTGCTGCGCCTGCTGGTAGGTAAAGCCGGTCTGGAAGGATCCGGTGTTCACCATGCCGGGCACGCCCATGCTGGGACGGCTGCTGCTCATGTAGGTGGGCATTTCCCCGGTGCTTCCGCTGGAGAAAGCGGAGGTCGGGGCTGCCGGCTCAAACAGGTCCCGGGTTGCCGGGGTTTCCGGCCGGGAGAAATTGGTCCCGAAGGATCCGAAGAGCCGCTCGTGCTCAAGCTCCCGGGGCTTCTTCGCCGGCTCCTTGGAGGGGAACGGCGTCTTTTCGAAGCCGGTGGCGATCACGGTGATCCGCACATCATCGCCCATGGTCTCGTCAATGCCCGCACCGAAGATGATGTTCGCGTCGGGATCCGCCGCTTCCATAATCAGGTTGGCCGCTTCGTTGATATCCACGATGGAGATGTCCGCGCCGCCGGTCACGTTGATCAGCACGGCGCGCGCGCCGTCGATGTTGGTCTCCAGCAGCGGCGAGGCAATGGCGTTCTTCGCAGCTTCCACCAGCTTGTTCTCGCCGCTTCCGACGCCGATGCCCATGTGGGCCATTCCGCCGGATTCCATAACAGTCTTCACGTCCGCAAAGTCCAGGTTGATCATGGCAGGCACCGCGATCAGGTCGCTGATGCCCTGGATGCCCTGGCGCAGCACGTCGTCCGCGATCCGGAAGGCTTCCAGCATGGTGGTTCCCTTGTTCACAACCTGCAGCAGCCGGTCGTTGGGGATCACCACCAGGGTGTCCACGTGCTGCTTCAGCTCCTCGATGCCGGACTCAGCGTTCTTCATCCGCTGTTTCCCCTCGAAGTTGAAAGGCTTGGTCACAACCGCGATGGTCAGGGTGCCCATGTCCCGGGCAATCTCCGCCACAATGGGAGCCGCGCCGGTTCCGGTTCCGCCGCCCATGCCGGCGGTGATAAACACCAGGTCTGCTCCCTTCAGGGCGGAAGCGATCTCTTCCCTGCTCTCTTCCGCGGCCCGGCGGCCCACCTCAGGAATGGCGCCCGCGCCGAGACCCTTGGTCAGCTTTTCGCCGATCTGGATCTTCACCTGGGCGTTGGACTGGCCCAGCGCCTGCCGGTCGGTATTCACAGAGATGAATTCAACCCCGCGCAGGCCCGCGTCCACCATCCGGTTGACCGCGTTGTTTCCGCCGCCGCCGCATCCGACGACCTTGATGGAAGCAAAAGTGTTCTGTTCTTCATTCTGGAACTCGATCATGTGATTAACCTCCCAACAGACTACGGAAGAAGTCTTTAATCTTTCCGCCCGCACCCGCGGCCGGCTGATGCTGCTGTTCAATCGTGTCGATAATAAGGTCCATCAGGCCCAGCGCGCTGGAGAAGCTGTGGCTGTTCAGCTTGGTGGTCCTGCGGGGCGTCTCCTGCACCGGCCGTCCCAGCTTGCCCGCCAGGTATTCCTTGCCGCCGCGGTTGAAGCTCAGCCCGCCGCCCGTCAGGAAAACGCTGCTCCAGCTGCCCAGGGAGGCGAAATCATCGTCGATGCTTTCCTTGATTTTTTCGCAGATCTCATCCACCGTCCGGGTGATGATCGGCTTCACCTGGTCCCGGGTGAAGGTGACGCCCTTCTGCCCGTCCGCCCCGGGAACCTCGTAGGTTTCGCCGGTGGTTTCGATGCCGTATACAAACTTGCGCTTGATATCCTCCGCCGCGCTCAGGGAGATGTCCAGCTCTTCCGCCAGGGCCACAGCGATGTCGCCGCCGCCCAGATCCAGCACCTTGTGGTAGATGATGGCGTCGCCTTCCACCCCGATGATCTCGGTGTTCAGGTATCCCATGTCAATCAGCGCGGAGGTGCGGTCCCGCTCCTGCTCGTTCAGGTAGAGCATGGCCTCCCCCGCGGAGGTGGAGAAGAATCCGGAAACGACGATCCCCAGGTCCGCCATCCGGTTGGTAATATCGTCAATGAAGAAGCGGTTCCCAACCACGAAGCTGATGAACGCGGTCATCTCCCGGCCCTTCATGCCAACGGGCTCCAGGGTCTTCTTTCCGCTGTCCACCATGAACCAGGCAGGGCTGGAATGAACCACCACGCCGGGAATTTTGTCCAGGTGCTCCGCCGCCTTGGCGAAGGCCGCCTTCACGTCCGCCGAGGTAACCCGCGGATCCGTCCCCTTCAGGGCAACGGTAACCTTGGTGGCGAATACGCTGGTGAAGGCTCCGGGAACGCCTACGTTGATTTCCCGGATCTTGGTGTTGGCCTGCTCCTCCGCATCGCTAATGGAAAGTCGGATCGCCTCGTCCAGCTGGCCGGGGTTGTTCCAGCCCTCTTCCAGGTATCCGTCATACTTGGCGACGCCGGCCGCTACAATGTCGCAGCGCTGGCTCCCGCTGTTCTCAGCCACCAGCGTAACGATTTTACTCGTGCCGAAATCGATGGCTGCAACCGTTGTTTTCATACCCTTTCCAACCTCCCGTGATCAGGAATGCATCAGGGATGCCTTACAAATTCCCTACAAATAATTGCACACAACAAAATATTATAGACAGTTCCCTCAGGTTTTGCAAGTATTTGCGGTGATTTTATTACAATTTTGTTGTTTTTTGTTACGATTTTCTTCTCACTGCGGGGAGTCCGGTGAATAGGAGGGTGCCTCCGGGTTCACAACGCTGATGGATCCGTTGGTTTTTCCCATTTCCAGCAGCTTTTCCCGAACCAGCAGCATGCTCCGCAGCTTCGCGTGGATCACGGAGCTGTCCCCCAGGGATACCGTAAACACCGGGTCCCTTGTGGTCAGCAGGATGGAATAGGGATTGCTCAGGTCTGCCTCGGCGATCAGCTCCGTGCATCCCAGCACCTTCATCTCCGTGAAAAGATCCCGGAAAAGCTGCTCCTGCACCGCGGAGGTCAGCACCATGGTCTGGCCCACCTGGGCCCCGGCCCGGATGTCCATTCCCTTGACCTCCACCAGCTTCACCCGGTCCCGCATGGCGCTCTCCTCCGTTTCGTAGAGCACCATGCCGTTTTTGTCCATCACGTAGAGGATACCGCACCAGATCAGCCAGCAGCAGGCCTCCCTTTCCTTCACCGCGATGGTCACCGTCCCCGGCAGCTCCTTCTCAAGATAGCGGAACTGCAGGGTGTAGTAGTTGTAATTGCCGGTTTTCGCGGCCTCCGCAGACGCGTCCCCCGTCAGCCGCCGCTCCGTCTCCTTCTCGCTCAGGGTCAGGATGCTCTGTCCCTTGCGGATCCCGCTGAGCCGGATCACATCCGCCG
Source organism: uncultured Clostridia bacterium (assembly GCA_946187775.1). GTDB lineage: Bacteria > Bacillota > Clostridia > Christensenellales > Aristaeellaceae > Aristaeella. Next base: position 3,581 of record CAMHSI010000087.1, read on the forward strand.
CGGATATGTTCCGGTTCCCCGTCACCCGGATCTCCCGGATCCGGAAAACGCCGAAGTGCAATATGGCCGCGGCAACGGCGATCAGCAGCAGCAGTGTCCACACCGCCCGCAGGGAGATGCCCCCCTGCCGCTGCCTGCTTTTCCCCCGGGTCCGTGTCTCCTGCTGTCCGGAAACCCTCGGCTGGTACCCGGTAGCCTGGTTGTCCCAGAAGCTGTTGCTCCTGTCGTTCAGGTTCTCAGACCTGTCCTCCAACAGCTCCGGCGCGTCCTCCGGCTCCTCGAAGGGGTTGCTATTGGTCGGTGCCGGCCCGAACCAGGTGTTTCTCTGCCAGTCCTTCAGCCCGTCGTCCGGTACGCCGGGAACGCCGGACGGATCTCCGGCCCTCCTGCCCGGACCCTGCTGGTTTGGCCCCTGCATTCGGTCCGCCTCCTTTCCAAACTTCGGTCTGTTTTCACTCCGCAGGCTGCAACTGCATCACAATTTCCTTGAAAATCCGACCGCGTTCCTCGTAGTCCTTGAACATGTCAAAGCTGGCGCACGCCGGGCTCAGCAGCACGTTCCAGCCCGGTCCCGCCGCCTGCCGCGCCTGCTCCACAGCGTTTCCCAGGCTGTCCGCGAACACGGTCTGTTTGAATCCCGCCCGCTCCAGGGCGTTTTTGATCAGCGGCGCCGTCTCGCCGATGAGCACCGCCTTCCGGATCATCGGGCTGGCGATGATTTCCTTGGCCAGCGGGTCGAAGGAGGTGTGCTTGTCATAGCCCCCCAGGATGATCACCGTCGGCTCCGTCATGGTCTGCACCGCCTTGATGGTGGAGTCCACGTTGGTGCCCTTGCTGTCGTTGATATAGGTAATCCCGTCCAGCTCCCTCACCCGCTCAATCCTGTGCTCCACTCCCTTGAAGGTTTTCAGGGTGTGCCGGATCACGGGAACGGGAACCTTCATGGCCCCTGCCACGCACACCGCTCCCAGGGCGTTCTCCAGGTTGTGGGGGCCGGGAATGTAGATTTCATCCACCCGGCAGACCTTCTTCTCGCTCCCGTCCATCCGCAGCCACACATAGTCGTCCCGAACGAAGGCGCCTTCCCGCACTTCCGTCTTCCGGCTGAATTTCAGCACCCGGCTCTTAACCTCTTTGGACAGGCCCTCCAGCCCCGGATCGTCCGCGTTGAACACGGCGAAATCCTTCGCGGTCTGGTTCCTGAACATCCGCATTTTCAGCGCCGTGTATACCTCCATGGTGCCGTGCCGGTTCAGGTGGTCTTCCGTAATGTTGGTCAGCAGCGCCACATGGGGATGGAAGGTGTCCGCCGTTTCCATCTGGAAGGAGGATACCTCGCACACGATCACGTCCTCCGGCCGGCTCACCAGCGCCGCCAGGGAGAAGGGATACCCGATGTTCCCCACCACGTGGGTCACC
>CAMHSI010000088.1 GCA_946187775.1 uncultured Clostridia bacterium
AAGCTGGTCTGGGAATTGGCAATCTGCTTGCCGATGGTGAACATCTCCTGGTAGGCCACCGTAAAGGCCAGGGAGGTGTCCTTCACCAGCGTCACGATTTCGTTGGTCACCGAAGGCAGGATCCTCTTCACCACCTGGGGCAGGATGATCCGCAGGAAGCACTGGCCCCGGCTGTAGCCCAGCACCTCCGCCGCCTCGTACTGCCCCCTGGGCATGGATTCAATCCCGCCCCGGTAAATCTCCGCGAAGTACGCCGCGTAGTTCAGGGAGAAGGCGATCACCACCGGGATCAGCTTTTCCCGGGAAACCCCGATCCCGAAGAGGTAGAAGGGGCCGTAGGTCACCGCCAGCAGCTGCAGCATCAGCGGGGTTCCCCGCAGGATGGAGATATATACCCTGGCAATCCCGGAAACCAGCCTGTTTTTGCTCATCCGCAGCAGGGACACCAGCAGTCCCAGCGGAAGGCTGAACAGCAGCGTCAGGAAAAAAATGGCGCAGGTCCTGCCCAGTCCCTCGCTCATCTTCAGAATCATTGTTCCCAGCGTCATGTGATCCACCTCAGAAACTGAAAATCGCAGGGGCCCTTGTCCGGAGCCCCTGCCGTATTGTCCCGTCCGGGGAAGGAAATCCTTCCGTCCTGCTTATTCAGCGTTGTTCAGCAGGCTCATGTATTCCTTTTCAAGCTCGTATTTCTCCACCAGCTGCGCGTAGGTGCCGTTCTCCACCAGGGTCTTCACGGCGCCTTCGATCTTGTCCCGCAGCTCCTCGTCTCCCTTGCGGAAGAGGATGCCGTACTGCTCCGTGCCCAGAACGCCGTCCAGGATCACGAAATTCGCGTTGTCCTTCTTCAGGCTCTCGGCCACGGGCAGGTCAACCACCACCGCGTCCACGCCGTTGGCCGCCAGCTCCGTCGCGCAGTACAGGAAGCTCTCCATGGTCACGGCCGCGCCGCCCTCAAAGGTCTGGGCCAGCTCCAGCTGTCCCTCCGGCGCGGGCTTGCTCAGCATGTCCTCTCCGGAGGTGCCCAGCATAACCGCAACCCGCTTTCCGGCCAGGTCTTCAAAGGACGCGATGCCCGTGTCCGCCCGGGTCAGCACAACCTGCTTGTTCTCGTAGTAGGGGGCGGAAAGCACGTATCCCTTGTCGATCATGGACTGCCGGATCGTCATGCCGGACCACACGCAGTCATGCTCGTTGGCGTCCAGGGACTGCTCCTTGGTGTCCCAGTTCACCGGAACCGTCTCGTAGTCCCAGCCCAGCTCCGCGCAGGCCGCCTTGCACACTTCCACGTCAAATCCCGTGAACTCGCCGTTGTCGTCCCGATAGCTGAAGGGGGGATAATCCGGGTCGATGCCCTGCCTGAATGTTTCTGCTCCGGCCGCCGCCAAGCCCAGTACCATCAGCGCCGCCAGGAGTATCGCTGTCATTTTCCTGCTCATACTTTTCATTACCTCCGGAACGTCCTTCCCGGGGAAGGACTTTTTTGTTCCATCACATTATCAGTTTATCGTGCTGAAGTCAATAGGATGGATTGTTTCTTTTCCGCATCTTTTTGGGTATACTGTAGCTGTGAGTGTTTTCCGCCCCGCGGCGGGGAAAGGATGGCTGCTTCGATGGCTGCTTCAATGAAGGATATCGTCTGTATCGGTATGGCCCTGGTGGATTCCATAATCCGCGGCCTGGACCCGAATCCCGTATCCGCTTCCGGATACCGGGCGGAGTCCGGCTCCCTGAATGTGGGGGGCGAGGCCGTCAACGAGGCCATGGCCGCCGCGAAGCTGGGCATGGATACCGCCGTGGTCTGCGCCCTGGGGGAAGATCCCGCCGGGGAAATCGTTTCCCGCGCCCTGGAAAAAACCGGGGTGGAGGTCCGGGCGGTCCCAAGCCCTTCCACTCCCGTCACCACCATGTTTGTCCGCAGCGACGGCACCCGCCAGTCTGTTACGAATCAGGCCCACCGGTTCAATTTCCGGCCGGACCGGGATCCCTCCCGGTTCACGGACGCCCGGGCGGTGATCCTGGGCTCCCTCTTCCGGGCTCCCTTTGACGATCCCGACATCATTCATTCCGTACTCCGGGCCGCCAAAGACGCCGGGGCCCTGGTCCTGGCGGATACGAAGCTGCCCAATTTCCGTTTCCTCACCCTGGAGGACCTCCGGGATTCCCTCCCCCTGGTGGATTACATCACCCCCAATGAGGATGAAGCAAAGTATTTCACCGGCAGGGAGAATCCGGAAGCCATGGCGGACGTGTTCCTCTCCTTCGGGGTCCGGGGCGTCGTCGTCAAGCTGGGGGCCAAAGGCTGCCTCCTGAAAACAGCAAAGGAAACCCTGCGCCTTAAGGCCCTTCCCGTCCGGGCGGTGGACGCCACCGGCGCCGGGGACAATTTTGTGGCCGGCTTCGCCGCCGAGCTCCTCCGGGGAGCCCCGGAGGCGGAAGCCCTGGCCTTCGCCAACGCCTGCGGCGCCGTGTGCACCACGGCGGTGGGCGCCGCCTCGGCCCTGGAAAGCCGGGAGCAGGTCCTTTCCTTCCTCCGGGAGGCCCAGTCATGAACCGGGAAGAAAGAAAAGCAACGGACGCCTATATCGCCGCCCTCCTGTCCGAGCGGGAGGACTGGATTTACCGCAGCGCCCTCAATAAGGTCCGGGTCATCACCCGCAGCATGCAGCCCGCGGAGAAGGAGGCTTACCTTCAAGGCGACGCCTTCCGCAACACCCTGCGCCAGCTGCAGCGCCGGGATCGGGTATACCAGGGGCTCACCCGGGGGGAGCTGGTGCAGCCCGGGGCCCAGGCGGAGCTGGACCGCCTCCGCCGCATGATCTCCCGGGAGCTGGAGGCCGGCCGGGAAGTGGACCTGCCCTTCCTCCGCTCCGTGGAAAGCAGCCGCGTTTCCCTGGATAAGGCGTATGCCGCCATCCGGGCCGTGGAGGACGGAAGCCTCCGCCGTTTCCCCGAGGAGCACCTGGGCCGGCTCACCTCCGGCGCGGAAAACCGCATTGTCCGCTGGCTTCGCACCGGGGATCCCGCCGCCCGCCTGCCGGAGGGGGATTCCGGCCGCTCCGTGGTCCGCCGGATCCTGGAAATCTCCTTCCCCGGCGGCCTCACCGAAAAGAACATTGCCCCGGCCTTCCGTCCCGGAACGCCGGATTCGTATCTCCGCGCTGAAATTGAAAAGGTCTTTCCCTTCCTCCCTGCCTGCCGGAATGTCCGCCTCCCCTCCGGGGAGAAGGTGTCCACCGCCGTCCGCCGGGAGGCGGAGCGGGGCCTCCGGCTGCTGCTCAACGCCCTCAACGGCAAGTTCCCCCGGGACCGGCTCCGCCGCCTCCTGGAGAAGAACCCCGCCCTCATCCGGCTGCAGAAAGAGCAGGACGCCGCCCACCGCCGGGAGCGGCGGATCCAGGCCGCCCTGCTGGAGGCCATTCCGGAGCATTACCGGGATCTGTATCCCCTGGCCCGGAAGATGAAGCGCCATTTCTACCTCCACCTGGGCCCCACCAATTCCGGCAAAACCTACGAGGGGGTCCAGCGCCTGAAGGGCGCGGAAAACGGGGTGTACCTGGGGCCCCTGCGCCTCCTGGCCGCCGAGCAGTTTGAGGCCCTGAACCTGGAGGATATTCCCTGCTCCCTGGTCACCGGCGAGGAGCAGATCCGGGTTCCCTTCAGCCGGGTCCAGTCCTCCACCGTGGAAATGGCGGACCTGAAGGCCCGCTATGACGTGGCCGTCATCGACGAGTGCCAGATGATTGCCGACCGGGACCGGGGCGGCGCCTGGACCGCCGCCATCCTGGGCCTGTGCGCCGATGAGATCCACGCCTGCGCCTCCCCGGACGCGGAGAACCTCCTGACCCGGATCATCCGGGACTGCGGGGATGAGCTCACCGTGGTCCGCCATGAGCGCATGACGCCCCTGCAGGTGGAGAAGGAGGGCTTCCAGTTCCCCAATTCCGTCCGCCCCGGGGACGCCCTCATCGTTTTCTCCAAGGCCCGGGTCCATGCCGTGGCCGCGGAGCTGCGCACCCGGGGCTACAAGGTTTCCCTCATCTACGGCGCCCTGCCCCCGGATGTCCGGCGCAACCAGGCGGACCGCTTCATGCGCGGCGTCACCGAGGTGGTGGTCTCCACCGATGCCATCGCCATGGGCATGAACCTGCCCATCCGCCGGGTGGTTTTCCTGGAGTCGGAAAAGTTCGACGGGGATATGGTCCGGATGCTCACCGACGCGGAGATCAAGCAGATCGCAGGCCGCGCCGGCCGCTTCGGAATTTATGAGATCGGCTGGGTCAACGCCTTCGGCTTCAAAAAGGAAGTGGCCGCCGCCCTGGCCCGTCCCCTGCTTCCCCTCACAGAGGGGGTCATCAGCTTCCCGGATTCCCTCCTGGGCATTCCCCTGCCCCTCACCCGGATCCTGGAGCAGTGGCTCCGCATGAAGGACCGGGAGTATTTCTCCAAGGCCTCCGCCGCCCGCATGGCGGAGCTGGCCGCCATGATGGAAACCCCGAAAACCGATCGGTACCTCCTGTACCGTTTCCTCTGTATTCCCTTTGATGAGAAGGATCCGGACCTCCTCTCCCGCTGGAAGGCCCTCTATCACGCCGAGTGCCATGAAACCCATGTGGACGTCCTGCCGGAGCTCCCGGAAATGCAGGATCCCGACGCCTGCACCGTCCGCATGCTGGACGGCCTGGAGGCGGATTACCGCCGCTGCGACCTCTATTACAATTACGTCCGCCTCTTCCTGGAAGAACCCGATACCCTCCTCGCCGAGATCCAGCGCCGCAAGGACCTGATCTCCCAGGGCATCGTCCATATCCTCTCCACCCAGAAGCTCCAGCAGCGCACCTGCCCCTCCTGCCGCCGCCACCTCCCCTGGAACTGGCCCTACCGCCTCTGCGACTCCTGCCACCGCTGAGTCA
>CAMHSI010000089.1 GCA_946187775.1 uncultured Clostridia bacterium
CCTTTTCCCGGACGTATGAAACAACAGGGAGCAGGAAGACAGCTTCCGAAAGAAACGGAGGAATAAAATGTTCAGGAAACTGATATGCCTGTTTACAGCGGCGGTGCTGCTGGTGACGACGGCCGGGCTGGCCGCGGCGGAGGAAAAGCGGGAGGGGATCCGTTTTTCCCATACGGAGGCGGAAACCTTCCGGGCGGAGACCTCGGAGCAGCAGATGGCTGAAGCGGAGAAGCAGGGCCTGGAAAAGCCCCTGACGGAGGAGGCACTGACTGCAGCCGGGGCGCGGATCGACCGGGAAGACGGGATCATTTACATGATCCGCGGCGGGGAAGACCTCGGGGAGGCGCGGACGGCGCAGGAGGCCGCCGCGGCCGCCTGGAGCCTGGCTGGCATGCTGGGCGGCACGGAGGAGATGGAGCTGGAGCTGTACGCCCGGCTCAGCATCGGGGACACATCCGCCTGGTGCTTCCGGCAGGTTCGGGAGGAGGAGGTCGTTTACGGCCGGATGCTGAAGATCCTCTGCGGCGCGGACGGAAAGGTGAATACCGTGATCAGCTCCCTGGGCTTCCCGGAGGAAACGGATGAAAGCCTGGGGGTGGAGGAGGACCTGCTGGGCCAGATGATCCTGGAGGCGGAGACGCCGGAAATCCCGGATTTCGCGAAAATGGTCCGGGGCGAGTGGACCGGCGAGGCGGAGGTTTCCCCCGGGGAGAAGCGGGAAATCACCGTGCCGGTGATGCAGGATCCGGATACGGGGCTGTGGTACCTGGGAGACCCGGAGCGGAAGATCGTCCTGGGCAGCTTCCGGACTATGGTGCTGGACGGGAAGAAGGACTGCCTCCTGACCTCTGCGGAGAACAGCGGCTGGGATCCGGGAGACCTGCTGGTTTATTTCCGGCTGATCCAGAGCTGGGATTACTATGCCCGGATGGGCTGGATCGGCCCGGACGGCGTCGGAACGCCGGTGCTGGTGCTGGGCGACCTGTGCATGGTCAACGGGGAGACCCTGGAGAACGCCTGCTACATGGGAATCCTCCAGGACCGCTGGCAGGCCTTCGGCTACACCGGGGAAACGGGCTTCGGCCGCTGCCTGGACGTGCTGGCCCATGAGTACGCCCACTGCGTCACGGAGACCTCCATCGGCCAGGGCGGCCTGTACAAGGATGACTACGGCGCCATCAACGAGGCCATGTCGGATATCCTGGGAAACATCTGCGAGGCGGAGATGAAGGAAACCGCGGATACGGCGTGGAGCGTCGGGGAAAACCTGGGGGTTTCCTTCCGGTCCATGAGCGATCCCCACGCCTACGGGCAGCCGGAATACGTGGGGGACATTTATTACGCCTCCGGCGCGCTGTATCCCAACGAGATCAATGACCGGGGCGGCGTTCACGCCAATTCCTCCATCCTGAACTACACGGCCAGCCGGCTGTGCACCGAGGGGGGAATGACCCTGGCGGAGGCCCGGGACTTCTGGATGACGGTGGACCTGGGCCTCAGCAGCCGCACGGATTACCCGCAGATGGCCTCCCTGATGGAGTGGGCGCTGCAGGCCGCGGGGCTGGAGAAGTACGCGCCGGCGGTGGAAAAGCTGGTGCGGGATACGCGCATGACGGAAAAGGGCCGGCCCGACCCCCTGCCCCAGGGGCAGATGCTGGCGGAGCTGGCTGTGCCGGACACCGAGGCGCTGAAGGACCACGGCTGGATCCTGATGGCGATCCAGATCCGGCCCGGGGAAGCCATGAACCTTGCCCTGCAGCTGATGGACGGCATGCTCAGCGGAGGGGAAGGAGAGGAACCCGGCTTCCTGGCGATCCTGGAGGGACTGGCCGGCGGGGAAACGTCGGAAACGGAATGGTCCACCCCGGAGATGCTGAAGATGCAGGAGGAGCTGAACAAGGTCTTCACCAGCCATACGACCTGGAAGTCCGCGGAAGGACAGCCCTGGACCCTGGTGCTGGAGCGGGGGCTCCCCACGATTTACGCCCTGGCCAACGTGGATCCGAATACCGTTGAATTCCGCAATATGGCGCTGCTGGTGGGACAGGAATGGCTCAGCATGGATCCCGATGAGGCGGAAAACATGGATGAAACAAGGGCCATGGATCTCCTGAAGAACCTGGGCAGCCTGGGCATGAGCCTCCTGCTGCCGGAGGATACGGACAAAAAGGTGCTTCCCACGGCGGGGCTGGAGAAGCTGACCGTGGAAGTGAAGGTTCCGGAGGAGGAACCGGAGGCAAAGGAATAACCCGGAAAAAGGAAAGCTGCCGGTTTGCGTACTGCAAACCGGCAGCTTTTTCAGCGGCGCTTATTATTTCCCGCTGCCCTTCTCCAGGGCCTCCCACAGGCCGTTGAGGTAGGCGGCGCCCAGGGCCCGGTCGTACAGGCCGTAGCCCGGGCGGCCCTGCTCATCCCAGATCATGCGGCCGTGGTCCGGCCGGACGTAGGTATCCGGGCAGGTGTCGTGGATGGCCTTCATGATTTCGTACAGGTCCAGGTCGCCGGTGCTGCTCAGGTGCGCAGCCTCGCGGAAATGATGGTAACCCAGATACTTGACGTTGCGCACGTGCATGGCGCCGATGCGGTCCATTTCGCCGAAGTGGCGGATGATGGCGGGAATATCGTTGTCCGGATTGGAGCCCAGGGATCCGGTGCACAGGCACAGGCTGTTGGCGGGGCTGTCATGCAGCTTCACCATCCTGTCAAAATCGTCCTGGCTGTGGGTGATGCGGGGCAGGCCGAAGATGGGCCAGGCGGGATCGTCGGGATGGCAGGCCATGCGCACCCCCACCTCCTCGCACACGGGGATCACCGCGTCCAGGAAGTACTTGAAGTTCTTCCTAAGGTCGTCGGGCCCGATGTTTTCGTACTGCTTCAGGGTTGTTTCCAGCAGGGCCAGGCGCTCCGGCTCCCAGCCGGGCAGGGTGAAGCCGTGGCTGTCCTCCGCGGTTTTGCGGACGATTTCCAGGGGACCCATTTCCCCCAGGTCCTTCTCATCGAAATACAGGCTGTTGCTTCCGTCCTCGGGAATGACCCGGGCCAGGTCGGTGCGCAGCCAGTCGAAGACTGGCATGAAGTTGTATACGATCACCTTGACCCCGTGCTTTGCCAGCATGCGGATAGTGGAAATGTAGTTGGCGATGTATTCGTCCCGGCGGGGCACGCCCAGCTTGATATCCTCATGGACGTTGACGGACTCGATGACCTCGATCTCCAGCCCGGCATCGTTCACTTCCTTCTTCAGGGCGATAAACTCTTCCTCCGGCCAGTCCACGCCGGCGGGCTTTTCCAGCAGGCCCATGAGCCCGGTCATGCCGGGAATCTGTTTGATATACTTCAGCGGGATAGGATCGGTCTGGCTGCCGTACCAGCGGAAGGTCATTTTCATGGGGGAGTTCCTCCTTTTTTTCATTCCATGAGATAATTCATGAAACGAAGGCAGAGTTCCTGCAGGCACGCCGCTTTTTATTTTGCAGTTCCCGTCCGTTATTTCTTTCCGGCGTCCTGCAGGCCGGCCTCATAGGCCTCCAGCTTCCCGGAGAAGAAGTTCACCTTCCAGGTGACCTTCTCCAGGTACTTCTGCATTTCCCCGATGCGGGCGATGACATCCTCCCGGTGGCGCCTCAGCATTTCCACCCGCTCCCGCAGGGTCTGGTCTCCCTGCCGGGTAAGCTCCATAAAGCGGGCGATGTCCTGCACGGACATTCCCGTGTTCTTCAGGCAGCAGATGAGCCCCAGGGACTCCAGGTCGTCGTCCGTGTACTGGCGGAAGCCGCCGCCGGTGCGCTCCACGCCGCAGAGGAGCCCCTCCTTTTCATAGTATCGGAGCGTATGGGCGGTAAGGCCGGTTTTCCTGCTGACATCACGGATGGAATACATAGGGAACCTCCGGAAAAATAATTCAGAATCCCTTGACTTAGAGTAAACTTTAAATTCTACAATCATTCTACATCCGCCGGGGGCGGATGTCAACGCGCGGGGAGTATCCGGGTGCTTTTCCGGTCCGGGTATTCTTCACAGAAGAAGGGACCTCCATGCGTAGACAGACTGTCACGGATATGACGGAAGGCAGGCCGCTGGCACTGCTTTCCGTTTTTGCGCTGCCGCTTCTGATCGGAAACCTTTTCCAGCAGGCGTACAACCTGGCGGATTCCATGATCGTGGGGCAGCTGCTGGGGGCCAACGCCCTGGCGGCGGTGGGAGCCACAGGCTCCATTTCCTTCCTTTTCTTTTCGCTGTTCAACGGAATCAGCGGCGGCTGCGGCATCGTTACGGCGCAGTATTTCGGCGCCAGGCAGAACGACCTGGTCCGCAGCGCCATCTTCAATTCCGCCTATATCACCCTGGGCTCCTCCCTGCTTACGTCCCTGGTCGCCTTCCTCCTGGTGCCCTCGGTGCTCTCCTGGATGGGCACACCCCGGGAGATCCTGCCGGATTCCATCACCTACATGCGGATGACCGCCCTGAGCGTTCCGCTGATCGCCGTGTACAATTACGCCTCCTCCATGCAGCGGGCCCTGGGGGACTCCCGGACGCCCCTGTATTTCCTGGTGCTGGCCAGCATCCTGAACGTGGGGCTGGACCTGCTGTTTGTGGGCTCCTTCGGGATGGGGGTCTTCGGGGCGGCGCTGGCCACCATGCTGGCCCAGCTGCTGGCGGGAGTCGGCTCCCTGATCTACGCCTACCGGACGAATCCCTACTTCCGGCCGGAGAAGGAATACCTGAAAGTCAACACGAAGATCATCCGGTCCTCGGTGCGGCTGGGGCTTCCCCTGGCGCTGCAGTGGGGACTGATTGCCATTTCCACCACGGCGCTGCAGTCCGTGGTGAACTCCTTCGGCCCCACGGCCATGGCGGCCTA
>CAMHSI010000090.1 GCA_946187775.1 uncultured Clostridia bacterium
CGAAGCGGAAAAGAGCATTGCGGAATATACGGGGGTAAAATACGCCGTGGGGCTGGGCTCCGGAACGGGAGCCCTGCACCTGGCCACCCGGCTGGCGGGGGAGAAGGCTTACGGCCGGCCGGCGGCGGGAACAGGATCCCTGCAGGGGAAGAAGGTCTTCAGCTCGGACGTGACCTTCGCGGCCTCGGCGAACCCGGTGGCCTACGAGAACGGGGAAGCCGTGTTCATCGACGCGGAGCGGGACACCTGGAACATGGACCCGGACGCGCTGGAGGAGGCCTTCCGGCGGTATCCGGATACGAAGCTCATCGTGACGGTGCACCTGTACGGCACGCCGGGGAAGATGGACCGGATCCTGGAGATCGCAAGGCGCCACGGGGCCTCCGTCATCGAGGACGCGGCGGAATCCCTGGGGGCGGAATACCTGCTGGACGGCAAATGGACGGAGACCGGCGCCCTGGGGGATTACAACGTGATTTCCTTCAACGGCAACAAGATCATCACCGGCTCCTCCGGCGGGATGTTCCTGACCAACAGCCGGGAGGACGCGGACCGGGTGCGCAAATGGTCCACCCAGAGCCGGGAGGCGGCCCCCTGGTACCAGCATGAGGAAATCGGCTTCAATTACCGGATGAGCAACATCATCGCCGGGGTGGTGCGGGGGCAGATTCCCTACCTGAACGAGCACCTGGAGCAGAAAAAGGCCATCTATGAGCGGTATAAGGAGGGCCTGAAGGACCTGCCGGTGACCATGAACCCCTTCGACGGGGAGAAATCCCGGCCCAACTACTGGCTCAGCTGCATGCTGATTGACGAAAGCGCCCTGGCCCCCCACGAGCGGGGAGACAGGGAAGAGGCCTGGCACACCGAGCCGGGGAAGAGCTGCCCCGGGGAAATCCTCTCGGCGCTGGCGGCCTTCCGGGCGGAGGGGCGGCCCATCTGGAAGCCCATGCACCTGCAGCCCATTTACCGGAACCACCCCTTTGTGACGGCGGGAAAAGAGGACGTGGGGGCGGACCTGTTCCGGCGGGGCCTGTGCCTGCCCAGCGACAACAAGATGACGGCGGCGGAGCAGGAGCGGGTGATCGAAATCATCCACCGGTGCTTCCGGTGAGACAGGAGAAAATCATATGAGCATGATTCGGGATATTGCCCTGGCGCCCTCCGGGGAAAACAAGATTGAATGGGTGAAGCGGAACTGCCCGCTGCTGCGGCGGCTGGAGGAGGAATTCAGCCGGAGGTCGCCCTTCGCCGGGAAGCGGATTGCCCTTTCCGTGCACCTGGAGGCGAAAACCGCCTACCTGTGCAAGGTGTTGGCGGCAGGCGGGGCGGAAATGTACATTACCGGCTCCAACCCCCTGAGCACCCAGGACGACGTGGCGGCGGCCCTGGCCAAGGCCGGGCACAACGTGTACGCCTGGCACGGGGCCACGGAGGAAGAATATTTCGCCCATATCCGGGAGACCCTTTCCCACCACGCCAACATCATCATCGACGACGGCGGGGACCTGGTGCACATGCTGCACACGGAGCTGCGGGAGGAGATTTCCTATGTGATCGGCGGCTGCGAGGAGACCACCACGGGGATCCTGCGGCTGGAGGCCATGAACCGGGAGGGGAAGCTGCTGTTCCCCATGGTGAAGGTGAACAACGCGGACTGCAAGCACCTGTTTGACAACCGGTACGGCACGGGCCAGTCGGTGTGGGACGGGATCAACCGGACCACCAACCTGATCGTGGCCGGGAAGAACGTGGTGGTGGCCGGATACGGCTGGTGCGGCAAGGGCGTTTCCATGCGGGCCAAGGGCCTGGGAGCCAAGGTGATCGTGACGGAGGTGGACCCGGTGAAGGCCATTGAGGCCTACATGGACGGGTTCACGGTGATGCCCATGCGGGAAGCGGCGAAAATCGGGGACATCTTTGTGACGGTGACGGGCTGCGCAGGCGTTATCACCGAAGAGGACTTCCTGGTGATGAAGGAAGGGGCCGTGCTGTGCAACGCGGGACACTTCGACGTGGAGGTGGACGTGAAGCGGCTGCGGGAGATGGCGACGGAGGCCCGGGAAATGCGGGCCAACATCATGGGCTACACCCTGCCGGACGGAAAGCACCTGTATGTGCTGGCGGAGGGCCGGCTGGTGAACCTGGCGGCGGGGGACGGACACCCGGCGGAGATCATGGATATGAGCTTTGCCATCCAGGCCCTGTGCGCAAGGTACCTGGCAGAGCACGAAGGGAAAATTGAAGAGAAGCTGATGGACGTGCCCCGGGAGGTGGACCTGGAGGTGGGAAGGCGGAAGCTGGAAACCCTGGGGATCACCATTGACACCCTGACGCCGGAGCAGGAGGCCTACCTGCACAGCGCCACGGTGTGAAAAAAAGAACAAGCAAGGAAAGAGAAACGGGAAAATGGACATACTGATTCGGGGCGGCCTGGCGCTGCTGCATACAGAGAAGGGCTGGTGCACCCGGGAGGCGGACATCCGGATCCGGGGAAACCGGATTGAGAAGATCGGGAAGGGCCTGGACGGGGAAGGCTGCCGGGTGCTGGACGCGGAAGGGAAGCTGGTGATGCCGGGACTTATCAACGCCCACACCCACGCCTACATGACCATCCACCGGAACTACGCGGACGACCTGGCCTTCTTCGACTGGCTGGACCACGTGGACCGGGTGGAGCAGGGCATGACGGAGGAGGACGTTTACTGGACCACGAAGCTGGCCATCATCGAGATGCTGCGCTCCGGAACCACCTGCTTCGTGGACATGGCCATCAAGTCGGCCAGGGAGAAGAGCGGGCCCCGGGCGGCAGTGGCCGGGGCGGTGCTGGATTCCGGCTTCCGGGCGGTGATCTGCCGGGGGCTGGCCGGGGAGGCGAACTCCGAGGAATCCCTGCGGAAGTTCGGCGAAGCGGTATATGAAATGGACCTGTTTGCAGGAGAGGAAAGGCTGTCCTTCGTCCACGGCCCCCACGCCCCCTACAGCTGCAGGGCGGACTACCTGCAGAAGCTGACGGGCAGCTGCAGGGAGCGGGGCATCGGCCAGCACATCCACCTTTCCGAAAGCCAGGCGGAGATGGAGGGCATCGCCAGGGATCACGGGGGAATGACGCCCATCGCGTATGTGGACAGCCTGGGGGTTTTTGACGTGCCCTGCATCGCGGCCCACTGCGTATACGCCACAAAGGAAGATATCGCCCTGATGGCCCGGAAGGGCGTCAGCGTGGCGATTTGCCCCAAGAGCAACATGAAGCTGGGGAACGGCTTTTCCCCGGCGAAGGAAATGCTGGAGGCGGGGATCAACGTGTGCCTGGGCACCGACGGGTGCGGCAGCAACAACAGCCTGAACATGTTCGCGGAAATGAACGCGGCGGCGCTGGTATACAAGGGCGCGAACCACGCGGCCCAGTGCGTGGGGGCCGAGGACGTGCTGACCATGGCCACCGTGAACGGAGCGAAGGCCATCGGCCACGCGGGAGAGCTGGGGGAGATCCGGGAGGGCGCCCTGGCGGACCTGGCCCTGGTGAACCTTTGCGAGCCCCAGTTTATCCCGGCCCACAACATCGTTTCCGGCCTGGTGTATTCCTCCACCGGGGCGGAGGTGGACACGGTGCTGGTGAACGGGGAGATCCTGATGGAAGGGCGGAAGCTTACCACCATCGACGAGGACGAAGTGTACGGGGAGATCCGGAAGATCGCAGGGCGGGTGTGCTAAGGCCGGAGCCCGGCAGGCAAAGGGCCCGGGACCCGGAAAAAAAAGGCTGGGGACCCGGAAAAGAAGGCTGGGGAATCGGCGGTTGAAAGGAATCCCGGGTACTGCTATAATGGAAAAGATGCCCGGGGGTTTTTCCCGGAAAGGGGGAGCGGCGTGTACCGGAACTGTTTCAAGCGGGTGCTGGATTTCCTGCTTTCCCTGTGCGGGATCCTGGTGCTTTCCCCGGTGCTGCTGGTGCTGACGGCCCTGGGAGCTGTTTTCATGGGGGGGAACCCCTTCTTCACCCAGGAGCGGGCGGGAAAGGGCGAGAAGATTTTCCGCCTGGTGAAATTCAGGACCATGAGCAACAAGAAGGACGCGGCAGGCAACCTGCTGCCGGACGGGGAGCGGCTGAACGGATACGGAAGGCTCCTGCGGTCCACCTCCCTGGATGAGCTGCCGGAGCTGTTCAACATCCTCTGGGGCCAGATGGCGCTGGTGGGGCCCCGCCCCCTGCTGAAGCAGTACCTGCCCTGGTATACGGAGGAGGAGCATCACCGGCACGACGTGCGCCCGGGGCTGACGGGGCTGGCCCAGGTGAACGGCCGGAACCTGGTGGGCTGGGACCGGCGGCTGGCCTACGACGTGGAATACGTTCGCAGCATCACCTTCATGGGGGATGTGCGGATCCTGCTGACCACCGTGAAAAAGGTGCTCCTGCGGGAGGATATCTCGGTGAACAACGACGAGACGGAAACCTATCTGGATCAGGAAAGGGCGGCAAGGAAGGCTTGAGGACGGAAGAGATACAGACCCCGTTTTACCTGGTGCGGGAGGACCTGCTGGAGGAAAACATCCGGGGATTCAAGGAAGCCCTGGAGGAGATCTGGCCGGGCAGCATTCCGGCCTACTCGGTGAAGACCAACGCCCTGCCCTGGATCCTTAAGCGAATGCGGGAGGAAGGGGTCCGGGCGGAAACGGTTTCCGACGAGGAATACGAGCTGGCAAAGCT
>CAMHSI010000091.1 GCA_946187775.1 uncultured Clostridia bacterium
AGGACCTGACGGGTACGCCCATTGTGTGCGACCTGGCGAAGATGCCCCATATGCTTATCGCCGGACAGACCGGCAGCGGTAAATCCGTCTGCATTAATGCGATCATCAACAGCCTGCTGTACCGGGCCAGCCCCGAGGAGGTCAAGCTGATCCTCGTGGACCCGAAGGTGGTTGAGCTGCAGTGCTACAACGGGATTCCGCACCTGCTGATCCCCGTGGTGAACGATCCCCACAAGGCGGCGGCGGCCCTGGCCTGGGCCGTGGCGGAAATGATGGAGCGCTACGATAAGTTCGCCGAGCGGAAGGTGAGGAACCTGGACGGTTACAACGCCTCCCTGAAGCCGAACGAGAAGCCCATGTCCCGGATCGTGATCATTATCGACGAGCTGGCGGACCTGATGATGGTCTGCAAGAAGGACGTGGAAGAATACATCTGCCGGCTGACCCAGCTGGCCCGTGCGGCCGGCATCCACCTGATCGTCGCCACCCAGCGGCCTTCCGTGGACGTCATCACCGGCCTCATCAAGGCCAACATCCCCAGCCGGATTGCCTTCAAGACGGCCAGCTATGTGGACAGCCGGACCATCCTGGACCGGAACGGCTCCGAGCAGCTGCTGGGCTGGGGCGATATGCTGTACCTGCCCACCGGCGCCTTCGCGCCCCTGCGGGTGCAGGGCTGCTTCCTGAGCGATGAGGAAGTGAACCGCATCGTGAAGCATGTGCGGGAGGCGAACCCCAGCACCTACGATCCGGACATCCTGGAGAAGGTGGAGAAGATCGCCAGCGGCGGATCGGAGGAAAGCACCGGCGCGGACATGATCGGCGGAGACATGGGCGGCGGGGACGGCAGCCTCTTCGAGCAGGCGGTGGAATATGCGATCCAGGACGGACAGATTTCCACCAGCACCCTGCAGCGCCGCCTGAAAATCGGCTACGCCCGGGCGGGCCGGCTGACGGACGAAATGGAGGAGCGGGGCATCGTGGCGGCCAAGGACGGCAGCAAGCCCCGCAAGTGCCTGATTACCCGGGAAGAATGGGAAGAAATGAAGCAGTCCACAGAAGGAATGGCGTAAACACATGGCAAATATCGTTGATTACCTGGCCTGGAGGGGGGACGTTCCCTTCGGGATCAGCCCCTGGAACGAGGTGGACGGCCTGGCCTGCGCGGTGCTGAGCTACCTGAATATCCACGGGCTGCACGACTACCGGGGCTGGACCCTGCGGGAGGCAAAGCGGATCGACCTTTTGATCCCGGAGGACAGCGGAAGCTTCCCGGGCCGGAAAAAGGTATTTGAGGCCATGGCGGACAGCGCCCGCTTCGGCGACTGCCGGATGCACCACTTCATCGCCGTGACGGACGCGGAGCTGGGCATCCAGTTTTCCGCCATGTGCATAGACCTGCCGGACGGAACCATGGGCGTGCTGTACCGGGGAACGGACAACACGCTGATCGGCTGGCGGGAGGATTTCAACATGGCCTACCAGACCCGGGTGCCGGCCCAGGAGGCCGCGGCCTACTACCTGGAAAAGGCCGCGGAAATCACGGAACGGCCGCTGCGCCTGGTGGGCCACAGCAAGGGCGGAAACCTGGCGGTGTACGCCGCGGCCTGCGTTCCGGAGAAGGTGCAGGAGCGGGTGCGGGATATCTGGTCCTACGACGGGCCCGGCATGAACATGGAAACGGCCCGGAGCGAGGGCTACGCCCGGATCAGCGGGAAGATCCGTTCCTTTATCCCCCAGACCAGCATCATCGGGCTGCTGATGGAATACTTCAAACCCTACACGGTGGTGCGCTCCGACGCCAAGGGGATCGAGCAGCATGATCCCCTTACCTGGCAGGTTTACGGCCGGGGCTTCGAAACCATGGAAAGCGTCGACAGCACGGCCAGCGTGACCTGCGATACCCTGCACGAGTGGCTGGCCAACAGCACCCCGGAGCAGCGGGGCGCCTTTGTGGAGGGAATGTTCCGCATGGCGGACAATACCAACGCCACGAAGATGAGCGACCTGTTGAACGAAAAGTTCAAAAGCCTGCGGAAGATCGTGGGGGGACGGAAGGACGTGGATCCGGAAATCCGCCGGATCTTCAACCGGCTGATGGCCCAGGCTGTATCCCTGGGGTTCGGCAACGTGATCGAACGGGTGCGGGGAAAGACCGACGGAACCGGCTCGGAAGAGTGGACCACCATGGACCCGAAGGAACAGAAAAAAGCCGACGGGGCCCCGGGGCAGGAGATGCCTGAAGGCGGGGAAGAAAACGGGCCGGAGGAGTCAAAAACCGGCCTTGACAAGACAGAAGAGCTGTGATAAAAAGAGTACCGGTACCTGATCTTTAAGGCGATACTGAGATATCGGCAAGATCCGGACGGATGCGCCTGCCGCGCGGCGGGCGGATTGACACGCGTTCCGAGCCCTGCCGATTCCAGGCAGGGCTTTTTATATGAAAGGAACGCGCGATGACGGACAGAATGAGCTTCTCCCCGGTTCCCCGGAAGGAACTCCACGGAAGGATTCTCCGGAAGGCGAAAGGCGTGTTTGTTTTCCCCGGTTTCTGTGATGTGCATGTGCACTTCAGGGAACCGGGTTTTTCTTATAAGGAAACGATCCGCAGCGGCAGCCGGGCGGCGGCCCGGGGCGGATACACGGCGGTGTGCGCCATGCCGAACCTGAACCCGGTGCCGGACAGCCCGGAGCACCTGGCGGAGGAGGAAAAGCTGATCCGGGAGGCGGGAGGCTTCGCGGCGGTGTATCCCTACGCGGCGCTGACCGTCGGGGAAAAGGGCCAGGAAGCCGCGGACCTGGAGGGGCTGGCGCCCCGGGTCATCGCCTTCTCGGACGACGGGAAGGGCGTGCAGAGCGAAAGCATGATGCGCTCCCTGATGGAGCGGTGCCGGAAGCTGGGAAAGATCATCGCGGCCCACTGCGAGGATGAAAGCCTGGTGCGGGGCGGATACATTCACGACGGGACCTACGCCCGCGCCCACGGCCACAAGGGCATCTGCTCCGAGAGCGAATGGGGGCCCATCGCCCGGGACCTGAAGCTGGCGAAGGAAACGGGCTGCGCCTACCATGTGTGCCACATCAGCTGCAGGGAAAGCGCGGAGCTGATCCGGCAGGCGAAGAAGGACGGGGTGGATGTGACCTGCGAGACCGCCCCCCACTACCTGCTCCTGGACGAGAACGACCTGCAGGAGGACGGCCGGTTCCGGATGAACCCGCCCCTGCGGAGCCGGGAGGACCGGGAGGCGCTGGTGGAGGCGCTGCTGGACGGCACCATCGACATGATCGCCACGGACCACGCGCCCCACAGCGCGGAGGAGAAGAGCCGGGGCCTTCCGGGAAGCGCCTTCGGCATCGTGGGGCTGGAATGCGCCTTCCCGGCGCTGTATACCGGCCTGGTGAAGCCGGGGATCCTCAGCCTGGAGGACCTGGTATACCGGATGGCCATCGCGCCCCGGGAGCGGTTCGGAATTCCCCTGGAGGACGGGGACCGGACGGAATGGGACCTGGAAGCGGAATACATGATCGACCCGGAGGAGTTCCTCTCCATGGGCAGGGCCACCCCCTTCGCGGGAAGGAAGGTATACGGCCGGTGCCTGCGGACGGAACACAGCGGACGGACAGTATGGGAAAGGGAGGAATAAAAACATGGCGAAGCGGACGGATATAAAGAAGGTACTCATCATCGGCAGCGGCCCCATTGTCATCGGGCAGGCCGCGGAATTTGACTACGCGGGCACCCAGGCCTGCCTGGCCCTGAAGGAAGAGGGGTACGAGGTGGTGCTGTGCAACTCCAACCCGGCCACCATCATGACGGACACCTCCATTGCCGACAAGGTTTACATGGAGCCCCTGACCCTGGAATACATCGCGAAAATCCTGCGGTATGAGCGGCCGGACGCCATCGTGCCCGGCATCGGCGGACAGACGGGCCTGAACCTGGCCATGCAGCTGGAGCGCAAGGGCGTGCTGAAGGAATGCGGCACGGAGCTGCTGGGAACCTCCAGCCGGAGCATCGAGCGGGCGGAGGACCGGGAGCTGTTCAAGGAAATGTGCCAGTCCATCGGCGAGCCCGTGATCCCCAGCGAGATCACCTACAACCTGGAGGAGGCCAAAAAGGCGGCGCTGGACATCGGCTATCCGGTGGTGCTGCGGCCGGCCTTCACCCTGGGCGGCACCGGCGGCGGCTTCGCCAACAACGAGGCGGAGCTCATCGAGATCGGAACCAACGCCTTCCGGCTGAGCCCCGTGCACCAGGTGCTGATTGAAAAGAGCGTGCGGGGCTACAAGGAAATCGAGTTCGAGGTCATGCGGGACAGCAACGACAAGGCCATCACCATCTGCGGCATGGAGAACGTGGATCCCGTGGGCGTGCACACCGGCGACAGCGTGGTGGTGGCGCCGATCCTGAGCCTCAGCGACCATGACCTGAAGATGCTCAACGACAGCGCCCTGAAGATCATCCGGGAGCTGAAGATCGAAGGCGGCTGCAACGTGCAGTTTGCCCTGAACCCGAACAGCAGCGAATACTTCCTCATCGAGGTGAATCCCCGGGTCAGCCGGTCTTCCGCCCTGGCCAGCAAGGCCAGCGGCTATCCCATCGCCCGGGTGACGGCGAAGA
>CAMHSI010000092.1 GCA_946187775.1 uncultured Clostridia bacterium
GTAGGCAAAATGGTGATCCCGGCGGGATTCGAACCCACGGCCTGTCGCTTAGGAGGCGACCGCTCTATCCTGCTGAGCTACGGAACCATTTCTCTGAAATCCTTTTTTACAAGGCTTTCCGGCTTCTCGGCCTTCCTGGCCGAGGGGAAATCGAACAGCGAAATTATAAGCGGTTCGGCGCGGTTTGTCAATCTATGGTATTTCCCGCAATGCCTGATGTACGGATCCGGAGGTGCCGCGGCCTTGACACCGGTGGTAAAATTATGGCTGTATTTCCGCCTGCTGCTGAAGTCCGGAAGGCGGTTGCTCTTATTGAACAAACAGCATGAGAAAGGACATAAAATCAATGAACCAAAGAGACCTGGCAGATATCAAAAGACGCCTGAATCCTGATAAACGCAATCCTTCCCTGATTCTCGGATGCTATGTGGATCATATCGGCAACCCGATCACGAGCTTTGAACTTCCGGTCGGGATGCTGAATGAGCAGGAAAACGAGAAATATATGTCCGTTTTCAGGAAAGTGCTTTCAGGCCAGATCGGCCAGTCCCTGATGCCCATCGCTTACCCGGCAGAGGAGGATGATCTGCTGCTGCGGGTCAGGAGTACCGCGCTGAAGGATGACGCCTCGGTACAGGAACTGTTCGGGAAACTGATTGACGGTATCCGCGCGGAGCATCCGGACCTCCAGTCCGTGGAGGAAGCCCAGAAGGCGGATAACTGGCTGGTCCTTCTGATGTACGATGATATGGATGTGCGGAAACGGGATGTGAACGGAGAAACGGATCCGGATAACTCAGACCGGGCTTTCAGCTATATTCTCTGTGCCGTCTGTCCCGTGAAGCAGGAAAAATCCGCGCTGCGGTATGATCCTGCCGACAGTCTCTTCCACGACCGTGTTCCCGAATGGACCGCCGGCACGCCGTCCCTGGGGTTCCTCTTCCCGCTGTATGAAGCAGGCGCCGCGGATGTGAATACCATTCTCTTTTACACGAAAGACAGCAACGATTCCCATGAGAGCTTCCTGAAGGCAGCCTTTAACCTGGACGCGGTGATGCCTGCGGCTGAGCAGACGGAAAACTTCCAGACGCTGCTGGCGCAGAGCCTGGGCGCGGAATGCTCCCTGGATGTGGTGCAGGAAATGCACGGGATGGTTTCCGAACTGATCGCCGGACAGGGCAAGGACGATGAACCGCTGATGCTCTCAAAGCAGGATGTGGCCAGGGTGCTGACCGACGGCGGCGTATCCCCGGAACGGGTGGAAGCCTTCCAGGACGGATTTGACGCCACCTTCGGGGCCGGAGCGGTTCTCCCGGCGGTCAATATTGTGGAACCGAAGCAGTTTAAGGTGGAACTCCCCAGCGTATCCATCAAGGTGGATCCCAAGCAGGCGGATCTCCTGGAAACCCGCGTGATCGACGGGCGCAGTTACCTCCTGATCCCGATTGACGGGGACATCTCCGTCAACGGACAGCCCGTATTCGCGAAGCAGTGACGCTGCTCCGGACCTGAATCAGCTGTAGAAAGCCTGGTCCGTCCTGGCAATCGCGAAGGTAACCAGGAATGCCAGGTCCAGGTCCGCTTCCTCCGCGGTCACACTGTATACGTGCTGGGTGGTGATGATGCTCTTCCCTCCCGGCGTGCTGGTGGCTATGGTGGCCAACGGCTGCCCCTTCAGGGTCACGGTATAGGTCATTCCCAGTTTGTTGCCGGAGAAGGCGGAATCGATCCGGATGCCTTCCTCGTGCAGGGCGTCCCAGACATTCACACCGTCCAGCTTGAACCGGGATTTCGTGGAAAAGAAACTCGTGATTCCGTTGGTTGAGGATTCGGTGGTGATGGTCTTGGTCACCTTGTGGGAAACCGTTTTCCCGCTCACATGGTTGATGAAGTCAAAATCCATCGCGCCGATGAGCGGCATCTTCAGCATCTTCGCTTCATACACCACATTCCCGGCTTCGTCCGTCAGGACGGAGCCCTGCTTCATGATCTTCTTTTCCGGCTGAAACAGATATGTTTTAGCTGCCATGTTTCCATTCCTCCTCCTGTTTTTTCAGTTTCAGGTTCTTTTTTCGTGTGTTTACAATGCTGACGGCGCACCCGGCCAGGGAGCCGATGCCCGCAGCCATAACGGCAATTGGAAGCCAGGATGCGATGGGCTGCATAATGTCATGGGGATCCTTGGGATTGTAGTCAATCCGCACCGTCGTTCCCGGTTTCATTTCCGGATGAACGCCGTAATCCTCCTCATATTCCCGGCCGTCCACCGTATATTTCACAAAGATCCGGTAGGTAGCTTCCTTCTGTTCATTTCCTTCATAGTGGGCTTCTTCCTCGAGTTCCGCCCGGGAAACCACGGCATCGGTCTGCGGATACCCCTGCCTGGCGTTCGCCGTACGCCAGAGAAAGACGGATACAACCAGCAGGATCAGCCCCAGCGGAAGAAGAAACCGCGCAAGCGAATAATCCCGGAAAAACTTTGCAATCCGATTCATGTTTCAGCGTCTCCTTCATTTACGATATCGTATTTGTTGTGAACAGAATCCCTTGTCACCTTGGATTGTAGCATTTTCGGGGACCCTTGGCAACCGCTCCCCCGCGGATTCGCCGGGCGAGCCCGTTTTTTCCTGCGGAACCGGCTTTCTTTTTTTCTCTCTGTACAGATCCTACCATAAACAGGCTGCCCCGCACAACGGATTCCGTTTTCGAATCTTTTTTTCCGTTCCTTCTTGTGAAGCGGCCGGGCTTCATATACAATATACCTGTCCGGAAAAAACCTCAGATATACGCCAGAGAGGAGATGCCCCATTGAAAAAACTGCTGTCCCTGTTCCTGTGCCTCTGCCTTGTGCTCGGCCTTCCCGCCGCCTTTGCGGAGGATACCTGGACCCCCGCGGATTTCACTGCTGCCGCGGATATCCGCATGAAGATTGCCGATGATTACACCGGCAAGACCGTCCTGCTCCATTCCAACGATGTACACGGCCAGATTGACGGCTATACCCGGATCGCCGGGCTTCGCACCCGGTTTGAGGAAGCCGGCGCCACCGTCCTGCTGGCGGACGCCGGCGATTTCAGCCAGGGAGATGTCTATGTCAACGTCAACAAGGGCGGCGCCGCCATCGAAATGATGAATGCCGCGGGGTATGATATTGCCGCCCTGGGAAATCATGAATTTGACTTCGGGTATCCCCAGCTGAAGGAGAACCTGAGCAAGGCGGAGTTCCCCGTCCTCTGCGGCGATATCCGTCTGGATGAAACCGGGGAGCTCATCCTTCCCGCCTCAAAGATCATCGAAACCAAAGACGGGCTCAGGCTTGGCTTCTTCGGCCTGGACACCCCGGAAACCGTCACCAAGGTCAATCCCGTCCTGCTCAGAGGCATTACCTTCTCCACCTTTGAAAAGCTGTACGAGGACGGCCAGGCCGCCGTGGACGCCGTCCGGGAGGAAGCGGACCTGGTCATCGGCCTGGTTCACCTGGGCGTCGATATTGAAAGCAAGAAGAACAATTACCGCTCCGTCGACCTCTGGAACAGGGTTTCCGGCATAGACCTGCTGATTGACGGTCACAGCCATACCCCCATGACCGTCGGTGAAAACGGTGAGATGATCCAATCCACCGGCACCAAATTCCAGTATATCGGCGTCGTTGTCATTGACAATGAGTCCAAGGCCATCGAGGATCATTTCCTGCTCCCCGTGCATACGGAGGACTCCCTCTACACCCACACCCTGAATGCCGCCGATGAGGAAGTCACGGCCAAGGCGCAGTCCATTACGGATGAGGTGGACCGGATCTACAACGCTGTCTTCGCCACCTCCGAAGTAGACCTCAACGGTGAAAAGGCTCCCGGCAACCGGACCGAGGAAACCAACTCGGGCGACCTGATCGCCGATGGGATCGTCTGGTCCGTCCTGAAGGAAGGCGGCCCTGAGCAGGTGGAACCCAACGCGGTTGTCGGCATCGTCAACGGCGGCGGTATCCGCGCGCCCATAACTGCCGGCGAAGTCACCCGGAAGGACATCAACAGGGTCCTGCCCTTCGGAAACACCGTAGCCGTGGTCTATCTCACCGGCTCCGAGCTACTCGAAGTCCTGGAAGCCTCCACCTACTGCACCCCGGAAGCCCTCGGCGGGTTCCCCCAGACCTCCGGTATCCGCTGGACGCTGGACACCACCAAGCCCTATGACCAGGGGGAACTTTACATACAGGACGGCAAGGAAACCAGCTATTACGCCCCCGCCTCCATCCAGCGGGTCACCATTGAAAGCATCAACGGCGAACCCTTTGATCCGAAAGCCGTCTACGCCGTGGTGACCAACAACTTCTGCGCGGCCGGCGGTGATACCTACAACGTCTTTGCCCGCAACATCTCCACCTTCGACACCGGCATTCCGGTGGACGAAGCGGTGATGGAGTATATCGCCGTCGAACTGGACGGCAGGATCGACAGCCGCTACGCGGAGTCCCAGGGCCGCATGACAGTGATCAAATAAGTTTCCAGACTGTAAAAAGCATCCGCGGAGAATCTTCTCCGCGGATACTTTTTGATCCTTGCTTTTCCGTGACTCAGGCAGCGGGAACTTCTTCCGCGGC
>CAMHSI010000093.1 GCA_946187775.1 uncultured Clostridia bacterium
GATAAACGGCCTTTCATCCGCTTTCGGATCGTCGGACGGAAACCAAACCAGGCTGACGCCCCTCCGGGCTTCATCTTCCAGGCATTCTTCCTCGCTGTACAGCGGATAATACCAGTCTCCGCTTCGGGCGGCCCGATAGAGGCGATCTATTCCCCGGGCGATTTCACCGGAAAAGACGTGCTCTTCCTTGAGCTGCGCCAGGGTTTTATTCCACAGGTCTTCCTGGCTCAGGTCCCTGTTCCGGATCGCGTCTTTTGCAATCCTGCTGATTTCCGGGGCGCCCAGGAGGCTGCCCAGCGTGCAGTTCTCATATGCCATCGTGATACTCTCTTTCCCGCGCCGGTGATTTGCGCAGTCCCGCCGCCCGCTTCACCGCCGCGAATCACAATTCTGCCTCCTCCGGGGGCTCATAAGTCTTTTTCCATCCGGATACAGCGGAAGGTTTCACCGTCCGCTGCCTCGCCGCAGATCTCATAGAGCATCTGCTCGTAAAAGGCGACTTTGTTTTCCCGGCTTTCAACAACCGCTTTGGTATAGCCCAGCTCTTCGGCCCATTCCTCGCACTCGCTGACGACCATTGTCCCGATGCCCAGGCGCCTGTACTCCGGCAGCACAACCACCCGGCCGATCATGATCCTCCGGTCATCCAGCGGATACATCCGGGCCGTGGCAATGGGAAAATCGCCGTCGGTCACAACGATGTATTTCGTGCCGGGCCCGTCGTGCTCGTCAAACTCCTGCCGGAGGGGGATGTGATGCTTCTTTGCCATGGCCTGGATCCGCACATAGTAAGCCCCTGCCTGCTGCCAGGTTTCCGTTGCCCGGATCACGGCAAAGGACGGCAGTTCCCTGATCTCAGCGATATCCGATTCAAAAAGCTGATAATCATGCAGCCGGATGCTTTCTTCCTCCCGGCCATACTCGTGATATCCGTATTCCGGGGGACAGGCGACGGGGATGCCGGTAAACGCGCGGCCGTCCGTGTCGATCACACGGACGATTTTCCCTTCATACTGCAGCATCTTCATGATCTTGCCATCTCCACAAAGGATTTGCCGGTCCGGGGACTCCGGTTTCATGCATAGTAACATGCTGTGAGCGCAGATTTCAATATAAAAATCGCTTCCATCCTCCCCTGCCCATGCGCAGGCATAACAGCACGAAACACACACACGAAGGAGGGCAGGAGATCTGAAAAAAATCCCGGGAATGATATAATCCGTGGAATAATCTGTCCTGAGAAAGGGATGCTGCCTCCCCGTCATTTCCTGCGTATAAAAATTCGAGCGAAAAAAACATTGCCGCAGCAGGAAAAAAGATGAAGGAGGTTTAAAATAATGAACAGCATCACAAACGAAAAGAACAGGATGGAAATGAACATGGAAGAACTGAGGGACATGGAACTGGACCTGAACGCCCTGGAGGAGGCCGCAGGGGGCAATACCAACGGCAGCATCATCACACTGATGCAGACGGCCAAGCTGGCCGGAAAGACCTTTGAGCAGTTCATATCATCCATGTTCGGGGACAACCTGCCGGCGGAAAAGAAGAATCAGCTGCGGATGCTTTGGGAAACCTTATAATCCGGAAAAATAAGCGAAAAAATGAAGCGGAGCTGTTCAGGCATTACACATCTGCCGGACTGCTCCGTTTTTTACTTCCCTGCCAACTTTTGATTGCAGGCTGTTGATGGACGCCCTTCCCCGTGTTATGATACCGACAAGGTTTTATCTCAGGCAAAATTCGCACCGGTTCCGTGGCGGATGATCTTATTCATATCATTAAGGAGCAAAAGCCCATGAAAAAAAGACTGCTGATCCTTGTCACAATCCTCTGCCTGCTGTTTTCCTGCGCCTTCGGCGAAGCGCTGCCGAAGGAAGACCTTCTGCCGTCGGAATCCTTCCGGGAGATGCTGGATGAGAACCCGGAAATCGAGCTGTATATGCGGGAATCCATCGGCCTGGCGGCACAGATCAACCCGGACAGGGAAACGAATCCTGTCCAGTCCCTGGAGGAGATTTACGATTTCATTGATTATTCCGTAACCTGCATGCCCTGGAACATCATGAACGAGGAACGCTATTCCTCCTTCGCCACCAAGTGCGACCAGAGCATCCTGTATCTTTACTGGCTGATGGACCAGCCGCTGACGGCCCTGGAAGGCAGGGGCCTGTTCTATCCCTCCGTGGAATACCTGGAGCCTGTTTACAAGTGGCTGACGGAGTACAACAACACCTGGCGGGATTTCCTGGATACCCCGGACTCCTGGAAGCAGGAATATTTCGACATGCTGCTGGAGGATCCCACCTGGAACCTGGACAAGGGCTGGTATGAGCCGTCAGCCAGCTGGCATACCTTCAACGAATTCTTCTCCCGGAAGCTCTCCGGGCCGGAAGCCCGGCCCATCACCGAGCCGGATAACGACACGGTGGTCGCCGCCCCCGCGGATTCCCTCCCCCAGGGCGTGTGGCGCATCGACGGGGAAGGAAAGTTTGAAGCCGATCCCATCAAACAGGAAGACGGCGTGGTGATCAAGGATTCCTGCTTCATTACGGTGGAGCAGCTGCTGGGAGAGGAAGGCGCCGCCTACGCTTCCCGCTTCAACAACGGATACCTGACCCATACCTACCTGAACTATGACGATTATCACCGGTACCACAGCCCGGTATCCGGAACGGTCAAAGCGGCTTATATCATTCCCTACGCCAACGCGGTGGGCGGGGTGGTCTACTGGAATCCGGATACACAGCTGTATGTGCTGGAATCCAATTCCCTGTCCTGGCAGAGCTGCGAAACCCGCGGGGTGGTGCTCATCGAAACGGAGGAATACGGCATGGCCGCCCTGATCCCGGTGGGAATGGGACAGGTCTCCAGCGTGAACCTGGTGGTGGAGCCGGGGATGGAGATCCAGAAGGGCGATGAGATCGGGTATTTCCTCTTCGGCGGATCCGACTGCGTGATGCTCTTCGAGGAGAAGAGCGGCTTTATGCTGACCGTCCCGGAGGGCGGCTCCGGAAGCTATTCCGGCGGATACGCGCATGTCCTGTGCCGGGAGGAATACGGCCGTTTTGAAGAGAAGTGAAGGTGCTTCCCGGCGCCGTCAGCCCAGTTTCCCTTCCGGCGCGCGGTATTTCCGATTGGCTGGAGTCATGGGGACGGTTCTCATTGACTCATCAAGTTCTTTCCTTCCTATCCTCGCACCAGCGGAGCCCGGTATTCCTCGTTGATCTCCCGGATCTCCTTCAGTCCGTCAATATAGGGCTGGTAGATGCTCTCCGTTCTCCCTCCGCCGCGATTATCGCATCCGGAGCAGAATTCGCAGTCGATGCCGCAGCTGCCCCACAAGGCCTGGTGGACAATCCGGATCCGCTCTTCCCGGGTGGTATCTTTAATCAGGATGCTTTTCATCTTTGACAACCTCAAAAGAAAAATATCTGGACTATCCATTCGCCGGGGAAACTGCCGTTTCCTGCCCCGTGAGTCAATGAGAACCGTCCCCGCGACTCACTAAACTGTCCCGGCGATCACTTTTCTTCCCGGGGAATGTGAATTATAATGAGGATGACATTCTGCGCAAAGAGAACCATTCATATACAGAGGGGGTACAGCAATGAGAAGCCAGGACAGATTCAGGGGCTGCCTGATCGGCGGGGCTGCCGGCGACGCGCTGGGATATGAAGTGGAGTTCATGAGCGAAGAAAGGATCTTCTCCAAATACGGGAAGCAGGGGATTACGGAATATGCCCTCCGAAACGGCGTGGCGGAGATCTCCGATGACACGCAGATGACCCTGTTCACCGCTGCCGGGCTTCTCACGGGAACCACCCGGGGAATGATGCGCGGGATCATGGGAAGCTATGCCGAATATGTTCATCTTTCCTATCTTGACTGGCTCAGAACCCAGGAAGAGCGCTTCCCCCTGCCGGAGGGAAACCACCATTCCTGGCTGGTGAACGTTCCGGAGCTGTTTTCCCGCCGCGCTCCGGGAAACACCTGCCTTGCCGCGCTCCATTCCGGGAAATGCGGAACCATTGAGGACCCGATCAACCGGAGCAAAGGGTGCGGGGGCGTGATGCGCGCGGCCCCCGTCGGCCTGTACTTCAATGACAGGAACAAGGATATCCGGGAAATCGCCCGGCTCGGCGCCGAGGTTGCCGCCATCACCCACGGTCATGTCCTGGGTTGGATGCCGGCCGCGGTCCTGGCGCAGATCATCCATGAGGTCAGCCAGGATGATGAATCCGTCCTGGGCGCGGTGCTCCACTCCCTGGATACCGCAATGGAAATGTGGCCGGAATCCCCGGAAAGGGATGCTTTTATCGACCTGATGAAAAAAGCTGTGGACCTGTCCCGGGGAACAGCCGGGGACCTGGATGCGATCCACCGGCTGGGAGAAGGCTGGGTAGCGGAAGAGACGCTGGCCATTGCGGTTTACTGCACCCTGAAATATGAACAGGATTTCGACAAGGCCATTATCGCGGCGGTAAACCATAAAGGGGACAGCGACTCCACCGGCGCGGTTGCCGGGAATATCCTCGGGGCGAAGCTCGGCCTTTCCGGCATTCCCCCAAAGTACACAAAGGA
>CAMHSI010000094.1 GCA_946187775.1 uncultured Clostridia bacterium
AGCATATGGGGCATCTTCGCCAGGTCGCACACAATGGGCGTACCCGTCAGGTCCTTGCCCAGCGCAACGGTCAGCAGGGACTTGGCATTCTGCATTTTGTCGCTGGTGAGCACCTCCCGCAGGGTCACCGTGTCCACCTTCCGGTTGGGCACCTCCACGCCCACCAGGCTCTTGCCCGGAATCGGCGCCTCGATGCGGATGGAGGTGGCCTCCATGCCGTAGGCGATATCCTTTTCCAGCTCCGCCACCTTGTTCACCTTCGTGCCCGCCGCCAGCTCCAGTTCAAACCGGGAGATGGCCGGGCCGTGGGTCACATGCACCACCCGGGCCTGCACCCGGAAGGAAGCCAGGGTTTCCTCCAGCTTCCGGGAGCGCATGGCGTCCTCCGCGTCGGTGTTTTCGGTTTTCGGCTGGGGCATGGCCAGGTCCGTAATCGGCGGGTAATTGTAGGGAACAGGAATATATTCCTCTTCCTCCCGGGATCCCGGGGCCTTTTCACTGGGCTTGAGTACAAGCTCCGGCGTATAGGCTTCCCGGCCGATTTCCTGCTGCACCGCGGGTACCGCGGGCCGCGCGGGCCTTTCCGCCGGGGAAGCGGCGGAGCCGCCTTCGGCCCTCCGGCGCACCGGTCTCTCCGCCGGGCGCTGCGGCGCCTCTTCCTCTTCTTCCGGCTGGGCCGGGGTCACCGGCCGCCGGTAGGCGTCCCGGTTCTGGGAAGCGGGAACCGCGGGCTTTCCTTCCGGTTCCTCCTCCCGGGCGGCCTGGGGCTTCCGGGCCGGACGGGCCGGCCGCGGCTCCTCCTCCACGCTCAGGTTCCAGCGGGTTTCAGGCTGCCCGATCTCCGCGCCGGTGGCGGTGCGGCGGGCGGTCTTCCGGGCCTGGGGATCCCCGGAGGGCTCCCGGGTTTCCGTCTCTCCCACCAGTCCGTCGTATTCCTCTTCCTTGGTTCCGAAAATCCGGCTTTTCCAGGAGCGTCCCTTCCGGGGTTCCTCTCCCGCATTTGGCCGCTGGAAAATGCTGCTCTTATGGTTCGGCGCCGCCGCGGCGGTCTGCCGGGTCGTCAGCTGGTCCTGCCACTGCTCAACGCTGCCGCGGCCGTCCTGCCGCTGCTGCGGCCATGCCGCCGGCTGCTGCGCCTGCTGGGCCTGCTGCGGCCATGCCGCCGGCTGCTGGCCCTGCTGTGCCTGGGCAGCCTGCTGCTGCCGGTACTGTTCCTCCAGGATGGACCGCTGTTGCTGCTGCCAGGCCTGCTGCTGCATCGCCTGCTGCTGCTGCCAGGCCATCTGCTGCTGCTCTGCCCGGGCGCGCTCCGCTTCCCGCTGCTGCCGCCGGGCGCTGGTTTTTCCGGTAATCATTTCCCACAGGCGCACCGGCGTCACGTTCACCGTCATCATCAGGCACAGCGCCGTCCCGATGAAAACCAGGATCACGCCCAGGATTGTGCCCAGGAACTTCCACAGCGGCCAGGCCAACATGGCCCCCAGGGCGCCGCCGCCGTTGTTCCCCCGGCTGTTCTGCAGGTTGGAAATGCAGTTGGCGTACACCCGCTGGATCACGCCGCCCCAGCTGCCCCCGGCCTGTTTGTCCAGGATCTCCATGGCTTTGCCGCTGATCAGCATGATAAAGGTGCAGATCCCGACAAAGCTCAGCAGGGCAAAGAGCCACGGCCGCACCGGCGCCCGCCGCTGGGTGGACCAGATCACCAGTCCTCCCGCCCACAGGGGAAGCACCGCCAGCACATACGCCAGGCTTCCGGTCGCGCCGACGCAGACCTGCCGCAGGCCCTGGAAAATGTTCCCGGGCATGTTCAGGTCCACCGCCATGAAAATCAGTACACCCAGCGCTGCCAGCGCCAGGCCCGCGATATACCGCAGGGCCATGGTGTCCGCCGAATACGCCGGAGCCTGTTTTCTCTTGCCTTGCTGTGCCATGGAGTTCCCCCGTCCCTGTTATTGTGCCAGCGTAATGCCGGCCAGTATTCCGTCTTCCCCGTACTGCAGCTGCAGCCGGTATTCACCGTATTGGTAATAATCACATTTCCCCGGAACCGTGCGCCACAGCTCCGCGGTTTCCGCGTCAAAGGCCGCTTCGCTGTCCGGCTCGCCCAGCAGCTTGTGCCATTCCTCCGCCGCCGTCTGCCCGATGCACAGGCCCCACAGGTTTCCCCGGTCCATCCGGATGCCCTGCACCAGGCTGTTTTCCCAGCCGCTGCCTACGGCGTCCGAAAGCAGGAACACCCCGCGGAACGCGGCGCCTTCCGGCGCAAACATCCGCCCGCCGGCAAACTCGTCCGGATCGTTCAGCAGATGGGTGCGGTCCGTCCATTCCTTCACGCTGTCCCCGATTTTAACCGGGATGTCCGGCAGCTGTCCGCTTTCCGCCGTCTCCCGGATCCGCTCCCGGCTTTCCTCCGTAAGCGTCACCATGTCCGCGGCACCGATGCGGGAAAGGATCCCGTCTTCCCGGAAGTCCGCGTATTCCCGGAGTTCGCACCAGGGAATCTTCACTGCCCCCGCCCGGCCGCTGAGGGTGCTCAGCTGCGAAATGTCATACAGCAGGGTCAGTCCGGTCCTCTCCGCCAGGAAGCCCTCCGGCAGGGGCGTCAGCTGGCTGTTGCCCAGGTGGGCGCTCAGCTCCAGGGCCGCCACCTCCTCCAGGTAGGCCTCAATTCCCTCCCGGGCCGCCGCCTCATCCGTAAACAGCTCCCAGAGGGAGATTTCATGCCCGTCCCGCAGGTCTACGCAGCTCCAGGTCCACCGGTGGGTGTTCCGGGGCGGGTTCACCGCTCCTTCCGCCTCCAGGGCCCCGCAGAAAACGTCCCCCAGCAGGCCGCCCAGCGGGGTCACCGTAATGCTCCGCTGGTCATCGGAGATCAGGGCGGTCATCCGGTCCAGGTATTCCTGCACGTGCAGGTCCTCCCGGATCCGGTTGTTCACCGTTTCCTCCGCCGCCGCGTCCGTCATTCCGGCTACCGCCGGAAACCGCATGCTGCTGCCTCCCAGCTCCAGCGCCTTCTCCTCCGTCCGCAGGCCTTCCGCCCCGGCGGAAGCGGCAAGGCACAGTGCCGCGAGCATCGTCAGAAGCTTCTTCATGTTCGCTCCCTCCATAAAGATATATTGTACATCTCTTTTCCCTTTCGGGCAAGTTTTTGGGGCCTCCGGCCGTTTGACAGGCTATTTTGCCCCCGTTATAATAACGATACGCATCGCCGGTTTCGTCCGGAGAAAGGAGGCCGCTCCCTGAAAGGCATGAAGAAATTCCTGAAAATCCTGCTGAAGGCACTTGCCGGCCTTCTTTCCGTCCTGATGATTGCCTCCGTCGGCTTCCTGCTGGTGCTGGCCCAGCCCCAGCGGGATGAGGAACCGGCCCAGGCGGCACCCCAGCCCCTGCTTTCCGCAAGTCCTGCCCAGAATATCTCCGGGGAAACGGAGATCCGCTCCCTGGTGGAGAGCTTCCCCGTCCCGGTGCTCAGCTTCATGAGCGGATCCGGGATGACCTTTGTTTCCGGGACCTCCGCCGACGCCGCCCTCCCCGGGGGCTTCGGCCGGATCGTCACCCTGTACTGGCAGACCTCGGAAGGGGAGCCCATGGCCCTCCGCAGCATCTATCCCGCCTCCGCCCTCTCCCTGCTGGCGGACGGGTATCATTTCAGCACAGTGCTCGGCCCCACCCTTTTCGGCACGGAATCCGTCCGCATGGAAAACGCGGATACGGTCCGCCTGCACGCGGCCACGGCCACCGGCCTCTACGAGGTCACCGTGCCGAAATCCCTTGCGCCGAAGCTGTCCTCCCTCTGCCGCTCCCTGCAGCTCTTTTCCGTCCCGAAGGAATCCGGGGAAACAGGGGCAGGTTGAGCGTTTGTAGGAAAAACGCCGGATCGAAAGATCCGGCGTTTCTGCATTCAGGGGCTGTCTGCAATGAAATTACTGGAAGTGCAGTGCTTCGGACAGCTGCCGGGCCGCCTTCTCCAGGGCCTCCTCCGAGGAGGCGGTGATGATGAAATTCGTGTTGACGGAGCTGACGACAATACTGCGGGCGAAGAGTTTCATGGAAATATCGCCGCTTTTGATAGTCGTGGAATACCCGAAGGTGGTGCAGGGCTTTTCGTTCAGCGTGTCATCCCAGGGTTCCTTCACTTCGATGGCTTCCACCTGGATGTTCTGGGCCGCCATGCCGGTGCGGAAGTCCTCCTCGAAGCTGGCGATTTCCTTCTTCATTCCCTCTGCATTGTATCCCTCCGGAACGTTGACGGAACAGATGCCGTAGTTGGTGCTGTAGTCATTTTCACTGACGAGGGGGTAGACCATCAGGTAGGGCTGGCCCAGCTCCGGATTCTCCGTGCGCTG
Organism: uncultured Clostridia bacterium; assembly: GCA_946187775.1. GTDB lineage: Bacteria > Bacillota > Clostridia > Christensenellales > Aristaeellaceae > Aristaeella. The sequence continues at coordinate 4,347 of CAMHSI010000094.1, forward strand.
GTAAACCTCGCCGGGATTCAGGGTCAGGGTAAAGCCTTCCAGCTCCAGGGTGGTTTCCTCGGTAGCCACTTCTGCCAGGGCGGCGCCGGCACACAGCAGGCACAGGACCAGGACCAGGGAAAACAGTTTTTTCATCGCGGACACCTCCGTTTTTTTCTGTACCTCCATGATACATGATTTTGAAATTTTAGGTCAAGACTAATAACA
>CAMHSI010000095.1 GCA_946187775.1 uncultured Clostridia bacterium
CCTGCCCGTTCCAGCATTTGCCGGAAGGGGGAAGTGCCGCCGGAGGCGGCGGTATTGCTCACCGTCCGGGAAGGGCCGGCGGAGCCGGTGTTGGCCGGGGTGGAGGCGTTGTCGTTGGTTTTTGCCGGAAGGGCCGGGGGCACGTACTTCGTGAAGGTCAGGTTCCCCTGCCAGCCGGACTGGCTGGTTTCATCTGCCGTGGCGGTAAACTCCGTCAGCAGCATATCCGTATAGGAAAAGGCCGGAGTTGTAACCTGGCAGAGGACCCGGGCGCGCTTTACGGACTCCAGGGCCTGCAGCATCCGGTCCGCCCAGCCCGCCGGGTGCCCGATATCGCTCTCCATCACCGAAAGAACCAGCCGGTCCGGCTGGTTCCGGGCCCCGTTCAGGTAGTCCGTTCCGGAGGCGGATTCATTGTCCGTGTTGATCTTCAAAGAGAACTCATGCCGCAGGGAAAGAACCCCGGAGAAGGTATAGGTATAGCCGTAGGACGGGACATAGATAACAACAGGGCTGATAAGATCACTTCCTTGCAGGAGTGCTTCATCCGTACGAATTCAGCGTCCGGAGCAGGTACTGCTCCGTGACGTCATAGACGGAGCGGGCAACGGATTCCGGACTGGAGCCGGCAGCGGAGACGTTAATGGACACCGGCGCCTGGACCGTTCGGGAGGAAGAATTGGAAACACTCGGCGCCGGAGAGGGTGCCGAAAGCACCTGGGAGATGCCGGAGAGGGCCCCGGAAAGTCCCGCCCCGGAGGCACCGGGGACCGTGGTTTCGATCACTGCCTGCAGGGGCAGGACGGAGGAAGCGAAGAGGGCCTGCAGCTGGCTGAGGGCTCCCCGGCCGGCTGAGACGACCGCGGAGGCGTCCGCCGAAAGCCGCAGGGGCTTTCCGGCCTCCTTCACAAAGGCGGCAAGGTCCTTGCCGGCCTTTGTCAGGTCCAGGGAAAATGGCATGGACAGGGAGGCGTTCTCCTCCTCCGTCACCCTCCCGGCTCCCAGGTCCAGCCCCGGCAGGGACAGGCCTTCCGCCTCCCGGAAGAAGGCCTGCACCGCAGACCTTGCCCGGTCAAAGGCGGAGGCCAGCTCTTTCGCCAGCTCCCGGTTCCGGGAAATGGCCTCCTGCAGCCGCTCCACTCCGGACTCGTCGATCTCCACGCCAAAGGACGCGAGGAATTCCTGTTCTGCGATGAGGACTCACTCCTTTTTATAAGATTCCGCGGCCCGCCACTCATTCTCCCTTTTTACCCGGATCACTTCCGCAATATCCAGCAGGTCGTCCAGGGTATAGGTGCCGTCCCAGAGCTCATGCTGTTGCCAGAGGCCTTCCGACACCGGAAGGAAGAGAAACGCGTCCACATTGGGACATTCGGCCGTCAGGTAGCCGGGCTTTCTTTCCGGGAGGCGGAGCCTCCCCCGCCGAAAAAACCTTCCAGCGCCCATAACGCCTCCTCCAGGGCCAGCTTCAGGCACAGGGGCGTATCCCGGGAAATCTCCGGATACGTCCACTCCCCCTTGACCATAACAGGATTCCAGCCGGCGGGCAGCAGCACCTCCGTGTGCTCCAGGCACAGCTGCAGGAGGGACTTAAGATCCGCTTCCGGCAGGCGCAGGAGGCCGGATAGCCCGCCGGCATCGCCGGCACTCTCGTGCTCCGGCAGGGAGGCCAGGAGCCGCAGGAGGAAAACCCCGGAAAAGGCGTCCGGCTTTGTGAGCCGGAAGTCCGTGGGTTTCCCGTCCACGGGAAGGGAAACGGTCTTTGTAATCTCTCTCATGTCACTGCTCCGTAATGGTCGTGGCCAGGAGGGTATACGCCAGCGGGGTGCCGGTCCGGTCGAAGATCCGGTCCGGCACCTTCTGCAGGGTTACCCCGGTGCAGACGATGCTGAAGCCCCCGGCGGCGTCCTGGATGGTCAGGGTCCCCAGGGCAATGCGCAGGGGATCCTGGCTGTTCTTCTGCCACTTGGCCCAGCGGCGGAGGAACCAGTCCCCCAGGGAATTCTGGGGGATCTCCAGGGTGATGGTTCCGTTGGTGTTCTTCAGCTTGTTCACCACCACGTAGCCGTCCGCCGTCATGGTATGGGAGGTCAGGTCCCCGGCGGTGGACACGGTGATCCGTCCGTGGCCGCACTGGTGCAGGTTGGCCGTCCCTACGTCCGGATGGTACAGCACCGTCCGGCAGTCCGGAAGGGAGTATACGTTATAGATGGGAATCAGCCTCCTTTACCCCTGTACATTCACGGAAATCACAACGCTCTCCAGGCTGCCGGCAAGGGCCAGGGCCACCTGGATGGGCATTGCTTTATGCGCCGCTCGATCGGCTTCCGTCTGGTTGTCATAGGAATCCGCCCAGAGGGAGAAACCGTTCTCCAGGTAGTCCCCGGGGGACAGGTTTCCCAGGGGACTGCCCCGCCAGAGGGTGGTGGCGAGCACGCCACGGGCGGTATAGCTTGCCAATACGGAGGAGAAGGCGTTCATAAACTGGGCGGAAGCGTCATCCGTCTGGGGCAGCCTATCCGGATTATCCGCCAGCAGGGAAACAGCAGCGTTCTGCAGGTCCTCGGCAATCATATCCAGATAGAGAACTTCATCGAATCGCGCCAGGGAGGGTGTGCTCCCCTTCTCCAGCAGGATATGGGTGTATCCCCGGGTCACGTACACATTCCCGCCCAGGGCCTCAATGGCTTCCGCCTGGGCCTGGGTCAGGGAACTTGGCTCCATGCCGCCCACCTTCTTGTAGCACAGGGAAAAAGCGGAGGCGGCATGCGCCAGCTGCTGCCCCATGGCGGCGCCCATGAGGGCGGCCCCGTCCGTGGCTGCGGCGGCGAAGACCGGCACCGTTCGCCGGGAAGCGGCGGCATGGAGCCGCTGCAGCAGGGACCCGGAAGCGGAAACCTCCCCTGGCGTCCCCGTCAGGGCCAGGAACAGCACAGCAGGCTTTTCCAGCCCGGCCAGGTGGCTGTCCAGGGCCAGGATCTCCGCGTCCGTCCTTTCGTCCGCCAGGGCAATGCCGTAAAAATCCCGGGTCTTTTCCAGCACAGCGTCCAGGGCCTGCACCGGGGATTCCGTTGCAGGATAGCAGGAGACCAGGAGCCTGGAGGGTGCCGGGGAAGCCGCAAAGTATTTCCGGGCGGCAATGGCCGGATCCGTTTCCTCCCCGAAGCCGTCGGCCGCAAGGCCTGCCGCCGCCTCGGCGGAGGAGGAATAAACCCGCAGGCGCTTTTCCCCGGAAAAGGAAGGATCCTTTACCAGCAGCAGGCCGGTATCAAAGGCGGTAGGCCGGGAAGAAGAACGGATCACGTTCACCGTAACCCGGGCAATGGTATTAAGGCTTAGCATGCGGTCGAACCTCCTTTTTTTGAGGCGAAGACGAAATGAAAAAGGTTTGGAGAGACCCATGCGCAAGCCGTCCATTCCTGCAAGCGAAGTGCCGCAGGAATGGGTAACGGCGAACGCATCTATTTTCCTCCGTTTTCATGGATGGTGAATCACTACTGCCGGCGGCAGGGCGACCGCTCCTCTTCTTGCAGGATGGGTTTCCTTTTCCTCCATCCGCAGGGAGACCGTCAGGTCCGCCCGGCGGCGCCAGAGGGAACCCTCCGGCTCATGCAGGAGGACGGGAGCATTCGGATCCGGCACCGGCCGGATGCCGGCCTTCCGCAGGATGGCCCGGGGATACCCGGCCCCGTCCAGGAAAAGCAGGGACCGGATCCGCTTTGCGTTCTCCAGCGCCTGGGGCCCGTAGCAGACCACCTGCAGGCTCCAGGCGGTGAAGCGGGAAACGGATGGCACATGGGAAGCGGAGGCCGGGTTTTCCCCGGCGTAGGCTGGGGGATCCTCCCGGGCGGCAGGGTCCGGAAGGACGGAATAATAGATCACATTGATATCCCTGGGCGGCCTGGGATTGTTCTCTGGATCCTGCCAGGCCTCCCGGATCAGGATGGAGGCTTCCTCTGAAGAGGGAGAAAGCCCGAAACAGGCGCAGAGGGCAGCATAGATATTTTCGTTCATACTTGTATGGCCAGGGCCTGGGTATAGCCAAAGGCTTCCCAGGACCGAAGGCGGACTACCCGCCAGCACTTCCCCTGCCAGAGAATCCGGTCCGGCAAGGCATAGGCAGCTCCGCCTGGGTTGTCACCCAACGTCAGGTGGAAGTCCGTATAAATCGCGATGAAATCCTCCCGCCGGTCCTCCTCAGGGAGGAGCCGGAGCATCTCCGGGGTGCCGGGATGGATGCAGCCGGAGGCCGGGAGGGAATGCTCTGTGGGAATGGAGGTTCCGTCCTTCCGGCGGCAGGTGGTCCGCAGGACGGTGAAGGGGGTCCAGCCCAACTCCGGATCCTGCAGGGCGGTTTCAAGGGAAATCA
>CAMHSI010000096.1 GCA_946187775.1 uncultured Clostridia bacterium
TGCGGGCGCTGCCGGGGGTTACCTGCTTCGCGCCGGGGGATCCGGCGGAGGCGGAAGCGGCCACCCGGGCGGTGCTGCATACGGAAGGCACCTGTTACCTGCGGCTGGGACGGGGCAACGAGCCGAGGGTCCACCGGGAGCCGGTGGACGGATGGCAGATGCCCGCGCCGCTGACGCTGCGGACCGGGAAGGACGCGGCGCTGCTGAGCACCGGCGGCATCCTGACCCAGACGGCGGAGGCTGCGGAGATCCTGGAGGAGCGGGGAATCCGGGCGGAGGTGGTCAGCTTCCCCTGCTTCAAGCCCATGGACCGGGAGGCGGTGCGGAAGCTGACGGAACGGTTTCCGCTGCTGGTGACGGTGGAGGAGCACAACGTGACCGGAGGCTTCGGCAGCGCGGTGTGCGAAATCGCCGCGGAGACCGGAAACGGCTGCCGGATCCGCAGGATCGGGCTGGAGGACTGCTATACCTCCGTGGTGGGGAACCAGCAGTACCTGAGGGAGATATACGGAATGGACGCGAAATCCATCGCGGACAGGACGGAGGCATGGATCGGTGAAGAAAGAACTGACGCTTGAGGAAATCCACAGCGAGCTGCTGTGCCAGCTGCGGGATATTACGGAAGTATGCCGGCGGAACGGCATTGAGTACAACCTGATGTGCGGAACGCTGCTGGGCTGTATCCGCCACAAGGGGTTTATCCCCTGGGACGACGACGTGGACCTGCTGATGACCCGGAAGGAGTTCACCAAGTTCCGCGCCGTGTATCCGGCGGAATGCGACAGGCAGTTTGAGCTGACCTACCTGGACACCTGGACGCCCCGGGTTATGAACCGGGATCCGGAAAAGGCGGCGGCTTTCACGGACCTGTTTATCCTGGACGCGCTGCCCCCGGAAGGCTTCCGGCGAAAGCTGCACCTGCTGCACCTGCACCTGCTGCAGGGCATGATGAAGAAGAACGTGGATTATTCCCGCTTCGGACTGAAAAACAGGATCCTGCTTCATGTGACCCACTGGATGGGGCTGCCCTTCAGCTACGCCTGGAAGGCCAGGAGGTATGAGAAGGTATCCACCCGGTACACGGAGGGGAACGACCTGCACATGTCCAACGGCGCCTTCGAGCTGATGACCCACGTGTGGCATCCGGAGCAGTTTGCGGAGAAGATCACCATGCCCTTTGAGGACGTGGACTGCCTGGTGCCGAAGAAGTACGACGAGGTGTTGACGGTGCTGTTCGGGCCGGACTATATGACCCCTCCCCCGGTGGAGGAGCGGGTGGCGAAGCATCTGGACCTCTGAGCCGCAGGCCAGGGGGACGAAAAAGACGGAAAGGGGGAACAGGAGCATGGATATGTATTTCTGTTCCCTTTATTCAGGTTCCAGCGGAAACGCGCTTTTCTGCCAGTACGGAAATACGCGGCTTTTGATTGACGCGGGAAAAGCCGGGAGGAACCTGGAGGGAGCGCTCCGGAGCATCGGCGTGGAGCCGGAGAGCCTCAGCGGCATCCTGATCACCCACGAGCATTCGGATCATATCCAGGGAGCCGGGATTATGGCCCGGCGGTTCAAACTGCCCCTCTTCGCAACCCAGGATACCTGGCGGGCCATGGAGGGGAAGATCGGCAAGATTCCCGGGGAGCTGATCCGGACGGTGCAGGCCGGAAGAAGCTTCTGGCTGGGGGAGATCGGGGTGGAATCCTTTTCCGTTCCCCATGACGCCGCGGACCCGGTGGGATACCGGCTCTGGGGCGGGAACACCAGCATCGCCACGGCCACGGACCTGGGGGAATTCACGGAAGACGTGTTCGGGGCGATCCGGGGAAGCACCCTGGTGCTGCTGGAAAGCAACCACGATCCGGACATGCTCCGGGCCAACCCCCATTACAACGCCCGGCTGAAGGCCAGGATCCTCGGCGACCACGGGCACCTGAGCAACGACGCCTGTGCGGGAGCGCTGCTCCGGCTGATTTCCGGCGGAACCCGGCATGTGATCCTGGGGCACCTGAGCGGGGAAAACAACACCCCGGTGCTGGCCCGGCGGGTTTCGGAAGGCGCCATGCTCCGGGAGGGAATCCGCCCGGGGGAGGATGTGCTCCTGTCCGTTGCCATGCGGGAGGAACACGGGGAGATCTATATCCTGAAAGAGACGGAGTAAACCGATGATTGTACTTGCCCTGCAGGAAATCCGGAAGAGCTTCGGCACCCATGAGGTGCTGAAGCATGTTTCGTTTACCCTGCAGGAGCGGGAACGGATGGGCCTGGTGGGCGTAAACGGCAGCGGAAAGAGCACCCTGATGAAGATCATCGCCGGGGCGGAAACCGCGGACGAGGGCACCGTCAGCATCCAGAAGGGCCTCCGGGTGGGCTATCTTGCCCAGCAGGGGGAGCTGAGCGGGCAGGAAACGGTGCAGCGGGTGGTGGAAAGCGTGTTCGACCCGCTGGCGCGCATGGAGGAGGAGCTGCGCTCCCTGGAGCATGAAATGGCCGAGCAGGCCGGGGACGGGGAAGCCCTGCGGCGGCTGGGAGGCCGGTATGACGCGCTGACGCGGGAATACGAACGGCAGGACGGATACGGCTGGCGCTCCCGGGTGACGGGAGTGCTCAAGGGCCTGGGACTCTGGGAGGCGCGGGAGATGGAAACCTCCCGGCTCAGCGGCGGGGAAAGGACCCGGCTGTGCCTGGGACGGATGCTGCTGAGCGATCCGGACCTGCTGCTGCTGGACGAGCCCACCAACCACCTGGACCTGCGGAGCATCGCCTGGCTGGAGGGATACCTGGGCACCTACCGCGGGGCGGTGCTGGTCATCAGCCATGACCGGTATTTCCTGGACCATGTGTGCGGGAGAATGGCGGAGCTGATCCTCGGCACCGTTGAAACCTACACGGGCAACTATACGGAATACATCTCCAAACGGGCGGAGGTTTACGAAACCCGGATGAAGGCCTGGGAAGCCCAGCAGCGGGAAATTGCCAGGCAGGAAGCCATTATCGCCATGTACCGCCGGTTCAACCGGGAGAAGAGCCTCCGGGCGGCACGGAGCCGGGAAAAGCGCCTGGAGAAGCTGGAGCGGCTGGACAAACCCCAGGAGGAGGGAACGGTGCGCTTCCGCTTTGACACCCGGCGGCAGACCGGGGAGGACGTGCTGCAGGCAGAGGGCCTGGAGAAGTCCTTCGGGGAGCGGATCCTTTTCCGGGATGTGAAGATGCACCTGCGGGCAGGGGACCGGGTGGCCCTGATCGGGGACAACGGAACGGGGAAGACCACCCTGCTGCGGTGCCTGACGGGAGAGGAAAAACCGGACAGCGGAAGGATTCGCTGGGGAACCGGCGTGGATATCGGCTACTATGACCAGCACCAGGCGGGACTGCACGAGAACAAGACGGTGCTGGACGAGGTATGGGACCGGTTTCCGCGGATGGAGCAGTATGAGGTGCGGGGCGCGCTGGGACTTTTCCTGTTTACGGGGGACGACGTCTTTGAGCCGGTCAGCACCCTGAGCGGCGGGGAAAAAGGCCGGGTGGCCCTGACGGAGCTGATGCTGCGGAAGGACAACGTGCTGCTGCTGGACGAACCCACGAACCACCTGGACATGGACAGCCGGGAAGTGCTGGAGGACGCGCTGGCGGACTATCCTGGAACCATCCTGGCGGTGAGCCATGACCGGTACTTTATCAACCGGTTCGCGGAAAAGGTGTTCGTGCTGGAGGAGGGCGGCATCCGGGAATACCTGGGGAATTATGACAGCTATATCGAAAAGGTGAACCGGAACGCGGAAGCGGACGGGGAAACCGCGGGAATGACCCGGACGGCGCTGGACAAGGAAAAGAAGCGCAGCCGGGAGGAAACCCAGCGGCTGAAGCAGCAGAAGGAAAAGCTGAAGCAGGCGGAGGAAGCCGTGGCCCGGGCGGAAAAGGCGGCGGCGGAGCTGGAGGCGGCGCTGGCGGACCCGGAAACCTACCGGGATCCGGAGGCGGCGGCGGAAAAGACGAAGGAATACCACCGGCTGCAGGAGGAGATCAACCGGCTGTACGCGGAATGGGAAGCGCTGGAATCCGAAACCGGCGTGTGACCTCCTTCCGGCCACAACCTGTTGTGCCTGGGGGAGGCCGCGGGCACCAGGATCCTGCGGAAGGCCCGGAAACCATGCGGAAAACGGCTGCAAATGTGCCCGGATGACCCTGCCTAATAGAAAGAAATAATCAGGCAGCAGAACGATTTAACAAAAA
>CAMHSI010000097.1 GCA_946187775.1 uncultured Clostridia bacterium
AGTCCATGGCGTTGAAGTACACGCCGGAGCCGGAGGAACCGATGGAAACATTCTTTCCCTTCAGGTCCGCAACGCTCTTGATGTCAGGATTGCAGGTGATCAGCTGCACGGTTTCGGTGTACAGGGCGGCGATGGCGGTGAAGGTGTCCACCGGCTGTCCCTCGTACTGGGCGAAGCGGATGCCGTTGAAGGCGTAGTTCGCCACGTCGTTCTGCACGAAGCCCAGCTGCGCCACTTCCATGTCCAGCTTGTCGATGTTGTCCGCGGAGCCGTTGCCGGCCACGGCGTTCACCGTCACGTCGGAATTGTTGCTGATATACTGGGCCAGCACCGTTCCGTAGGCGTAGTAGGTTCCGGCGGTTCCGCCGGTGGTGAAGGTCAGGTTGCCTTCCGCCGCGGCAGCGGACAGGCCCAGCACCAGGCACAGGGCCAGGATTGCGCTCAGGATTTTCTTCATTTTCTGCTCCCTCATTTCATTGATTTAGTATTTTCCTGTTTGTATCCTATCAGCCTTCCGCGGAAAGGAACACCCTTTTTCGCAGAAAAAACATGAAAAGAACGTCCGCGTGATTTCCCTGTTTGATTGTCCGTCGGATTATTGTATAATTTTCCCTGTCGGCCGTCACGGCCGGCGCCGTCCGGCCCCTGTCCGGATGCGCCTGAGAAAAGGAAAAGAGGTCCTGAATTTTGGTAAAACCTGGAAAAATCCGGGTACGTGGTGCCCGTGTCCATAACCTGAAAAATATTGATGTCGATATCCCGCTGGGCAGCATCGTCGGCATCGCCGGCGTCTCCGGCTCCGGAAAATCGTCCCTGGCGCTGGGTGTCCTTTACGCGGAGGGCTCCAGGCGCTATCTGGAATCCCTTTCCACCTATACCCGGCGGCGGATGACCCAGGCCTCCCGGGCGGATGTGGACGAGGTGCTGTATGTGCCGGCGTCCCTGGCGCTGCACCAGCGGCCGGGCGTTCCGGGAATCCGCTCCACCTTCGGCACCGGAACGGAGCTGCTCAACAGCCTGCGCCTCATGTTTTCCCGCCTCGCCTCCCACCGCTGCCCCAACGGCCACTATGTGAAGCCCGGCTTCCAGGTAGCCCTGATGCAGGAAATCGTCTGCCCGGAATGCGGGGAGCATTTTTACGGTCCCGGCGCCGAGGAGCTGGCCTTCAACTCCCAGGGGGCCTGCAAGTGCTGCGGCGGCACCGGAACGGTCCGCACCGTGGACCGGAGCACGCTGGTTCCGGATGAAAGCCTTTCCATTGACGACGGCGCCGTCGCCCCCTGGAATTCCCTCATGTGGTCCCTGATGACCGACGTGTGCCGCGCCATGGGCGTGCGGACGGACATCCCCTTCCGGGACCTGACGGAAAAGGAAAAGGAGATCGTCTACGACGGTCCCATGGTCAAAAAGCATATCTTCTACCGGCCCAAGAAGGCGGATACCGCAACCGCCGGGGAAATGGACTTCACCTATTACAGCGCCACGGCCACGGTGCTCAACGCCCTGAACAAGGTCAAGGACGAGAAGGGCATGAAGCGGGTGGAGAAATTCCTGAAGGAGGATGTCTGCCCGGAATGCCATGGCACAAGGCTGTCGGAGGAGGCCCGGGCCCCGCGGCTCATGGGAATCTCCCTGGACCGGGCGTGCGAATTCACCCTGAAGGACGCCGTGGAATGGGTGAAGCAGGTACCAGGTTCCCTGCCGGAGGAAATGCGGCCCATGGCGCGGAATATCTGCGAGTCCTTCCTGGAAACCGCGGCGCGGCTGATGGAGCTGGGCCTCGGCTACCTTGCCCTGGACCGGGCGTCCTCCACCCTGTCCACCGGGGAGCGGCAGCGGATGAAGCTGGCCCGGGCCGTCCGCAACCGGACCACCGGCGTGCTGTATGTGCTGGACGAGCCCTCCATCGGGCTGCACCCGGCGAATATCACCGGCCTGAACGGCGTGATGCACGATCTTGTGCGGGACGGGAATTCCGTGCTGCTGGTGGATCACGACACCCAGATCCTGAAGGAATCCGACTGGCTCATTGAAATGGGTCCCGGGGCCGGGGCCCAGGGCGGAACGGTCATTGCCGAAGGCACCGTGCAGGACCTGGAGGGAAACAGCGCCTCCGTGATCGGCCCCTACCTGTCCGGCGCCCAGAGTCCCGTCCGGCCCGGCGGGGCCGCGGATCCCTTCGCCAAAGGTGAAATCCGCATGGAGACTGACCGGATCCATACGGTCCATCCCCTCTCGGTCCGCATCCCGAAGGGCGGCCTGACGGTGGTCACCGGCGTTTCCGGCTCCGGGAAAACCACCCTGATCCTCGAAAGCCTGGTTCCCGCCCTGGAGGCCCTCTGCAGCGGCGGGAAGATGCCTGGGCATATCCGCTCCCTGGAGGCGGAGGGCATTCGGCACGTCCGGCTCATTGACGCCACCCCCATCGGCATCAACGTGCGCTCCACCGTAGCCACCTATGCCGGGGTGCACGATGAACTGCGGAAGATCTTCGCCCGCACGGCCCCGGCAAAGCAGCTGGGGGTGAAAGCCGGGGATTTCTCCTATAACACGGGCTCCCTCCGCTGCCCCGTCTGCGACGGAACGGGTCAGATTTCCCTGGATGTCCAGTTCCTGCCGGATGTGAACATCCCTTGCCCCGACTGCCGCGGCACCCGTTACTGTAAGGACGCCAAAAAGATCCGCCTCCGCAGCCGCTCCGGGGAGGAGTGCTCCCTGCCGGAGCTGATGGAGATGGATATCCACTCCGCCCTCGGCTTCTGCAAGGGGATGAACACCGTACGGCCGAAGCTGGAAATCCTGCGGGACCTGGGTCTGGGCTACCTGACCCTGGGCGAGGAAACCCCCGGGCTTTCCGGCGGGGAAGCCCAGCGGCTGAAGCTGGCCTCCGAAATGGGGCGGCAGCAGGACGATTCCGTTTTCATCTTTGATGAGCCCACCATCGGCCTGCATCCGAAGGATGTGGAAACGCTGCTGAACGTGTTCCGGACGCTGATTTCCCGGGGCGCCACGGTGATCGTCATCGAGCACGACCTGGACGTGATCCGTTCCGCGGACTGGATCATCGATATGGGCCCCGGCGGCGGGGAGGACGGCGGCAGGATCGTCGCCTGCGGCATGCCGGAGGAAATCCGTCGCTGCGAAGAACGCATCACGGGAAAATATATCTGAGGGCCGGTTTGACGGCCCCGCTCCCCCGATGATACAATCGGTGAAAAGAGCTGCCGCGGGGCGGAAATCCCCTCCGCGGCCTGAAAAAACAAGAAGAGCTGACGCAAGGAAAGGACGGATCGCCCATGTCAAAGGTATTGCTGGTCAACGGAAGTCCCCATCCCAACGGCTGCACCGCCGCGGCCCTGAAGGAAATGATTCCCGTCCTGGAGCGGGAGGGCATTGAAACGGAGCTGATCCATATCGGAAACCGGGATATCCGCGGATGCATTTCCTGCAATTCCTGCTCGAAAACCGGCAAATGCGTCTTCAGCGACCCGGTCAATGAGATCGCACCGAAGTTTGAGGCCGCCGACGGCCTGGTCATCGGCAGCCCGGTGTATTACGGGAGTCCCAACGGGACCCTCCTTTCCTTCCTGGACCGGCTCTTCTACTCAACCCCCTTCTCCAAGCACATGAAGGTCGGCGCCGCGGTGGTCAGCGCCCGCCGGGGCGGCAACACCGCCTCCTTCGACGTGCTGAACAAGTACTTCACCATCTCCGGCATGCCCGTGGCCTCCTCCACCTACTGGAACCAGGTCCACGGCTTCACCGCCGCGGACGTGGCCAAGGACCTGGAGGGCCTCCAGACCATGCGCAACCTTGCGGCCAACATGGCCTTCCTGATCCGCGCCGTTGCCGACGCGAAGGAGAAATACGGCCTGCCAGCCGTGGAGCGCGGCTGCTTCACCAGCTTCCCGGACGGAAAATAACCCGCAATCACCGCAGGAGACGGCGCGTCCCGCGCCAGCGAGGATAAGAACCATGCGAAAATATACCCGCCAGGTG
>CAMHSI010000098.1 GCA_946187775.1 uncultured Clostridia bacterium
TTGTGTCGAAAAGTCAACGGAATTTTTACAATTTTATGACATTTTTATGCTTTTCTGTTATATTGCTCCCCCGGAGCCCTCCGGCAAAACGGCTGCCCGCCATTTTTTCAGCGGGCAGTCTTTTGCTCTCCGGGCGGCCCGCAGCTCCACATAGCAGCCGCAGGCCCCGCAGGTTCCCTCCCGCAGCTCCCCGCATCCCCGGCAGGCCGCAAGCCGCGCCGTGTAGGTTTCGCTGCCGGTTTTCTCCTCCTCCGGAATGGACCGGAGCCGCTCCTCAATGACGGTCCGCAGCTCCGCCCCCCGGGGAAGATCCTGGATCAGGCACCGCCGGCAGGGCCGCCCTTTGCTCACAGGCGGATCTCCGTCACCGAGCAGGCGGGCATCCGCACAATCAGCTTCCCGTCCCGGAAGGCAAAGTCCGTGAATTCCTTCACAGCCAGCTTCGCGTTTCCGAAGTCGTTGTATTCGCCCATCTTTCCCGTCAGGATCCGCCCTTCGGCGCCGAAGATGGCCTCCTCCCGCAGGGCAACGGTCACTTCCTCCCCCGCCTCCGGGTTCAGGTTCGTCAGCGTCAGGGTGATCCTTCCGTCCTTCTCCGAGGCCGAGGCGGAAACCCCGTCCATTTTATATTCGTCGTTCCCCAGCTTCCCGGTTTCAACGAAGCAGTCCAGCTCCTTCCCGTCCATGTGTCCCTTGTACAGGTCAAACACATGGTAGGTGGGGGTCAGCACCATCCGGTCCCCTTCCGTCAGGATAATGGCCTGCAGCACGTTCACCGTCTGGGCGATGTTGGCCATGAACACCCGGTCGCAGTGCCGGTTGAAGATGTCCAGGGACACCGCCGCCACCATGGCGTCCCGCATGGTGTTCTGCTGGTAGAGGAATCCCGGGTTCGTGTCCGGCTCCACCTTGAACCAGGTGCCCCATTCGTCAATGATCAGGCCCACCCGCTTCTTCGGGTCATACCGGTCCATCACCTTCGCGTGCAGCATCAGGATCCGCTCGATGTCCTCGGCCCGGTACACGGTTTCCCAGTAGTCGTCCCTGGTGAAGTCCAGGGCGCTGTTCTTGTTGTCCCAGCCCCCGGGAATGGTGTAGTAGTGCATGCTCAGCCCGTCCATGCAGGCTGCCGCGTTCTTCATCAGCACCTCGGTCCATTCCACGTTGGCGTCGCTGGGGCCGCAGGCGATCTTGTAGAGCTTCCTGTCCCCGTACTGCCGGCAGAAGGTCTGGTACCGCCGGTATTCGTCCGAGTAGTACTCCGGCCGCATCATTCCGCCGCAGCCCCAGCTCTCGTTGCCCACGCCCCAGAAGCGCACGCCCCAGCTGTCCTGCCGGCCGTTCTTCCGCCGCTCCCGAACCACCGTGGAATCCCCGTCGGAGTTCAGGTATTCAATCCATTCGCTCATTTCCTGCACCGTGCCGCTGCCCACGTTTCCCGTGATGTAGGGCTCGCACCCAACCTGCCGGCACAGCTCCAGGAATTCGTGGGTTCCGAAGGAGTTGTCCTCCGTCACCCCGCCCCAGTTGGTGTTCACCATGCGCTTGCGGCTCTCCAGGGGCCCGATGCCGTCCCGCCAGTGGTATTCGTCCGCGAAGCATCCGCCGGGCCAGCGCAGCACCGGCATGTTCAGCGCCTTCATGGCCTCCACCACGTCCGTCCGCATGCCGTTCACGTTGGGGATATCGCTGTCCTTGCCTACGAAGATGCCTCCGTAGATGCACCTGCCCAGGTGCTCCGCGAAATGTCCGTAGATATACCTGGAAATGGTCCCGGCGGACCGGTTCCGGTCGATTGTGATCCTGGTCATTGGGTTTCTCCTCCCGCTTTGGCCAGAGCCGCCACCGCCGCGGCCTGCTCCGCCTGTTTTTTTGTTTTTCCGGTTCCCCGGCCGATTTCCTGTTCCCCGCGGTACACCGCCGCCTCGAACACCGGGTCGTGGGGCGGCCCGCTGCTGCCGGTAATCCGGTAGGTGGGGGTCTCCCCGCCGTTCTTCTGCAGGATCTCCTGCAGCTTTCCCTTGCTGTCCTGCATGGGCCTTGCCACCTGGCCTTCCTCCGGCCAGTGGTTTTCCACGATCCTCCGGGCTTCCTCCATGCCGCCGTCCAGGTACACCGCCGCCAGCACCGCTTCCATGGTGTCGCAAAGCACGCTGGGCTTCCGCCGGCCCCCGGTCAGCTCTTCCCCCCGGTCCATTTCCAGCGCCTCTCCCAGTCCCAGCTTCCCGGCGATCTGGCTCAGGGACGCCTCGCACACCAGCAGCGCCCGCATATGGGTCAGGGAGCCCTCCCGGTCCTCCGGGTGCCGGCGGTACAGCTTGTCGCTCATGATGTACTGCAGCACCGCGTCCCCCAGGAATTCCAGCCGCTGGTTGTCCTCCCTCCCGGCGGAAGGGTGCGTTAAAGCGCGGCGAAGCAATGCTTCGTCGCGAAAGGTGTATCCCAGCGCGTCCATTACGCGCTTCAGTCTCTCCTGCATGAAAACGCTCAGTGCTTCGCGCCCGCCACGTAGGCCGCCACGTCGCCCACCGTCTTCAGCTTCATGATCTGGTCGTCCTCAACGGTGATGCCGAACTTGTCCTCCAGGTCCATGATCATCACCATGATGTTGGCGGAATCCGCCTTCAGGTCCTCAATCAGCCGGCTCTCCGGCTTGATGTCCTCCGGCTTCACCTTCAGCTGCTCCGCGATCATTCCCCGAATCGTCTCGAAATCCATGGTTTGTTTCCTCCTTTTTCTTTGTCAGGGCCTTTCGGCCCGGGTTGTCTCTTTTATTCCTTCTCCAGGGCGGAAATCCCCGCCCGGATGGTGTCCACAACGTGGCCGTCGATCATCTTGATGCATTGCATAATCGCGCTGCGGAAGGCGTAGTCGTTGCTGGATCCGTGGGCCTTCACCACCGCGCCCTGCACCCCCAGCAGCGGCGCCCCGCCGATCTCGTCGGAATCCATGGCCTTCTTCACCCGTTTGAAGGCAGGCTTGGCGATAAGCCCGGCGATCTTCCCCCGGGTGTCCGCCATCAGCTCCTGCTTGATGAGTCCCAGCAGCGCCTTGGCCAGCCCCTCCGTGTATTTCAGGATCAGGTTCCCGCCGAATCCGTCGGTCACGCATACGTCCGCCTGGTCCAGGGGGATGTCCCTCGCTTCCACGTTGCCAACAAAGTTGAAGGGTCCCTTCTCCATCAGCGGGTACGTTTCCTTCACCAGGGCGTTCCCCTTCTCGGCTTCCGCCCCGATGTTCACCAGGCCGATCCGGGGATTCTTCATCCCCAGCACGCCCTTCATGTAGGCGTCTCCCATAATGCCGAACTGCACCAGGTATTCCGGCTTGCAGTCCACGTTGGCCCCGCAGTCAATCAGCAGGAAGTGTCCCTTCCCGTTGGGCATCAGGGGCGCCAGCGCCGGCCGCTCCACCCCGGGGATCCTCCCCAGCCGGAACATGCCCCCTGCCAGGGTCGCTCCCGTGGAGCCCGCGGAAACGAAGCCGTCCGCCTCGCCGTTTCGCACCTTCAGCATGCCCTGCACCGTGGCGCTGTTCACCTTTTTCCGAACCCCCATCACCGGGCTTTCGTGGTTGGTGATCACCTCCGGCTCCTCCTCCAGGGTCAGCCGGTCCTTCACGTCGCTGTAATCCCCCAGGAAGGGCTTCATCTCTTCAATCCTTCCCGCCAGGATAATCTCCAGCCCCGGGTTTTCCCGCAGGGCCCGCAGGGATCCCTTCACCGGGGCTTCCGGTGCCAGGTCCCCGCCCATGCCGTCCACATAGATCTTCATTCTCAGGCCGCCTCCGTCAGTACGCCTTCGCGAAGTACATTACCCTGTCCGCCTTTTTCCCGCAGCAAACGCAGGTATCCCCGAACCGGCTGCCTTCCTGGTCGAAGGGCATGTTCCGGGAGGAGGCGTTGAACTTCTCCTTGATCTCGTCCTCGCACTTCCGGTC
>CAMHSI010000099.1 GCA_946187775.1 uncultured Clostridia bacterium
ATGGCGGCGGAGCCCCAGAGGGGGAGCTTCTCCTTCAGGGAGCCGCCCTTTGTATACACGGCGCCGGAGACCAGGTTAATGACGGTCATGAGGATGGGCAGGAGGTTCACCGTGGTTCCGAAAAGGGACAGCAGCCGGTCCGGGGCCCCCAGGTCCGCAATGGGGCCGAAGGAAGCCCCCTGAAAGGGCTGATAATTGGAAAGGAAATGATAGGCAGCGATGAAGAAGGGAACCTCCAGGGCCAGGGAAAGGAAGCCCTTCAGCACATACCAAGGCTTATAGTTGTTTTCGGCATACCAGGCGCTGAGCATCATGAAGCGCTCGTCGCCCCTGAAGGTTTTCTTGAGATGATCCACCACCGGGGCCAGCCGGCGCTCGGTTTCCCGCTCTTCCGCCTGGATGGCGTCGGACCGGCGGTACAGGGGGAGCAGGAGCAGGTTCATGCACAGGCTCAGCACGAGGATGGAGAAACCGTAATGGTTCAAAAGGCCGTTGGACAGGCCGAAAATGTACTCAAAAAGAACCTGGAGCGGGGCAATGAGAAACTGATACAGCAGCATGGGGCGCACCTCCGAAGGGGATTATAGCATTGACGACTACCCCTTTCAACTTTATAATAGAATAGGTTGATTATGGGGATCTCCGGCCTTCCGGCAGCGTGGGCTGCGCGCCTTTTGCGGCGGGGATCCGGAACCGGTCAGCCGGTTGCCGTGGAAAAAAAGAGGGTTCCACGGCGGCGGAGCTTTATGCTTTTTTGCGTGAGGGAGGCGCTTTTTCCATGAACCTTGCGATATACGGATCCGGCGGAGCCGGGAAAGAGGTATACGACCTGCTGCTGGAGACGCCGGCGGAGCGGGAGAAATGGGACGAGGTCCTGTTTATTGACGACACGACGGAGAGCGGGGAATACTGGGGACTGCCCCGGATGCCCTTCGACGAGTTCCGGCAGAAATATCCTCCGGAGGGCTGCCGGGTGGTGATCTCCGTGGGCGAGCCCGCGGCCCGGGAGAAGCTTTACGACCGGGTGAAGGGAGCCGGGTATTCCCTGGCCACCTTGATCCACCGGACGGCCTTCGTCAGCGACAGCGCGGTGCTGGGAGACGGCGTGGTGCTGCAGGACGGGGTCCGGGTTTCCGCGGAGGCGGAGCTGGGGGAGAACACCTTTGTGAACCACCGGACCATGATCGGCCACAACACCCGGATCGGCAAACACTGCCAGATTTCCGCCAACGTGATGATCGCCGGGGTGGTGGACATCGGGGACACGGTGTTCGCCGGGGTTTCCTCCTGCATCCGGGACCGGACGAAGGTGGGGGACCACACGATCCTGGCCATGGGATCCGTGGTGCTGAAGGACGTGCGGCCGGGAAAGATCGTGATGGGGAACCCGGCCCGGGAAATTGCCGAGAACAAGGACGGCACGGTGTTCGGCTGAGGGGAAAGGAGCATCATGAAGAGCAGGGAAGAGCTGATCGGCATGGCCCGGAGGATCCGGCTGGACATCGCGCAGATGACGTGGCAGTCGGGAGTGAAGGGAGCCCATTTGGGGGGCAGCATGTCCATCGCGGAGATACTGGCGGTTTTATACGGCAACGTCATGAAATACGATCCCGAGCGGGTTGACATGCCGGAGCGGGACCGGCTGATCCTGAGCAAGGCCCACGCGGCGGTGGCGCTGTACGCGGCGCTGCACGAGGCGGGATACATTTCCCGGGAGGAGCTGGACGGGGCGCTGCAGGGGGATTCCCCCTTCTTTGAGCACCCGAAAAAGGACCTGCGGCACGGCATCGAGTTTTCCGGCGGAAGCCTGGGGCAGGGGCTGAGCCTGGGGGTCGGCACGGCCCTGGGGCTGCGGATGAAGGGCCTGCCTTCAAAGGTATACGTTATCGTCGGGGACGGGGAATGCGACGAGGGGCAGATCTGGGAGGCCGCGGCGGCGGTGCACCATTTCGGCCTTCGAAATCTTACGGTGATCGTGGACGGCAACGGGCTGCAGTTTGACGGGAAAAAGACCGAGGTGCTGGATCCCGGTGACCCGGCCCTCCGGTGGGAAGCCCTGGGCTTTGACGTAATCCGCTGCGACGGCCACGACGTGGAAGCCCTGCAGGAGGCGATTACCCGGGAGACGGATAGGCCCAAGGCCATTCTGGCAAAGACCGTCAAGGGCAAGGGCGTCTCCTTCGCGGAGAACGAGACCGCCTGGCACACGGGGCGGCTGACGGACGAGCTGTACCATCAGGCGGTGGAGGATATCGAGGAATGTTATCGGGAGGCCTTGGGTGTCCATGATTGAGATCACGAGAAAGAATATCCGGATCTGGTCCATGCTGGGCATGCGCCGGATCCTGGGGCCCGCCATGAAGGACATCATCGGGGAAAACCCGAGGGTGCTCTTCGCCACGGCGGACACGGGGCGGTACTACGCCTGGGAGGACCTGGTGCGGACCTATCCCGGAAACGTGGTGGACGTGGGCATTGCGGAGCAGAACCTGATCGGCACCTGCGCCGGGCTGCAGAACGAGGGCTTCAACGTGTACGCCTGCACCTACGCCACCTTCCTGACGGCGAGGGCCCTGGACCAGATCCGGGTGAACCTGGGATACATGGGGCTGGGGGTCAAGCTCATCGGCGAGGCCGGCGGCATGGGGGACGGGAACTTCAGCGCCACCCACATGGCCCTGGAGGACATTTCCAACACCCGGTGCATCCCCCACATGCGGGTGATCGTGCCGGCGGACGGGATGGAGCTGGTGAAAACCCTGGTTGCCCTGAAGGACGCGGAATACCCGGCCTACGTGCGGATGACGGGGCGGGCGGACATCCCGGTGATTTACAAAGAGGACTACGACTTCGAGATCGGGAAGGCGGTGCCCCTCCGGGAGGGGAAGGACGCGGTGATCCTCTCCAACGGAACCCTGCTGGGGGACGTGCTGAAGGCGGCGAAGCTGCTGGAGGAGCGGGGGATTTCCTGCCGGGTGGTGAACCTGCATACGGTGAAGCCCCTGGACGAAGGGATGCTGCGGGAGATCGCGGGATACCCCCTGGTGGTGACGGCGGAGGAGCACCTGCTCTGGGGCGGGCTCGGCAGCGCCGTGGCGGAATTCTACGCCATGGAGCCGGCGCGGCCCCGGATGCTGATGCTCTCCGCGGGGACGGAATATCCCGACGCGAAGGAATATGAGGATCTGCTGAAGACCTGCGGGCTGACGGCACCGCAGATGGCGGACCGGATCGAAAACGCCCTTGCGGGGAAGGAAAACTGAAAGAAGGAAAAAACGGACCATGACAAACCTGGAGAAATACAACAACGCATTTATCGAGAACTTTGAGGTGACGGAGGACCAGCTGCCGGGGCTGAAATACCAGGACGTGGAAGCCTGGGACTCGGTGGGCCATATGGGGCTCATCGCCTCCCTGGAGGAAGCCTTCGACATCATGATGGACACGGATGACATCATCGACTTCGGATCCTATGAAAAGGGCAAGGAAATCCTGGCCAAGGACGCGTACGGGGTGAAGATCGGATGAACCGGATCTGGGACCTGGGCAAATTCGCCGGCAATATCGCCCTGCAGGACGAGACAGGGAAAACCCTGACCTACCGGGGGCTGGAGGAGGAAGGCCGCCGCCTGGCGGGGCAGTTCCCCGGCCGGAGCCTGGTATTCATCCTCTGCCGGAACGAAATCGGCTCCGTGGTGGGATATACCGCCTGCGTAAATTCCGGGGCGGCGGTGCCGGTGATGCTCTCCAGCCACCTGGAGGAGGGGCTTTTGCAGAAC
>CAMHSI010000100.1 GCA_946187775.1 uncultured Clostridia bacterium
TTCCGGGAGGCGGGGGCCACCTCCTTCGGCGGGGTGCCCTACACCTTTGAGATGCTGGACAAGCTGCGGTTTACCCGGATGCAGCTGCCTACCCTCCGGACGGTGACCCAGGCCGGGGGCAAGCTGGACCCGGAGCTCCACGGGAAGTTCGCCGCCTGGGCGGCGGAAACGGGACGGAGCTTCGTCGTCATGTACGGGGCGGCGGAGGCCACCAGCCGCATGGGATACCTGCCGCCGGAGCGGGCAGTGGAAAAGAAGGGATCCATGGGGATCCCGATTCCCGGGGGAAAATTCACCCTGCTGGACGCGGGGGGAAACCCGATTACGGAGCCCGGAGTCACCGGGGAGCTGGTGTACGAGGGAAAGAACGTGACCCTGGGCTACGCGGAAAAGGGCGAAGACCTGGCCCTGGGGGACGAGCGGCACGGCCGGCTTGAGACCGGGGACATGGCGCAGTTTGACGCCGACGGGTTTTACTACATCGTGGGCAGGAAAAAGCGCTTCCTGAAGATCTACGGCAACCGGGTGAACCTGGACGAGGTGGACCGGATGATCCGGGAGGCCTTCCACACGGAAACGGCCAGCGCCGGCCGGGACGACCGGCTGACGGTGTTCGTTACGGAGGCGGAAAAGGCGGAAGCGGTGCGGGAATACCTCATCGGGAAGACGAAGCTGAACCCGGCGGCCTTCCGGGTGAGGGTGATCCCGGAGATCCCCAAGAACGAGGCCGGGAAAACGCTGTACAGCGAGCTGGAGAAATATGACGGATAAGCCGCAGGTTTTCTGCTTCACCTACGCCGGGGGCGCCGCCTCCTTTTTCGACCTGATGGCCGGGGACCTGCGGTCGGCGGAATGGATCCCCCTGGAATACGCCGGCCACGGGGAGCGGCGGAAGGAGCCCTTCTACGGGGACTTTGGGGAGCTGGCGGATGACCTGCTGCCCCGGATCCTGAATGCCCGGAACTCTCAGCCCTACGCCCTCTTCGGCTACAGCATGGGGTCCGTGGCGGCGGCGGAGATCCTGGGGCGGATCCTTCGGGAAGGAAAAACGGAACCGCCGAAGTGCGTGTTCCTGGCGGCTCACGAGCCCCACGGGAAGGCGGAGCTGGCGGGGTTTGACCCGGGAAAGAAGGACGAATGGGTGAAGGAGCGGACCCTCCGCTTCGGGGGAATCCCTGAAAAGCTCCTGAACAACCCGGCCTTCTGGCGGATGTACCTGCCGGTTTTCCGGGCGGACTACGAAATGATCTGGAAATACGACTTTGGGAAGCTGGACCTGCGGACAGAGATCCCCGCGGAGATTTTCTATTCCCAGGAGGACACCCCCCTGGCGGAAATGGAAAAATGGCGGCGGTATTTCACGGGGGAATGCGATTTCCACCGGTACACAGGAAACCACTTCTTCATCCTGGAGCACCACCGGGAAATGGCCGGGGTGCTCCGGCGGAGGCTTTTATGACTTTTGAGGAATTACTGAACCGGAACCCCTTTTCCATGGACGCAGGGGAAAAGGGACGGATGCTGACGGAAAGGCTGAAGGCCCTTACGGAAAAGCACCGGGAGGGCTGCCCGGCCTACGGGCGGATGCTGGAGGCGGCGGGATATGACGCCGGGAAAATCCAAAGCTACAAGGAGATTCCCTTCCTGCCGGTGCGGCTGTTCAAGGAAATGGAGCTGCGGAGCGTGCCGGAGGGGGAGATCGTGAAGACCATGACCTCCTCGGGCACCACGGGGCAGGCGGTGAGCCGGATCTACCTGGACCGGACCACCTCCACCAACCAGCAGAAGGCCATGGTGAAGATCGTGTCCGACTTCACGGGCTCCGGGCGGATGCCCATGATCCTGCTGGACTGCCCGGGAGTCATCAAAAACCGGGCCATGTTCTCCGCCCGGGGGGCGGGGATTTTGGGCTTTTCCATCTTCGGATCGAAGAAGATCTACGCCCTGGATGACGACATGAAGCTGGATGTGGAAGGCCTTCAGGCTTTTCTTAACGAGCATGAAGGGGAAAGGATCCTGCTCTTCGGCTTCACCTTCATGATCTGGCAGCACTTTTACAAGGAGCTGGTGCGGCTGAAGGCGGAGGGGATCACCTTCGACCTCTCCAAGGGGATCCTGATCCACGGGGGCGGCTGGAAGAAGCTGCAAAACGAGGCGGTGAGCCACGACGAGTTCCACCGGCGGCTGGAGGAGGCCTGCGGGCTGAAGGACATCCACGACTATTACGGCATGGTGGAGCAGACGGGATGCATCTGCATGGAATGCGAATGCGGCCGGCTCCACTGCAGCAATTTTTCCGACATCATTATCCGGCGGCCCCTGGACTTCTCCGAGGCGGGGGTCGGGGAGACGGGCATCCTGCAGGCGGTTTCCGTGCTGCCGGAATCCTACCCGGGCCACAGCCTGCTGACGGAGGACGAAGGGGAGCTGCTGGGGGAGGACGACTGCCCCTGCGGCCGGAAGGGGAAAACCTTCCGGATCCACGGCCGGCTGAAGAACGCGGAGATCAGGGGGTGCAGCGATACCTATGCGGTTCAGTTCTGACGCGATCCGGTATGTGATCGGCGGGCCGGAAACGGTGGAGGCCATGGCGGGCCTGAAGCCCCTGCGGCCCTTTGACGGGAAGGTGATCGCCTTCCTGAACGACCTGAGCGGGATGCTCCGGCGGGAGCGGGAATACCCGGACGCGGCCACCTTCGGCTTCTGGTGCCGGAAGGCGGCGCTTTTGCAGGAAAAGGCGAAATACGACGACCTGGAGGAGCGGCTGGGCCGGGGAACCGTGTTCCACTCCACCCCCTCCAACGTGCCGGTGAACTTCGCCTTCAGCTTCGCCGCGGGGCTGCTGGCGGGGAACGCCAACATCGTGCGGCTGCCGGGGAAGGATTTTCCCCAGGTGGGGATCATCTGCGGCGCGATTCAAAAGCTGCTGGACGAGGAACACCGGGACCTGGCGCCCTATACGGTTTTTGTGAAATTCCCGCCGGACAGGGGGGCGGCGGACGCTTTTTCCGCCGCCTGCAACGTGCGGGTGATCTGGGGCGGGGACCGGACGGTGGCGGAGCTGCGGCAGAGCCCCATCGGCCCCCGGACCACGGAGATCACCTTTGCCGACCGGCATTCCATCGCCGTGATCAACGCGGACGCATACCTGGCGGAAGAGCGGAAGGACGCGGTGATCCAGGCCTTCTGGAACGATACGTATTATTCCGACCAGAACGCCTGCACCTCCCCCCGGATCGTCTTCTGGACGGGAGTGGAGAAGGCCGCGGCCAAGGCGGACTTCTGGAACCGGGTCCACGACATGGCAAAGGAAAAGTACACCCTGGCCCCGGTGCAGGCGGTGGGGAAGCTGGACGCCTTTTACACGGCAGCGGCGAATTGCCCGGTGAAGCTTGAGGCGGCCGAAGACATGCTGGTGACCCGGCTGCGGACGGAAACGGCAGGGCCGGAGCTCATGGACTACAAATACAACAGCGGATTCTTCTTTGAGCAGGAGATCGGGAGCCTTAAGGAAATCGCCGGGGTCTGCGGCCTGCGGTGCCAGACGCTGACCTACTTCGGCGTTGGGAAGGAAGAGCTGCGGGCCTTCCTGGAGGAAGCGCGGCCCGCGGGAGTGGACCGGATCGTGCCCATGGGCAAGAGCATGGACTTCTCCCTG
>CAMHSI010000101.1 GCA_946187775.1 uncultured Clostridia bacterium
GTGGCCTCGTCCAGGATCATCACCGGCGGGTCCGCCACCGCCGCCCGGGCGATGGAAATCAGCTGCCGCTGTCCCTGGCTCAGGCCGCTGCCGTCTCCCTTGAGCACCGTCTGGTATCCCTCCGGCAGCCGGGTAATGAAGTCGTCGGCGTTGGCCAGCTTTGCCGCGGCGATGCATTCCTCGTCCGTGGCGTCCAGCTTGCCGTAGCGGATGTTGTCCATCACCGTTCCGGTGAAAAGGTTCACGTCCTGCAGCACAACCCCCAGGGATTTCCGCAGGTCCGCCTTCCGGATCTTGTTGATGTTGATGCCGTCGTAGCGGATCTTGCCGTCCGCGATGTCGTAAAACCGGTTGATCAGGTTGGTAATGGTGGTTTTGCCCGCGCCTGTGGCGCCCACGAAGGCCACCTTCTGGCCCGGCCGGGCGTAGAGGCTGATGTCATGCAGCACCGGCTTTTCCGGGTCGTAGGCGAAATCCACCTTCTCCATCACCACGTCTCCCGCCAGCTTTGTATAGGTCACGCTGCCGTCGGCGCTGTGGGGATGCTTCCAGGCCCACAGCCCGGTATGCTCCTCCGTCTCGGTCAGGACGCCGTTTTCCTCCTTGGCGTTCACCAGGCGCACGTATCCTTCGTCCGCCTCCGGCTCCTCGTCCATGAGCTTGAAAATCCGCTCCGCGCCGGCCATGGCCATGGCGATGAAGCTGATCTGCTGGGCCATCTGGTTGATGGGCATCATAAAGTTCCGGCTCAGGGTCAGGAAGGCGGCGATGCTGCCCAGGGTCAGCGCCCCCGTTCCGGAAAGGTTCAGGTTCGTAACGTTTCCGATGGCCAGTGCGCCTCCGGCAATGGCCAGCAGCACGTACAGCAGGTGGCCCATGTTGTTGTTCACCGGGCCCAGGATGTTCCCCAGCCGGTTGGCCTCCGTGGCGTTTTCGCACAGCTCGTCGTTCCGGCGGTCAAACTCCTCCTTCGCCTCCGGCTCGTGGTTGAACACCTTCACCACCTTCTGGCCGTTCACCATCTCCTCAATGTATCCGTTCAGGGAGGCCAGGGAGGCCTGCTGCTTCGTGAAGTACTTCGCGCTGCCGCCGCCGATCTTCATCGTGGCCTTCAGCATGAACACCGTTCCAGCCATCATCAGCAGGGTCAGCCACACGCTGCAGCCCAGCATGGAAATGAACACCACCGTCAGGGTGATCAGGGAGGATACCGTCTGGGGCAGCACCTGGCTCACCAGCTGGCGCAGGGTGTCCGCGTCGTTGGTGTAATGGCTCATAACCTCCCCGTGGGTATGGGTGTCAAAATAGCGGATGGGCAGGGTCTGCATATGGGCGAACATCTCGTCCCGCACCTTCCGCAGCACGCTCTGGCTGATCACCGCCATAATCCGCGCCTGGGTGAAGGTGGCGACGATGGCCAGCAGGTACAGCGCCGCCATGTACAGGATGGCGTTCACCAGCCCGCCCCAGTCGGGATTCGCCTGGGTCAGCATGGGGGTAATATGGTCGTCGATCACCCTTCCCAGGAAGGTGGCCGCCGAGGCGGTGGCGATGGCGTTGAGCACCACGCACACCAGCACCAGCAGCAGCCGCAGCCGGTAGGGCTTCAGGTAGCCCAGCAGCCGGCGCACCGTATCCTTGTTGATGGGTTTGCGGGGGCCCATGGCTCCGGGGCCCATTCTCCGGTTACTCATTCTCCCCGCCTCCCTTCGTCTGGGATTCATAGACCTCGCGGTAGATTTCGCAGCGCTCCAGCAGCTCCGCGTGGGTGCCGGCATCCGCTACCCGTCCGTTGTCCAGCACGATGATCATGTCCGCGTCCTGCACGGAGGAAACCCGCTGGGCGATGATCAGCTTCGTGGTTTCGGGGATGAAGCTCCGGAAGCCCGCGCGGATCTGCGCGTCCGTCCGGGTGTCCACGGCGCTGGTGCTGTCGTCCAGGATCAGGATCTTCGGTTTTTTCAGCAGTGCCCGGGCGATGCACAGCCGCTGCTTCTGCCCGCCGGAAACGTTGGTGCCGCCCTGCTCGATCTTCGTGTCATATTTGTCCGGGAAATCCTGGATGAAAGGGTCCGCCTGGGCCAGGCGGCAGGCCTCCCGGATTTCCTCGTCCGTGGCGTTCTCGTTGCCCCAGCGGAGGTTCTCCCTGATGATCCCGCTGAACAGCTCGTTCTTCTGCAGCACCATGGCCACCGCATCCCGCAGGGCGGTGAGGTCGTACTTCCGGGTATCCACCCCGCCTACCCGCACCGTTCCGGAGGTGGGGTCGTACAGCCGGGGAATCATCTGCACCAGGGAGCTCTTGCCGCTTCCCGTGCCCCCCAGGATGCCCACCACGGCCCCGGAGGGAATATGCAGGTCGATTCCATCAAGGGTTTCCCGCTCGCTGTCCTTCTTGTAGCTGAAGCTCACCTGGTCGAAGTCGATGGATCCGTCCGCCACCTCCGTCACCGGGTTTTCCGGGCTCACGATGTCCGTTTCCTCGTCCAGCACCTCAACGATCCGCTGGGCGGAGGCCCGGCTCATGGTGATCATCAGGAACACGAAGGAAACCATCATCAGGCTGGAAAGGATCTGGATCACGTAGGTGATCAGGCTCATCAGCTGCCCCGTGGTCATGCCCACCGCCGGATCGTTGCCGGAGGCAATCACCGCCCGGGCTCCCAGCCAGGAGATCACCAGCGTGCAGGTGTAGATGCAGGTCATCATCAGCGGGGACATGAAGGCCATGTTCCGCTCCGCCTTCACGAAGTCCGTGTAGATGGATCCGGAAATATCGTTGAACTTCTTTGTTTCGTAGTCCTCCCGTACGAAGCTCTTCACCACCCGGATGCCCCGCAGGTTCTCCTGCACCACGTTGTTCAGCGTGTCGTACTTTTTGAACACCCGCCGGAAAATCGGATGGGTGCGGGTCATGATCAGGTAGATCCCCACCCCCAGCACCGGCAGCGCGAAAACGAACACCATGGAGATCCGGGCGTTGATCGTCAGGGCCATGATCATGGAAAACAGCAGGGTCAGGGGCGCCCGCACCGCCATGCGCAGGATCATCTGGAAGCTGTTCTGCACGTTGGTCACGTCCGTGGTCAGCCGCGTGATGATGGAGGAGGTGCTGAATTTGTCAATGTTGGAGAAGGAATAATCCTGGATCCGGTAGTACATGTCGTGCCGCAGGTTCCTGGCGAACCCGGCGGAGGACACCGCCGCCATCCGCCCGCTCATGACGCCGGAAAACAGGGAGATCATGGCCGCCGCCAGCAGGATCCCTCCGTAGAGCAGGATCTGCCCGATGCTGCCGGGATGCTCGTCCGTTCCGATTCCCCGGTCAATCAGCATCGCCATGATCATGGGGATCACCGCTTCCATGGCTACCTCGCCCACCATGAACAGCGGCGTGGCGATGGCCTGCTTTTTATACTGCCGGACCCTTGATGCCAGCTTTCTGATCATTCGTTCCGGTCCTCGCTTTCCTGAAGGATTTATTGTGGCAACCATTCAAGTTTATCATACGGAAAGCGGAACTTCAACGCTCCAACCTGTCCTTTTCAGTGTTTTTCAT
>CAMHSI010000102.1 GCA_946187775.1 uncultured Clostridia bacterium
CAGCTGGAAGCCCTTTTTGAACAGTATTGATGTTTTCCGAAGCTCCACCTTTATTTCGTGAATGACCATCGATTGGTCAGGAGGAAACTCAGATGTCTCGAATCAGGAAATACAGTGTTTTGCTTCTATGCTACGTTCTGCTGCTGTGCTGCGTTGTGACAGCGCCGATTCCGGCAAAAGCCGATCGCGCAGCTCAATCACCGCAATTCATGCCGGGTGTTACGGAAGAGATGACGGATCCCGCGTTCTGGTCCGGCCTGACGAACGATCCGGACGCGCTTTTGGCGACGCCGGAGGAAATCGCGCAAATCAATGCCGCTGCCATTGCCACAGAAGGATCTAACCGGCGCGATATGAGAAGCCTGAAAGAGACCTACGACGGCGTGGCCCGAAACCAGGCTCTGCAGGAAAGCGCGGCGGACGATGTCAAATACTATCTGGGCTGGATCTGGGATCAGAACGGAAAAAAGCTGGAGCAGGAAGATTTCGACATCATTACCGCAAACGTCATCGATCCGAACGCGACGGAAGAAATGTCCGTACGCTGGGGAATCGCCGTGAACAGGACCGATCTGATCACCTTCCCGTGGGACGGGCAGCTGCTGGACGATCCTTCTGACATCGATTTTGATTATCAGCCGCTGGTCGGCATCCGGGTCAATGAGCCGGTCGCCGTTTATTCCACATCAGCGGACGGAAAATACTTCAGCGTCACCACCTCCTGCTGCACCGGCTGGGTGCGCGTGGAGGATATTGCCATCTGCAAAGATAAGGAAGAATGGCTGTCCGCCTGGGATCTTCCTGCCGAAAAGCGGTTGGTATTCTGGGGCGACAAGATGTATACGGACTATTCCAATTCCGCGTCACAGGCATCCGGTCGTATGATTACCATGGGCACCGTGCTGGAGCGAATGGAAGAAACAGATCCGGACGCGCTGGTGATCAACCGGCTGCCGCTGCATAACTATGCCGTATATCTGCCCGTGCGGAATGAGGACGGCAGCTACAGCAAAAGACCCGCCCTGATTAACGCCCGGGAATGCGTGAGCGAGGACTATCTGCCGCTAACGACCGCCAACCTGGCGAAGGTGGCACTGGCCTCCCTAGGCGACGCGTATGGCTGGGGCGCGGGACTGAATAACGAGGACTGCACCAGTCTCAATCACTCCATTTTCTGCTGCTTCGGTCTGGATATGCCACGAAACGGCACCTGGCAGCAGTTGGTGGAAAGCATGCCGCGCATCATGATCGGCGCGTACACGTTGGAAGAAAAGGAAGCGCTGTTGGACGCCCTGCCCCTCGGTTCGCTGCTGAATTTCCCCGGACATCAGATGATGTATCTGGGCAAACAGGCAGGACAGTACTATGTTGTCAGTACGGTCAGCAGCCTGATGAGCCCTTACAGCGGCAAACGCCAACGGACCCGCTGCTGCCAGATCAATACGTTGGACATCAAACGTGCAAACGGGAAAACCTGGATATCCGAGCTGAACCGAATTTTCATTCCCTGGGTTAGCTTGTCCGAAGGAGAAGAATATCCGCAGCCTGAGCTTCCGACCTATCATGAATATACCTCGTTTGTTCTGGAAAAAGGGCTGATGGATCCTTATCCCACCGGCTACTTCCTTCCGGACCGTGCCTCCACCCGTGCAGAAGCGGTTGAAATGCTGTGGCGAATCGCCGGAAAGCCGGAACCGGACATGGAGGCGGAAGGCTTCTCGGATGTAGCCGCCGGTTCGGACCACGAGAAGGCCGCCCTATGGGCAAAACAGGCAGGTATTTATTCCGGTGAGGATGGCCAGTTCAGGGGAAACACCGCACTGACAGGAAACTTACTGGATGAACTTTGTCAGCGTTTCCTGGATGATGCGCCGGATGGGCTGGTTCCACAAACGGATGACGTCCTGACCCGTGCTGAACTCGCGCAGGCCGCGCAGGCCATCTGGACAGCGAATGAAGCGCAGAAGTTGCCGGAAGCGCCTTTCGGAACGGCCAGCGCATCCTCGCCCTATTACGCGAAGCCCTGCAACGAGCGCCTCGCGTCCCTGCCGGAAGCCCTGATGAAAATGGCGGAAGGCGGCTACAGCTGGGAGTATGAGTATGTTGCGGATAAGCCCGCGTACGCCCTGACCCTGATGGATTACGCGAATATCTACTCTTTTATCCATACGCATGATCTGGATGAGGCGGCGCTGCGGGAGGTGCTCTCAGACGCCAGCCTGATGGTACACCGCAAAGCGTTTACTGAGGAAGAAATCGACCTGCTTCTGGGAGATGATCAGGCAGCGGCCATGGCGCACTTTGCTTCTCCCTCCACCATCGTCATCGGAGAAAAAGGCTACAGCGAAAAATGGATGTACGATCATCCGCTCTGGGCATGGCGCATGGAGGGCATCACGCCGGAAATGGTTGCCGCCGTACAGGCAAATTACTACAATCCGCTTTTCACGCAGGAAGCGGCTGACGCGTTCTCAAAGAAGCTGTACCTGTACACCGGGGTCGTAACGCCGGTCAAATGGAACCAGTGGAAGCCCGGAGACAGGAAACCGGACGGAAGCGTGGAAGAGAAGCATGGTGCTGAAAGCGGCGTCATGCTGGACGTCATCGAGTTCTGCCAGTATCCGGATTATCCGACCGGCTGTGAAAGCGTTTCCCTGTATATGCTTTTGAACTACTACGGCGTGGACGTAAAGGTAGACGACATCTACGATCTCCTTCCGATGGGAGCACAGCCCTATGATGATGAATCCGGCGTACGCCATGGGGCGAATCCGGAACGGGAATTTGTCGGAGATCCCCGCAGCGAATACTCCTACGGTGTCTTCAACGAACCCATCGCGCAGGTGGCGGAGCAGTTCAAGCCTGGTGTGGTCACGAAAACCGGTGCAACCATAGACGAGATCAAAGCCATTCTGGATACCGGAAATCCGGTGCTGGCCTGGTATGTGTCCGCACCGATGCGGGATATCATGTACCGCTGGTGCTGGCTGGATGAAAAAGGAGAAATGGTGTACTGGCCCGGCGGTGAGCACGCGGTGGTGGTCTGCGGCTATGACGATACTTCTCTGACCTACCGCGATCCCAACGCGGGAACAACAGTTACCATTGATTATGCCACCTTCGGAAAGAGTTTTGCCGAACTGGGCGGCAGGATTGTGTATTATACGGATCAGATTGACGGAAAGGACAGGATATGAGTTATTTCACGCTCAAGGACGGTCAACGGCTGTATTATGAGGACAAAGGGCACGGTTCGGATACACTGATCATGATGCACGGCTGGACAAGTACTCATGATGTGTACGAAAAACCGATGGAATTGCTACAGGACAAGGCCAGATGCATCATCTACGATCACAGGGGCCACGGCGGAAGCAAGGAAGCGAACAAGGGAACGCCCACTATGGAAACGCTCGCCAGTGATCTGCAGGAAAT
>CAMHSI010000103.1 GCA_946187775.1 uncultured Clostridia bacterium
GGGTTTGCCATTATCGACTGCATGATGAACCTGACGCTGCTGTACCGCGCCAGCCGGGATACCGGGGATCCGAGGTTCCGGCAGGTAGCCGGGATCCATGCCGATACCACCCTGCGGGAATTTCTGCGGGAGGACGGGTCGGTCAGCCACATCATCGAACTGGATCCCGAAACCGGGAAGCGGGTGCGGGAGCACCCGGGCCAGGGCTGGGCGCTGGGAAGCCAATGGAGCCGGGGGCAGGCCTGGGGGCTGTACGGATTCGCGCTGGCCTTCCGCCATCTGCAAAAGCCGGAATATCTGGAGGCAGCGGAGCGGATCGCCCGCAATTTTACGGCGCATATCCGGGAGGACGGCCTGACGGACTGCGATTTCTGCCAGCCGGCCGGGGAGGAGCGGATTGACAACATCGCCGGCGCTGTCGCCGCCTGCGGTCTGATGGAGCTGGCCGGGCTGACGGGAGAGGAAGAATGGGCTGCCCAGGGGCGGCGGCTGGTGGACGGACTGCTGGACCACTGTGCGGACTGGGGAGACAGCCGCTGCGGCATTCTGACACATTGCACCGCCAGCTATCATGACGACGGCGCGGGAAGGCATACCAATATTCTTTACGGAGACTATTTTCTGACAGAAGCGCTGATGCGAATCTGCGGCAGGGACGCGGAGCTGTGGAGCTGACGGGAAAAGAGGGGAGAATCCGGCATGGGAGTTCTTTATCCGCAGAACAATGCGGCGCGGATGACGGTGGATCTGGGCGGAATCTGGGATTTCCGCCTGCAGGGAGACAGCGGGTGGCAGCCGATTGCGGTGCCCGCTTCCTACAATGATCAGAGTCCGGATCCGAGGTTCCGGAATTTTGCCGGGGTTTCGGAATACCGCCGGAGGTTTACGATCCCTTCCGCCTGGAAGGGGCTGCGCTGGTTTCTTCGGTTCGACGCGGTGGCCCACAGCGCCGTCATTCTGCTGAACGGGCGGGAGATTGCGGCGCACCGGGGCGGCTTTCTGCCCTTTGAGGTGGAGCTGAACGGGCTGATGGAAGCGGGGGAAACCGCGGAGCTGACAGTCCGGGCGGACAACCGCATCAGCCATGACACGCTGCCCATCGGCACCGAGGGGGATACCGCCTTCTTCGGATCGGACAATCCGGGGATTCCTTCGGTGGAAGCGGGAAAGAAGTGGCAGCAGGAGCGCGGCATCAACCGGCCTGCCTTTGACTTTTTCAACTATACCGGGATTCAGCGGCCGGTGCGCCTGGCGGCTACGCCGAAGGCCTACATCCGGGATGTTACGCTGATTCCCTCGGTGAGCGGGGAAGTCCGCTATGAGGTGGAAACCTCGGACGCGGAGGGAGAAGTGCTGGTAGAGGCGCTGGACGCGGACGGGAATGCGGCGGCCCGCGCCAGCGGCCGGAAGGGGGTTCTGACGATTCCGCAGCCGAAGCTGTGGGAGCCCCGGCCGGGCACACCCTATCTCTATACCGCCCGGATTTCCTTCGGGGAGGACCGGTATGAGCAGCCCTTCGGCATCCGGGAGGTCCGGGTGGAGGGAACCCGCTTCCTGATCAACGGCAGGCCCTTCCGGTTCCACGGCCCCTGCAAGCACGAGGACAGCCCCTTTCACGGCCGGGGAATGGATCCCTGCCTGAATGTGACGGATGTGAACCTCTATCGCTGGCTGAATGCCAACTGCTTCCGGACCAGCCATTATCCCTACGCGGAGGAAATGTATCAGCTCTGCGACCGGGAGGGAATTGTGATCGTGGACGAAACCCCGGCCGTAGGCATGTGGGCGGATGAGCGGTACGGCTGGAACCTGGCGGACTACCACGGCCAGGTGCTGCGGGACATGATCGGCCGGGATAAAAACCATCCCTGTGTGGTCATGTGGAGCCTGGGGAATGAACCGGATACGGAAAAGTATCCGGAGAAGGCATATGATTACTGGCGCCCCCTGTATGAGGCGGCGCACCGGCTGGATCCGCAGAACAGGCCTGTGACGGTGGTAGGGTGCCAGAACAGGTATGATGTGGATCAGGTGATCCGGTCCATGGATGTGGTCCTGATCAACCGTTACTACGGCTGGTACAATCTGTCCGGCGACCTGGAGGCGGCCCGGTATGCTTTCCGGATGGAGCTGGACTGGTGGGAAAAGCAGCAGAAGCCCCTGATTCTTTCCGAATACGGCGCGGATACCGTCGCGGGACTGCATGGCGCGGTGGCGGAAATGTTTACGGAGGAATTCCAGGTGGCCTATTATGAGGCCATGAGCGAATGCCTGGATGAACGGGATTTTGTGATCGGGGAAATGCCCTGGAACTTTGCCGATTTTTCTACCTGCCAGGGGCCGATGCGGGTGGGCGGAAACCGGAAAGGCCTGTTTACCCGGGATCGCCGGCCGAAAATGGCAGCGCATTATTTCCGCCGCAGATGGGGGGAAATGGAGGCGCGGGAGTGAATAGTTTTCTATCAAGATGAAACTCTTCCTGGAAATGTAGAAAAAACAAGAAAATCTATAATGAATTGATCTATGAAGATTAACTGTCGGGGCGTCACATGTTGTGGCGCTTCATTTCTTTTCAGTCGAAAACAATACGAATGGTATAAAAAATCTCGCCAAAATCATACCAATCGTATCTTCAAAGCAGCAGCCGTCTGCTGTATACTATGCGTGTGCTGGGAGGTGAGTAAGCGGTGGAAACGAGGCTTGCGGAGAATATCCGGGTGTTCCGGAAACAGAAGGGATTGACGCAGGAGCAGCTTGCGGAGGTGCTGGGAGTAACCGTTGGTGCGGTGCATAAATGGGAAACCAGGATGTCCACGCCGGAACTGGGCCTAATTACGGAAATGGCGGATTTTTTTGACATATCCGTAGATGTCCTTCTGGGGTATAAAATGAAAGACAATCGACTGCAGGCCACGGTGGAACGTCTGTGGAAAGCCAGCAATAGCCGGGATTACGATGCGGTTTCAGAAGCGGAAAAGGCGATTCAGAAATACCCACATTCCTTTGATGTGGTGTATGCGGCTGCGAACCTTTATTATACCTTTGGCGCAGGGACAAGAAAGGAGTCCTGGCTCAGGCGGGCAATTGAAATGCTTGACAATGCTCGCCTGCTGGTGTCTCAGTGTACGGATTCCAGGATAAGCGAATCCTGGATTTGCGGTATGATCGCGGAGATGCACGAGCTGCTTGGCGAAACAGGCAAGGCGCTGGAACTGCTGAAAGCACATAACCCCGGCGCGATTTTTAATGA
>CAMHSI010000104.1 GCA_946187775.1 uncultured Clostridia bacterium
ATGGGATTATAGCTCAGTTGGTTAGAGCACCACGTTGACATCGTGGGGGTCATAGGTTCGAGTCCTACTAATCCCACTCCCCGGAGCTTTGAAAATCAAGGTTCCGGGGTTTTCTTTTATGTCGTTCAGGACTTTTTCAGATCCAGCCATACGCGGTAAGTCAGCGCAAGGGAAGCAAAGATGACAGGCCTCATATAGAGAGCAAGATAATTCATCGGAATATCAATCTTCTGGATATCCCCCGTGATGGAGGCCATGGGAAGTACGGTATTAAGGACGGCGACCGCAAGTTCCAGGACAACGATTACTGCCAGGGAGATTTGGCCGTATTTTCTGTTGCTGATCCTTGTTGCCAGGATAAATAGCATTGTGTAAACGGCAAGCCCTTCGACGGCTTCAAAGACGCGTTTGAATGTGTTATTCGCGTCGTAGGGGAAAATAAAGCACTGTGCTGCAACCAGCGCCGCGCAGGCACAGACAATGGTCTGGATATGCCTTTGCTTTATGCGCTGCAAATCCGACATAGCGAACACGGTAAGGGAAAGAAACGCAAGGGCATAAAACAGATTCATGAAGACTCGCACGGCTGAAAAATTAACCCTGATATCCAGCACATCTGAAAGGCACAGGGCAAAGAAACCGCCGCACAGCACAATCTGGAAAACGGCCAGTGCCCTCTGGACTTTTGTGATCAGCGTGTTCCCGGAAGTTTTTTTCAGGAACAACAATACCGCTCCGATAATCAGGATTATGCTGACAACCTGAAATACGATTTCCATTCATATGCCTCCTTACAGCTGAAGTCAGTTTCTGATTTCTGTTCATTCGTGGAATTGAAAGGTGCCTGCTCTGTGATAACTGAAAAGGATTATACCACACTTTTTTCGGAAGACAACAAAGGAGGTTTTGCAGGATGCAAGACCATACTCCGTTTCGCTCGACAAATTTGAGTACCTTGGATATAATGAATAAAACAGAACCAGAAAGAAGGGAATATGTATGGACCTGAAGGAGTTCTTTGACAACCTGAGCGAGGAACTGAAAGAAAAGTTCCGGAACTGCAAAACCAAGGAAGAAATGACGGCCCTGCTGAAAGAGGAAAACATCGAGCTGGATGATGAGACCATCGAAGGACTGAGCGGCGGCGATTTAGGGGTCTGCCCCAAAGTTGGGATCTGCAACAATATAGAGAATGCCATTCACCACAAATGCAAGCCTAAATATTTTTGATCGATTCCCAGGATCCGTCCCGGCAGAATGCCCCTGAGCGCCTGATGCAGCTCGGGGGATTTCGATTTGACGCTTCCCCGGAAGCAGAGAGAGGATTGTGTCATGAAAAAGAAACTGCGGATTACCTTCAACGCACCGCTGGTGCTGGGATTTGCGCTGGCCTGCCTGGCGGCTACGCTGCTGGGCCAGGTGACGGGGAATTCCAGCACGAGGAGCCTGTTTTCCACGTACAGGACCTCCTTCGGGGATCCATTGATGTACATCCGGCTGTTTACCCATGTGCTGGGTCACGCGGACTTTTCCCACCTGATCGGGAACATGGCATATATCCTGCTCCTGGGACCGGGACTGGAGGAAAAATACGGATGGAGGAAGCTGCTGGCGGTGGTGCTGGTGACGGCGGTTATTACGGGCGTGATCCATAACCTGCTGTTTCCGTACACGGCGCTGCTGGGCGCCAGCGGGGTGGTGTTCGCCTTCATCCTGCTGACTTCCTTCACGGAATTCAGGGAGGGGGAGGTTCCGCTGACCTTCATCCTGGTGGCGGTGATCTACCTGGGCCAGCAGGTTTGGGACGCGGTAGCGGTACGGGATAACGTATCCAATCTTTCACACATTATCGGCGGACTGGTGGGCGGAGGCGCCGGCTACCTGCTGAACCGGAAGAACAGGGCATAGGAGGAAGGAACCATGGAGTACAGGCGACTGGGAAAAACGGGCCTTATGGTCAGCGAGATCGGATTCGGCGGGGAATGGCTGGAGAGGCACGAGGAAAGCGAATCCGTAGAGCTGCTGAAATACGCCCACAGGCAGGGGATCAACATCCTGGACTGCTGGATGCCGGACCCGAAGTCCAGGGATATCATCGGGAAGGCCATTGAGGAGGACCGGGAAGGATGGATCGTGCAGGGGCACATCGGCAGCACCTACCAGGGCGGACAGTACACCCGGTCCAGAGACGTTGAACAGTGCAGGATCGCCTTTGAGGACCTGCTGAAGCGGCTGCGGACGGACTATATCGACCTGGGGATGATCCACTATGTGGACCTGGAAAAGGACTGGGAACTGGTATCCCACGCGGGGCCCTACCAGGACTACGTGATGGAGCTGAAGGCGAAGGGAATCATCCGGCACATCGGCCTGTCCACCCACAATCCGGACATCGCCATCAAAGCGGCGGAGAGCGGACTGGTGGAGATGATCCTCTTCAGCGTGAACCCGGCCTTTGACCTGATGCCGCCTACGGACGACATTGAGGACTATTTCGAGAACCGCTACGCGGAGGACCTGAACGGGGTGGATCCGGTGCGGGTGCGGATGTACAAGATCTGCGAGCAGCAGGATGTGGGGATCACCTGCATGAAGCCCTTCGCGGGAGGAAGGCTGTTTGACGCGGGAAGGTCTCCCTTCGGTATCGCGCTGACCCCGGTGCAGTGCATCCACTACGCGCTGACAAAGCCGGGGGTGGCCTCCGTGCTGTGCGGATACGATACGCCGGACCAGGTGGACGCGGCGGTGGGCTACGAAACGGCTTCCGACGCAGAAAAGGATTACGCAACCGCCCTTGCGAAGGCGCCGAAGCACACCTTCACGGGAGGAGAGTGCACTTACTGCGGGCACTGCAAGCCCTGCCCGGCGGAGATTGATATCGCCATGGTGAACAAGCTGTATGACCTGGCGGTTATGCAGGAGGAGACGCCCCAGTCCCTGCGGGCCCACTACCTGGACCTGGAACACCACGCGGGGGAATGCATCGGATGCAAGGGCTGCGAGAGCCGCTGCCCCTTCGGGGTGAAGGTTGCCGAAAGGATGAATCGCACGAAGGAGCTGTTTGGATTATAAGATAATGTTTTTCCGCTGAAGTGAAAAGGTTGCTTCCAGTACCGAAGCGTGAGGGAAGGAACTGGAAG
>CAMHSI010000105.1 GCA_946187775.1 uncultured Clostridia bacterium
GATATCAACTGCCTGGGGACCTTCTCCTTCAAGGGAACGACGAAGGAGCCCCGCTTCGGAAACCCGACGCCCCGGATCGCGGAATGCCCGGCGGGAATGATCAACGCCGTGGGGCTGCAGAACCCGGGAGTGGACAGGGTTATCGCGGAGGAGCTGCCGAAGCTGAAGGAGGTCTTCCGCAAGAAGGTCATGGCCAATGTCAGCGGCTTCAGCATCGAGGATTATGCTTACACCTGCGAAAGGCTGGATAAGGAGGAGCAGGTGGGCTGGCTGGAGGTGAACATCTCCTGCCCCAACGTCCACGGCGGAGGCATGAGCTTCGGAACCGATCCTGCGGCCGCGGCACAGGTGACGGCGGCGGTGAAAAAGGTGACGAAAAAGCCGGTGATCATGAAGCTGAGCCCCAACGTGACGGATATCGCGGCCATCGCAAAGGCCTGCGAGGACGCCGGAGCCGACGGGATCAGCCTCATCAACACGCTGCAGGGAATGCGCATCAACCTGCGGACCAGAAGGCCGGTGATTCAAAATATCATGGGCGGCGTCAGCGGCCCGGCGGTATTCCCGGTGGC
Source organism: uncultured Clostridia bacterium (assembly GCA_946187775.1). Taxonomy (GTDB): domain Bacteria; phylum Bacillota; class Clostridia; order Christensenellales; family Aristaeellaceae; genus Aristaeella. The sequence continues at coordinate 573 of CAMHSI010000105.1, forward strand.
CCTGCGGATGGTGTGGCAGGTATGCCGGGCGGTGAAAATCCCCGTGGTGGGCATGGGCGGCGTCAGCTCCGCGGAGGATGTGCTGGAGATGATGATGGCCGGCGCCTGCGCGGTGGAGGTTGGGGCGGCCAACCTGACGGATCCCCGCGCCTGCAGGAAGATCATTGAGGAGCTGCCCGCGGCCATGGACAGGTACGGAATCCGGGAGCTTGCGGAACTGAAAGGAGAGAACGGAAATGGGTAAGGATGTCATTGTGGCCTGCGATTTTCCCTCGGCGGAGAAGACACTGGCGTTCCTGGACAAATTTGAGGGCCGGAAGCCCTTTGTGAAGATCGGCATGGAGCTGTTCTACGGCGCGGGGCCGGACATCGTGCGGCAGATCCGGAGCCGTGGACACAGGATTTTCCTGGACCTGAAGCTCCACGATATCCCCAACACCGTGAAGAAGGCCATGAGCGTGCTGCGGGACCTGGACGTGGACCTGGTGAACGTGCACGCGGCGGGTACGGTGCGGATGATGGAGGCGGCGCTGGAGGGCCTGACCCGGCCGGACGGCACCCGGCCCCTGCTGATCGCCGTGACCCAGCTGACCAGCACGGACCAGGAGGCCCTGGAGCAGGACCTGTGGATTGAAAAGCCCATGGACGAAGTGGTTATGCACTACGCCCGGAACGCCCGGAAGGCCGGGCTGGACGGGGTGGTGTGCTCCCCCCTGGAGGCGGCGAAGGTGCATGAGGCCTGCGGCGCGGACTTCCTGACGGTGACCCCCGGGGTCCGGTTTGCGGATGGTGACGTAGGAGATCAAAAACGGGTTATGACCCCGGCGGAAGCGAACCGGATCGGCAGCGACTACATCGTGGTGGGCCGGCCGGTGACGGCGGCGGAGGATCCGGTGGCGGCCTATGAGCGGTGCTGCCGGGAGTTTATCGGAGAATAAGGAACGGAGGAGAGGAACCATGAACAGAGAAGAAATCAGCCGGCTGATCGCCAAGGACCTGCTGAAGATCAAAGCGGTGTTTTTCCGCCCGGACGAGCCCTTTACCTGGGCCAGCGGAATCAAGAGCCCGGTGTACTGCGACAACCGCCTGACCCTGACGGCGCCGGAGGTGCGCAACGACGTGGAAAAAGCCATGGCGCAGGTGATCGCCGAGGAATATCCCCAGGTGGAAGTGCTCATGGGAACCTCCACGGCGGGCATCGCCCATGCGGCCATCACCGGCCACCTGATGGGCCTGCCCATGGGCTATGTCCGGTCCGGGGCCAAGGACCACGGACGGCAGAACCAGATTGAAGGCAAGCTGGAGCCCGGCCGGAAGGTGGTTGTGGTGGAGGACCTGATTTCCACCGGCGGCAGCGTGCTGGAGGTGGTGGACGTGCTGCGGGCGGCCGGCGCGGAGGTGCTGGGCATCGCCAGCATTTTCACCTACGGCATGCAGAAGGGCCTTGACCGGCTGGCGGCGGCGAAGGTGAAAAACGTCTCCCTGACGGATTTTGACACCATCGCCGAGGAAGCGGCCATGGAAGGCTATATCCGGCCGGAGGATGTTTCCCGGCTGATCAAATTCCGGAACGATCCGGCCAGTGAGGAGTGGAGAAACTGATGATGCGCAGCGTGATCGATGTGCCGGACCTGACGACAGGGGAACTGGACGCCCTCATGGACACGGCGGAGGACATCATCGCCCGCCCGGAGGACTACGCGGACGCCTGCCGGCGGAAAAAGCTGGCTACCCTGTTCTTTGAACCCAGCACCCGGACGCGGCTGAGCTTTGAGGCGGCCATGTACGAGCTGGGCGGAAACGTGCTGAGCGTCACCGGGGCCGGAACCAGCTCCGCCGCCAAGGGCGAGAGCGTGGCCGACACGGCCAAGACCGTTTCCTGCTACGCGGACATCATCGCCATGCGCCATCCCAAGGAGGGCGCCGCGCTGGTGGCGGCGAAGGCGGCCTCGGTGCCGGTGATCAACGCCGGGGACGGCGGCCACTGCCATCCCACCCAGACCCTGGCGGACCTGCTGACCATCCGGCGGGAAAAGGGACGCATGGGAAACATGACCGTGGGCCTGTGCGGCGACCTGAAGTTCGGCCGCACCGTGCATTCCCTCATCAACGCCATGAGCCGCTACGACGGGCTGCAGTTTGTGCTCATCAGCCCGGAGGAGCTGAAGGTGCCCAGCTACGTGAAGAACGACGCCCTGAAAAAGCGGGGAATTCCCTATACCCAGACCACGGACCTGGAGCAGGTGATCGGGGACCTGGACATCCTGTACATGACCCGGGTGCAGCGGGAGCGCTTCTT
>CAMHSI010000106.1 GCA_946187775.1 uncultured Clostridia bacterium
TTACAGGACGGGGGAATCCACAGGAGTCGTCCCCATGGCACACGGCTCAGCAGCCCTTTCGTCCGCTCCTGTGATCCTCAATGGAGCAGGCATCGGGAGAACCATACTCAATCAGCCCCGCGTCCGCCGGATCGACAGAAACCCTTCCGTCTTCAAACACAAACGCGGGGATGCCCACATCGCCGGCTGCCTTCAGGCGATCAAACACCGGGCTGGTGTCCCGGAGGCGCATGAAGGCGCTTAGATTGCGGATATTTCCGCCGATGTTGATATATTCGAATTCATCCTCCCTGCCCCTGACCTGTTCGTGAATATAGTCGCAATAAGGGCATGTGGGCATTCCGTAAATCTTAATCACGGTCCGTTCCTCCTGTGTGGTCCGATTTATCCAAGGGTTACATCCAGAACCATCATCAATACAAAGCCAAGGGCGAAGGTGATGGTTCCCAGATTGGAGTGTTTCCCTTCGGACATCTCCGGGATCAGTTCCTCCACCACGACATACATCATCGCGCCGGCCGCGAAAGCCAGCAGGTAAGGCATGATCGGGACCACCGTGCCGGCGGCAACGATAGTGACGGCCGCGGCAATGGGCTCCACCACACCGGACAGGACTCCATACAGGAATGTTTTGCCTTTGCTCATTCCGTCCGCCCTGAGGGGCATGAAGACGATCGCGCCCTCCGGGAAGTTCTGGATCGCAATGCCCAGGGCCAGCGCCAGGGCGCCTGCGGCGGTAATGCCCGCGTTGCCGGAGCGGAACCCGGCATAGACAACGCCGACAGCCATTCCCTCCGGAATGTTGTGCAGGGTTACCGCGAGGATCAGCTTTGTTGTGCGCTTCAGGCCGGATTTGGGACCCTCGTCCTGGCGATCCAGGTGCATATGCGGGGTGATTACGTCCAGCGACAGCAAAAATCCTACGCCCACCAGGAACCCGATGGCGGCGGGAAGGAAGGCCAGGGTTCCCATATGCTCGCTGCTCTCAAGGGCGGGCTGCAGCAGGCTCCAGAAGGAAGCCGCCACCATAACCCCCGCCGCGAAGCCGGTCAGCATCTTTTGCAGATTCACCGATATTTCCTTTTTCAGGACAAAAACCATGGCCGCGCCGAGGCTTGTCCCGATAAAGGGAATCAATATGCCCAGGATCGTTTCCGTACTCATTTCCAACACCTGCGATTCTGTACAAACTCACCCTTTCCGGTGGTCAGCGTGTAATCGTATTATCCTAACAATATTTCATTCATGATCTCCTCCGGCTTTTCCTGCCTGCCGGAGCCCGGATTTGCCGGTTTTAAAAATGCAGTCCGGTTCATATGAGCCGGACTGCGGGTTTGCTTTGGTTGTCTCCCCGTTATTCTTTATTGCACCTTCAGCGGTTCATCTGGTGATACCGGGGTTCCACAATCTCTGTCTCGACCGCTTCACCGTCAACCGTGCTGCTTTCGTCATCCTCCTGTGCCGCATTCTTCTTTTTCAGCCAGAAGTACAGGGCAAGGCCGATGGCAATTCCAATCACAACGCTGTTGCCGGAGAAGGCGCCGGAGGCAAGGGAAGCCAGCCCGGAGAAGATCCCGCCGACAATGGTACCAACCAGGCCGAGAATCCCTCCGATCACAGCGATTGCAATCCAGCCGCCAAACATCAGGGCGGGCAGGATCAAAAGGCCGCCGGGGAAACTGCCGTTACGACGGCGGCGATTATCACCGAAGATCATGTTTCCCAAAGCAAGGATTCCAAGCAGGCGCAGCATTGTAATATTCCTCCATTCCATTCATACTGCATGTACCAGCTGTTGCGCTGTATGGGTACCGTTTCCCGAATCGGGGACTTGGACGGTACCTCATCGGTACGTGTACAGCATACCCTTTATATGACAGAAAATACAGGACAGGAAGAGAAAAATACCGGCTGTTATTTCTCCAAAACGAAAAAGCGCCCCGCAGCGCTTCATGCTCCACGGGGCAGGGGGGAGTTATCATTCCTTCGCGGCGGCCATGGCGTCGTGCTCGGCCTGGGTGATAACACCGTCCTTCAGCAGGTCCGAAAGCAGTCCGCCAAACTCAGGAGTTTCGTCCCCGGCAGGCTGTTGGCCGTTCATCTCAGGCAGGTCGGCGGGCTTTTCGCCGTTCGTCTCAGGCTGTTCAGCGGGCTTTTCACCGTTCATTTCGGGCAGGTCGGCAGGTTTGTGCTCTTCCATCCAGGCTTTGATTTTATCGCGGGTTTCCTGGGAAATGACGCCTTTGGTGACCATGGCATCAAAATCGATCATGCCGGGAGCCTGGCTGTTCATTTCGGGAAGGTCAGCGGGTTTCTCACTGCTCTGGGCCTGGCCGTTCTTTTCGGGCCGACCGGCGGGCTTTTTGCCGTTCGGAGCCTGGCCGCTCTTTTCGGGCCGGCCGGCGGGCTTTTTGCCGCTGGGAGCCCGGCCGTTCATTTCGGAAAGGTCAGCGGGTTTCTCACTGCTCTGGGCCTGGCCGTTCATTTCGGGCAGGTCGGCAGGCTTTTCACCGCTGGGGGCCTGGCCGTTCGGTGCCCCCTGAGGGGGCTGCCCCACAGGGCCTTCGCCCTGCTGGGGGCCGCCCTGCATCTGTGTCGGAGGCATGCTGCCGGAAGATGTGTCGTTTCCTTCAGCCACGGCTGCTGCAGAGAGTGCCAGCATTGAGATTGCCAGAATAGCTACAAGAATCTTTTTCATGTTTATTTCCTCCTCGGGTAATTGTCGGGAATGATTCCTGACTTCTCATTGATCCGCCAATCGGAAAGGTGCACTCTTTCCTTTTGACGATGTCATCCTATCAGGGTTTCCTTAAAGTAAGCTTAAAGCGGAAAA
>CAMHSI010000107.1 GCA_946187775.1 uncultured Clostridia bacterium
GTGGGCGGCTTCGGCGGCCTGTTTGTGCCGGACCTGGCGGGGATGAAGGAGCCGGTGCTGGTCTCCGGAACGGACGGCGTGGGAACGAAGCTGAAAATCGCCTTCCTGCTGAACCGGCATGACACCGTGGGCATCGACTGCGTGGCCATGTGCGTCAACGATATCATCTGCTGCGGCGCGAAGCCCCTGTTCTTCCTGGACTACATCGCCTGCGGCAAGAACGTGCCCGAGACCATCGAGCAGATCGTCAAAGGCGTGGCCGAGGGCTGCGTGCAGGCCGGCTGCGCCCTCATCGGCGGGGAAACCGCGGAGCATCCCGGTATGATGCCGGCGGAGGAATACGACCTGGCCGGATACTGCACCGGCATCGTGGACCGGGAAAAGGTGATCGACAACAAGACCATGCAGCCCGGGGACGTGGTGCTGGCGCTGCCTTCCTCCGGGGTGCATTCCAACGGCTTCAGCCTCGTGCGCCGGGTGTTCGACGTGGAAAACGCGGACCTGAACTCCCCGGTGGAAGCCCTGGGCGGCAGGAGCCTGGGAGAAACCCTGCTGGAGCCGACGGTGATCTATGTGAAGCCTGTGCTGGCCCTCCTTGGGGAAGTCACCGTGCGGGGCATCAGCCACATCACCGGCGGCGGCTTTTACGAGAACATTCCGCGGTGCATTCCCGACGGGCTGTGCGCGCGCATTGAAAAGAGCCGGGTGAAGGTGCTGCCCATCTTCCGCCTGATTGCCGAAAAGGGCGGCGTCAGCGAGCGGGACATGTTCAACACCTACAACATGGGCGTGGGCATGAGCGTTGTGGTGCCGGCGGCAGAAGCGGACAGGGCGGTTGCGGTCCTGCGGGAAAACGGCGTGGACGCCTATCCCATCGGCGAAATCGTCGCCGGGGACAGCAAGATCGAACTCATCTGACGGAGGGAAGAACATGAGGAAAGCCCGTATCGCAGTGCTGGTTTCCGGCGGCGGAACGAACCTGCAGGCCATCCTGGACGCCCAGGCCCGGGGAGAGATTCCCCACGGGGAGGTGACCCTGGTCATCAGCGACCGGAGCGGCGCCTATGCCCTGGAGCGGGCGAAGGCGGCGGGAGTCGCGTCCCTTGAAATCAACAAAAAGGCCTGCGGAGGCCAGGCCCCCTTCGAGGAAAAACTGACGGCAGCCCTGGAGGAAAACCGGACAGACGTGATTGTGCTGGCCGGCTTTCTGAGCATTCTGACGGAAAATTTCACCGCCCGGTATCCCCGGCGGATCCTGAACGTGCATCCCAGCCTGATTCCCAGCTTCTGCGGCGCGGGATTCTACGGGCTGAAGGTGCACGAGGCGGCGCTGGAGAGGGGCGTGAAGGTGACCGGGGCCACGGTGCATTTTGTGAACGAAATTCCCGACGGCGGGGAGATCATCGCCCAGAAGGCGGTGGATATCCTCCCCGGGGACACGCCGGAGATCCTGCAGCGCAGGGTCATGGAGCAGGCGGAATGGATCCTGCTGCCCCGGAGCGTGGAGGAGGTTTCCGCGCAGCTGTGCGCGCAGGCGTGAGTTACTACAGACGGCAACACAGGAACGATCAACGATCAGGAGGGAAAGAAGCATGGACATCTACAGGATCAACACCATTGAGGAGCTGCTGGCGGACAACACCTATCCCGGACGGGGCATCATCATCGGCAAAACGCCGGACGGAAAGAAGGCGGTGGCGGCCTATTTCATCATGGGCCGGAGCGCCAACAGCCGGAACCGGGTTTTCACGGAAAAGAACGGGGAGATCTTCACCGAGCCCTTTGACGCCTCGAAGGTGGAGGATCCTTCCCTGATCATCTACGCGGCAGTGCGGCAGTACGAAAACAACCTGATCGTTACCAACGGAAACCAGACGGACACGGTATACGACGGGCTGAAGGCCGGCAAGGGCTTCGCGGAAGCCCTGGAAAGCCGGGAATTCGAGCCGGACGCCCCCAACTTCACCCCCCGCATCAGCGGCATGCTGACCTTCGGGAAGGGGGATTTCACCTACCGGATGAGCATCCTCAAGAGCGCGGACGCGGAAGGCTCCGCCTGCAACCGCTTCACCTATGACTACGCCCCGCAGAACGGCCTGGGCCACTTCCTCCACACCTACGTGTGCGACGGAAACCCGATCCCCACCTTCCAGGGCGAGCCGGAGCGGATCGCCGTGTGCAACGGGATCGACGAGGAGACGGACCGGCTGTGGAACGCCCTCAACGAGCAGAACAAAATCAGCCTGTATGTGCGGTATACGGACCTGGAGACCGGGAAAAGCGAGACCCGGATCGTGAACAAGAACAAGTGAGCCCGGGACGGACGAAAAGGAAGGAGAAAGAGCAATGAAGGAATTTGAACTGAAATACGGCTGCAACCCCAACCAGAAACCCGCGAAGATCTACATGAAGGACGGCAGCGAGCTGCCCATCAAAATCCTGAGCGGACGCCCCGGATACATCAATTTCCTGGACGCCTTCAACAGCTGGCAGCTGGTGAAGGAGCTGAAGGCGGCCCTGGGCCTGCCGGCGGTGACCTCCTTCAAGCATGTGAGCCCCACCTCCGCGGCGGTGGGCATCCCCCTGAGCGATGACCTGAAGAAGGCCTGCTTTGTGGACGATATCGAAGGGCTGGATGATTCCCCCCTGGCCTGCGCCTACGCCCGGGCCCGGGGCACGGACCGGATGTGCTCCTTCGGCGACTGGGTGGCCATGAGCGACGTGTGCGACGTGACCACGGCGAAGATGCTCAAGCGGGAGGTTTCCGACGGCGTCATCGCTCCCGGATACGAGCCGGAAGCCCTGGAGATCCTGAAGA
>CAMHSI010000108.1 GCA_946187775.1 uncultured Clostridia bacterium
AACGAGGAGGATTACCTGCGGCTGCGGGACAGCTACATCCTGACCCCCGAAAAGCTGAAAAAAGCCCGGAAGGACCTGTGCGTCATGCATCCCCTGCCCCGGGTGAACGAGATCAGCGTGGCGGTGGACGAGGATCCCCGGGCCTGCTATTTCAAGCAGGTGCTGAACGGAAAGTACATGCGCATGGCGCTGATCCTCATGCTGCTGGGACTGAAGGGAGGTGCCCGGGAATGAATGTGGATTCCATCCGGGACGGCATCGTCATCGACCATATCGCCGCGGGAAACGGCATGAAGCTGTACCGGCTGCTGGGCCTGGAGGGCCTGGATGTGCCGGTGGCCATGATCACCAACGCGGTCTCCGCCAAGCGGGGCCGCAAGGATATCATCAAGATTGACGCGGACATCCCGGTGAACTTCGACGTCATCGGGTATGTGGATCCCGGCGCCACGGTGAATGTGATCCGCGGCGGGGAGCTGAGGGAAAAGAAGCAGATCGGCCTGCCGGAAAAGCTGACCAATGTGCTGTTCTGCAAAAACCCCCGGTGCATCACCTCCTGCGAGCAGGAGATCGAGCACATCTTCCGCCTGGCGGACAGCGAACGGAAGGAATACCGCTGCGTCTGGTGCGAAACCAAGGCCGCGGAGCTGTAAATGAAGGAATCCGGAAAAAAGCTGACCGGATCCTACAAAAAAGCCGAACGTTTAAAAACGAACGTTCGGCTTTTTGCTTCTTTTTCCGGAATATTCTGGAATTTACGATTGACATTGTTCGGGTTTTTCCGTAAAATGAAGCTGCTTCATCAGGCGCCCCGGCAGGAATGTACGGATTTGGCCCGGGAAGCGGAACGGAGGAAGAACCATGAAGAAAGTGGGCATTGTCATGGGCAGCGACAGCGACCTGCCGATCGTCAAAAAGGCGACGGACCAGCTGGCGGCCCTTGGAATTCCCTTTGAGGCGCACGTATACTCTGCGCACCGGACCCCCGTGGAGGCCCGGGATTTCGCGCTGAACGCCCGGAAGAACGGCTTCGGCGTGATCATTGCCGCGGCGGGCATGGCGGCCCACCTGGCCGGCGCCATCGCGGCCAACACAACCCTGCCGGTGATCGGCATTCCCTGCCAGGGCCCGGTGATGGACGGGCTGGACGCCCTGCTGAGCACGGTGCAGATGCCTTCCGGCATTCCGGTGGCCACCGTGGCGGTGAACGGCGGGGCCAACGCGGCGCTGCTGGCGGCCCAGATCCTGGCGGTGGAGGACAGCTCCCTGGCTGAAAAGCTGGACGCGAAGCGGGCGAAAGACGCGGCGGCGGTGCTGGAGAAGGACCGGGGCATCGCGGAGAGACTGTGAGCGGGGGGAAATAATATGGGTGGATTCTTTGGCATCGCTTCCAAAAAGGACTGCATGCTGGATGTGTTTTTCGGGGTGGACTACCACAGCCACCTGGGAACCCGCCGGGCGGGAATGGCCGCCTGGGACGCGGAAATCGGCCTGCAGCGCAAGATTCACAACATCTGCAACGCGCCCTTCCGGACCAAGTTCGAGCACGTCTTTGAAGAAATGAAAGGCACCTCGGCCATCGGCTGCATCTCCGACGCGGACGCGCAGCCTTTGCTGATCCGCTCGAACCTGGGAACCTACGCCATCTGCATGACGGGCGTGATCACCAACGCGGAGGAGCTGATCGAAAGCTTCCTGTCCTTCAGCGGGGGGCATTTTGACGCCATGAGCGGCGGCGGCATCAACCAGACGGAGCTGCTCAGCGCCCTCATCAACCAGAAGAGCGATTTTATTGAGGGCATCCGCTTTGCCCAGAAGTCCATCCGGGGAACCGCCAACATTATGATCCTCAAGGACGGCGGAAGCATCATCGTGGCCCGGGACCGGATGGGCCGCCTGCCGGTGGCCGTCGGAAAAAGTGAGAACGGATACGCCGCGGCCTTTGAGTCCTTCGCCTTTCACAAGACGGGATACGAGGACGTGCGGGAGCTGGGCCCCGGGGAGATCGTGGAGCTGACGCCCACGGAGATGAAGGAGATGTCCCCGGCCCGGAAGGAAAAGAAGATCTGCTCCTTCCTGTGGAGCTATTACGGTTATCCCACCTCCACCTATGAGGGAGTGAACGTGGAGGAGATGCGCTACCGCAACGGCGCCATCATGGCGGAGAACGACCAGGCCGCCGGGCGGAACGATCCCATTGACTACGTGGGCGGCGTTCCGGATTCCGGCACGCCCCACGCCATCGGCTACGCGAACCGCAGCGGAATCCCCTTTGCCCGGGCATTCATCAAGTATACCCCCACCTGGAGCCGCTCCTTCATGCCCGCCAGCCAGACGGACCGGGACAAGATCGCCAAGATGAAGCAGATCCCGGTAAACGCGCTGATCAAGGGAAAGAACCTGCTCTTTGTAGACGATTCCATCGTCCGGGGCACCCAGCTGCGGGAAACGGTGGAATTCCTCTATGAGAGCGGCGCCAAGTCGGTGCATATGCGCAGCGCCTGCCCGCCCATCATGTACGCCTGCAAGTACCTGAACTTCTCCCGCTCCAACAACGACATGGAGCTGATCGCCCGGCGGGTGATCGTGGAGCTGGAAGGCGAGGAAGGGCTGAAGTACATCAGCGAGTATTCCGACGGAACCACCGAGCGGGGCAGGGCCCTCCGGCAGGCCATCTGCGACAAGTTCCACTTCGCCTCCCTGGAGTTCCAGAGCCTGGAGGGCGTCGTCAAGGCGATCGGGCTGGATC
>CAMHSI010000109.1 GCA_946187775.1 uncultured Clostridia bacterium
CTGATTTTCGGCTTCTGGGACAATACTCCGCATGAAACGGGGCTGAAGATCGGCTTTGTGTGCTCGGAGGATGAAAGCGCTCCTTATACCTATAATTTCCTGCAGGGACAGTACGCCCTGGAGGAAAGGTACGGCGACAAGGTACAGATCTACGTGCGCAGCAACGTGCACGGCAACGCCATGGAGGAATACATCCGGGACCTGGTCCGGAAGGGATGCCGGATCCTGTTTGTGAATGAGGACACGGAGATTATCGTGCAGCTGGCGGCGGAGTATCCGGAGGTGGAATTCTGCCAGATTTCCATGCCCACCATTCCCGTATACGGACAGCCGGAGAACTATCACACCTTCAACGGGGAGATTTACCAGGCCCGGTACGCGGCGGGCGTGATCGCCGGCATGAAGCTGCGGGAGATGATTGACGGGGGAGAGCTGGAGCCGGAGGACGCGGTGGTCGGATATGTTGCAGCCAACAACAGCGCAGAGGTGGTATCCGGATATACGGCGTTCCTGCTGGGTGTGCGGAATACGGCGCCGGAGGCGGTGATGCGGGTTCGCTATACGGACAGCTGGAGCAACTTCCCCAGGGAAAAGGAAGCGGCAAGGAAACTGATTGCAGAAGGCTGCGTGATCCTGTCCCACCACACGAACACCATGGCACCGGCGCTGGCCTGCGAGGAGGCGTTCTCCGCAAAGCGAAAGGTCTACTTCGTGGGATACCACCAGAGCATGCTGGACGTGGCTCCTTCCAGCGCGCTGGTAAGCCTGCGGACCAACTGGGTTCCCTACATCCTGCAGGCGACGGAAGCGGTGATGAACCACGAGGATATTGAGAACAAGGTCCGGGGCAACCACCACGGGAACGACATCAGCGCGGGGTTTGAAGAGGACTGGGTGCAGCTGCTGGAGCTGAACAAGTACGCGGCGGCGAAGGGAACGGAGGAGCGCATGGAGCGCGTGATCGCGGGGCTGCGGAGCGGCCGGACGGAGGTGTTCAAGGGAAGCTATACGGGAGTGAACCCGGTGAACGCGGCGGATACCGTGGACCTGAGCAAGGGATACCGGGAATGCAGCGAATCCTCCTCACCGACCTTCCGGTATATCCTGAAGGACATCATTACAGAGGAAAGATAAAGGACAAGGGGCGGCGGGGCCGCCCTTTTCCCGACACAAAAAGTTGCAGATTGCAACAATATATTAAAAATATGTTGACAAACGAAACAATTTGTGATAATCTCCTGGTTGAAAGGGGGAAGACAGGGTGCAGTACGGCGAAATCATCCGCAGCAGGCGGACGGCACTGGGCATGAGCCAGGCAGAGCTGGCGGAGCGCACCGGGGTCAGCCGGAACACGGTTGCCGGATGGGAAACAAACCATTCCAGGCCGGACCTGAACACGCTGCCGGCGCTGTGTGACGCGCTGGGGATCTCCCTGGGGGCCTTCTTCGGAAGGGAACGGAAAAGATCGGCAGAGGAAAGGCGCGTGCTGGAGGTTTTCTTCTCGCTGGACAGGCGGGACCGGGAAAGCCTCCTGTGGCAGATGGAGGGCCTGCGGGACCGCCGGGCGGAGCAGCGCCGGGCGGAAGAGGAAGCGGAAGCTCCACTGCCGAAGGTGGTTACCCTGTTTGTGAACGAGCTGGGAGCCGCGGCGGGCTTCGGCGCCGCCCTGGGGGAAGCCCAGGGAGAGAAAATGGTCCTCCTGGCGGACCGGGAGACGGAACGAGCGGACGAGGTCATCACCGTATGCGGCCGCAGCATGGAGCCCACCTTCCTGGACGGGGACCGGGTGCTGGTTCAGCACACGAAGGAGCTGCGGGAAGGGGAGATCGGGATCTTCCTGGTGGACAACGAAGGATTCATCAAGGAATACCGGAAGGACGGACTGCATTCCCACAATCCGGAATACAGGACCATGACCTTCCGGGAAGGACAGACGGTGCGCTGCCTGGGCCGGGTGATCGGGAAGCTCCGGGAGGAGCAGATTCCCAGCCGGGATGTGCTGAACAGAATTGCAGAGGCCGGAGGGGCCGGAAAGGAACCGCAATGAGCAGAACCATGGACCGCAATACGATACACGCCATCAACTCCGCCCTGTTTTTCACCTCCGGCGGGGAATACGAGAAACCGGAAATCCGCCCCTGGCAGTATGTGCAGATGGAATATGAAAGGGTCGGGCTTGTACCGCCGGCGGGGATGCCGCGGTTTGAATCGGTGGAGGACGCCCAGATCTGGATGTGCCTGGACAGCCGGTACAACACCCGGCTCCGGGAGAGCGGATGGCTGCAGGCGGTATAACAAAAAGCAAAGCAAAAGAGGCGCTGACGATTCAGCGCCTCTTTTATTCCAGTTTATCCGGAGGATTACTGCTGCCGGTCCCGCTTTGATTCCCGGACCAGGCTGAGGACCAGGGAGACCAGGAAGGTGGGAATGCCGAGGATGGCAGCCGGCAAACGATAGGCTACGCAGAAGGAACAGAACTGTTCCAGGGCGAGGTCATAGCGGTATTTGACGGAAAAGGCCGCAGGGTTCTTCTCGCAGACCATGCCCACGATAAAGATGACCACCAGCAGCAATCCGACAAAAATCCACACTGCAGAGGATTTTTCCTGTTTCATAACCGCCTCCGGGGATTGATTACCGAAGATTCTTCTTCTGCATATAGCCCTTGCGGCCGTTGACGGAAACCTTGACCCAGTAGGGATCCTT
>CAMHSI010000110.1 GCA_946187775.1 uncultured Clostridia bacterium
ATATCCTCGGGGCGAAGCTCGGCCTTTCCGGCATTCCCCCAAAGTACACAAAGGATCTGGAGCTGACGGATACTATCCTGGAAATTGCGGACGACCTGTGGAAGGACTGCCGGATGAGTGAAAATGACCCTGAGCATCGGGATCCGGTATGGAGCCAAAAATATATGGAAATGACCTACCGAAAATGAGCGCGCGACGCTGACAAAAAAAACAGCCCAGGATTCTTCCCGAGCTGCTTTTTATCGCTCCCGCGTTTGTCACCAGACGGAGATCCGCTCCTCCGGGGCCAGGTACATGCCGTCCCCGGGCTGGATGCCGAACTGCTTCTGGAATTCGTCAAACTGCATGACCGTAACGTTGGTCCGCAGGTACGCCAAGGGATGGACGTCCGTCTTCATCTTGTTGATCTCTTCGGACCTCAGCCGTTTCACGGCCCAGAACTTTCCGTAGGCGAGGAAGAATTCTTCGTAGTTGAAATCCTTCTTTTCCGCCGCGAGCAGCAGCACGGCCTTCATGCCGCCCATATCCGCAATGGCTTCGTCCTGCACAAGCCTGCCGCTGTACTTCATTCCCTCAATCGGTTCAATACTGTCGTAATAGCTGATCAGCTTCGCAGCCCGCTGGTCAAAGGCCTTTTTATCCTCCTCCGTCCACCAGGACTTCAGGGCCCCTTCCTTGTCATACTGGGAGCCGCTGGGGTCAAAGGCGTGGCTGATCTCGTGGCCGATGATGACGCCTACGGTTCCCAGCTTCTGCTCATAGGTATACTCCGGCTGGTAAACGATCCCGTTCAGGATCCCGGCCAGGATGTTGATGGAATTGTCTTCGGGGCTGTAATACGCGTTGCTGTCCGAAACGGGCATTTCATACCGGTTCCAGACCGTCTTGTCCACCTTCTGCTTCAGCAGGGCAAGCACCCGGTCCCTGAAGTAGCGGTCAGCGGTAATCGTCGCCTCCAGGAGGTTTCCGCCCTCCCCTGCATCCCGGAACTCAAGGTCGTCCCAGGCTTCCAGTTTGTCCGGATACACGGAGCGGACGGTCATCGCATCTAGCTTTTCAACGGCCTTCTTCCTTGTCTCCTCCGTCAGCCAGGTCTCCCCTTCCAGCATGGTGCGGTAGATCCGGACCACATCGTGGATGATTCCGGTGATCTCCTCCCGGAGCTCCGGCGTGCAGTTCCTGCGGATATACAGGTTGTCCAGCGGCACCGGCAGGTGGCGGAGCGTCATCTGCATGGCCAGCACGTCATCCTCCGCCCTGCCTTCGATTCCCTTGGCCTTGTTGGCGGCTGCCGTGGCCCCGTCCCGGGTTTCCCGGTCCAGGTAACCGCACCATTCATCCGCCATCCTTACAACGGTGTAGTCCCGGAACAGCTCCAGGTTCTCTTCCATGTAAATGCTGCCCAGGGCCTTCATGTACTCCGGTTCCGCAAGATTGAAGGTGACGCCCTCCGAAAGTCCCCAGCCCTTCAGGATTTCCCCTGCCGGGAAGGATCCCGCCGCTTCGCAGAGCCCGGCAAAATCCATGGGATTCCAGATCCTGCGGATGTTTGCCGGATCGTTCAGCTCCTCCACGGAGAGCATATACTCCGAAAGCATGGTTTCCAGCCGGAAGGTGTTGTTGATCATCCGCTCGGTTTCCTCTTCGGTAAAGCCCATCCGGGAAAGGACAAACCGCCGGGACGCCGTGTACGCCTCGTTTTTGATCCTGCCGTTTTCCGTCATGTTCCGGTATTCCGCCGCGTCCTCCAGGGAAATCCCCATGGGATCCACCGAAAGGACCCGGACGGACGGATCGTCCCGGGAAACCGCGATGGACAGGGAGAAGAGGCATCCGAAACTGCCTCCGACCCTGGAAGGCAGGGAGAAGGAAAAGAGTCCGCCCTTCTCCCGGTCCGCGAACCAGGCCGTCATTTCCTGGAGCGTGGAGATCTCCCGGATCTCATTGATATATTTCATGGCAGGCGCCGTGCCCTCCCGGTCCCTGGTTTCCCAGTCGGACAGCAGGCCGTAATACTTTTTCACCAGCTCCGCGTCGTGGCCCGTCGCGGATTCGTCCTTCATGGCCTCCACCCGGAGCCTTTCCACGATTCCGCCGACTTCGTAAAACCCTCCGTTCTGGGTTTTGCCCGCCGGGATCTTCAGCTTCAGGATATACTCCTTGTTGGCTGCCAGGTTGAAATCGTCCTGTATCCTGGCGGTGGTCTCTTCCGTTATGCTGCCGTCAATATCCGTGTTCAGCCAGGCTTTGTTCGCCCGCTCCCCGGCAGGGCTTTTGCCCTCCGCCCTCCCGGCCTGCACGCCGCCGGCGCACAGGAACAGGGCTGTTGTGACGCTCAGGATCCTCCGCCAATTCTTTTTTTCCATGGTTCTCCTCCTGCTGTTCCCCGGAGTTTGGCCGGGAAACCGTCCTCCCGGCCGCACCCCAAGAATAGCACAGAATAAAGCGGAAAAAAAGCCTTTCCACGTTCCGTTTGACATCCCGATCCGGGTATGCTGAGATTCCAGATGTTGGAAGGGATCACTGCTCGCCGTTGAGGGCGTTCAGCTCGTCATAGCTGAAATAC
>CAMHSI010000111.1 GCA_946187775.1 uncultured Clostridia bacterium
GGGTGCCGCGGATGCCGCATTTTTCGGCTTCCTCCGCCTCCACTTTGACCCCCGGCAGCCCGAGGGCGTTCATCCGGTCGATAAAGGCTTCCCGGTCCGGCACCAGCTCCAGCAGGGCAGCGGTCAGCATATCCCCTGCAGCGCCCATGTTGCACTCGATATACAGCGTCCTCATGGCCCTGTCCCTCCCGTTTTTTCGGTTTATTCCCGCTCTTTTTCCGCAGGGGCAACCAGGTCGGACAGCTTCCGGCTGTAGAGGAAGTCATGCACCAGCTTGTCCATCTCGGCCCACAGGCCGATGGTGGCGCACTCCCCGTACCGGGGGCAGGGATCCGCCCCGTCCTGCAGGCAGGCCACCGGCGCCAGGGTTCCCTCCATCCGCTCCACGATCTCTCCTACGGGGATCTCCTCCGGCCGGCGCAGCAGCACGTATCCGCCGCCCTTTCCGCTGGATCCCTTCACCAGTTTTCCGTCCACCAGCTCCCGCATGATGATCTCCAGGTACTTCTTGGAGATCTGCTGCCGCTTGGCAATATCCTTGAGGGGAACGGGGGTTCCCTCCCCCTGCCCTGCCAGATCGATCATCACCCGCAGTGCGTAGCGGCCTTTTGTGGAAATCATGCCTTTTTCCTCCGGATCTTTTTTACCCATTCTACCGCAGGGCAAATAGGCCGTCAAGGCCGGAATATTATGTCAGCTCTCAGACAAAATTGTTACAATTTATTGACAGAAATGGCATTCCGTCGTATAAATGGAATGGGAGCGTACGGCAAGGCTGCCGGGATTCCGCTCCCTCATATTCCTTTTCTGAAGGAGGAGCAAAGCAATGAAGAAACTGACTGCCGCCCTGTTGGCGGTGATGATGATCCTGGCCGGGGTTTCCGCCCTGGCCGAAACCCCGGAGACGCCTGCCGCCCCGGAGGCTGTCCCGGAACGGGATCCCTTTGACAGCGTCTGGCGGGACGGGTTTGACTATGTGGAAATCAACTGCATGGACGGCTACTGGGCCGTGGTCGTTTCCCTGGAATCGGGAACCCGGCTGTGGGAGTACACCTGCATCATGAACGACGCCCAGGACGCCCTGGTTTCCGACAGCACCGCCACCAACCGGGAGCTGGCGGTGCGCTGGAACGAGGAAGGCTCCATGGAGGAGCGTGAGGTGGTTTCCGCCGAGGCCAGCGCCATCTTCACCCTGGATGAGGACGGCTGCCTGCTCTGGAAGGACGAGGCGGGGGACGCGGGCGCCGGACGGCGGTTCGTGAAATCCGGCTGGTTCGAGGGCACCTACGCCTGCGACGATTATTCCCTGAGCATCTTCTGGGACACGGAGGACGCGGACGGCACCATGTTCTCCGGCTACAAGGCCCAGATGGACCTGGAATCCGAAAACGGCCTCACCACCTGGATCTACTCCTGCAGCTATGATCCCCAGGACGACCGGCTCTACGCCTTCATCGCCGTCAAGGAAACCCAGGAAAAGGAAGGGGAAGCCATTACCACCGTCTATGACAAAACCGTGGAAAACGGGGCGTATCCCGCCTGCTTCGCCTTTGACGGGGAGGGCAACCTGCACTGGATCGACAACGTGGAGCAGGCCGGCGAAGGAAAAATATTTATGCTGTCCAACGGCTGACACCCCTCCCCTTTCCTGCGTATATACAGGTGTAAGGAAGATACCGGGGCGCCCCGCGGGGGTGTACCGGATAAAAAAGGAGGATAAACCCATGAAGAAACTGTTTGCGATTCTGCTTTCCGCGATGCTGCTGTTCACTGCCTGCGCTGCCCTGGCCGAGAACCAGGCGGGCGAAGAGGTTCCCGCTGAGGCCGAAGGCATGCTCTCCGGCGGCTGGGCCGCCGCGGCGGATCCCGCCATTACCGATGAGGCGAAGGCCGTTTTTGACAAGGGAATGGAAGGCCTGGTGGGCGTGGACTACGTGCCTGTGGCCCTGCTGGGCACCCAGGTGGTAGCCGGAACCAACTACGCCTTCCTGTGCCAGGGAACGGTGGTTGTTCCCAACGCGGTGCCTGCCTGGAAGATCGTCTTCCTGTACCAGGACCTGGAAGGCAGCGTCAGCATCCTGAACATCGCCGACTTTGATTTCGGCGCCCTGTGCACCTACGGAGCGGAAGCCGCGGAATAATCCCGCAATCTGCAAAACCTGCCCGGGCAAAGCGCCCGGGCAGGTTTTTTTGTCTTTTTTTACCGGAGCTTTCCCGCCAGGGACGTATCGTTCAGCAGGCTGTCCGGGGAATAGACGAAGAGGATCCGGTCCACGTCTCCGGCCTCCTCCGCGGCCCGGGAGAAGGATCCGGCGTAATACCGGGCGTCCACCGCCACGATGCGCTGCCAGTCGGCGGAAAGCAGGGGCAGCAGGCAGCTGGCGAAGGAATCCCTGAACACCAGCAGGGTTCCTCCCGGGGCCGCCGGGTTCCGGATCTCCGCCAGGCCGTGGTTGCCGTCCAGGTACACCGCGTATCCGTCATAGGTCTCCGCCCGCTCCGGGAAGATCAGGTGGTCCCATTCCTCCCCGGAAACCGCCAGCA